>CAZPWD010000132.1:0-7160 GCA_964590025.1 uncultured Nitrospira sp.
AGTCTCGCGGTGTAAGAACCCATAGGGCAGGAATACCTCTTCTCCTGTTGAGCCGGTGGTCCGACGAAGCGCTTCTAGGGAGGTGGCTTCCTCCTGCACCAAGCGATCTTCCTCCTCGCGGAATGCGGAGGGGAGCCGCACGATCGGGATGAATGTTTGGACCTCGCAGGCGCCATGGGTCAGGCCGCGATCTTCTGTCGGGATGCCCATCGATCGGCAGACAAGGGGGCGGTAATGGTACACGCCACAGCGTCCGTCTGTCTCTAGCGCTGGACAGGGATGATGGTGAAACTCTGTGACCAACCGGTCGATCTCCCGATCGGACCAATTGTCGAGCAGGTCGGTGTGGGTCAGTTGTGGAAAAGCGGCCTCCATTGCGGCGGTCTGTTCGATGGCACGCTGTTCGATACGATGGCGGTGATCCGGCGGAAGGCCGGAGAGTCCCTGTTGGAGGGTGTGGACGTCGAGGAGGGTGATGGGAAAAGGGCCGATGCAACAGCTGGTGCAGCCGAGTCGGCAGGGAACTTCACCCAGCAGGGCGGCGGTTGCCCGCTGGAACCAGTGGTCGGTTTTTTGATACAGAGGAGCAGGGTTGGGCGGAGTTAGAGCCACGGCGGCTCATTCCTCTTTGAAGGAGAGATCGACTGTGAGCTCGCCTTTGGGTGAGTAGAAGCCCTGGTTATCAATCTGGACGATTCCATTGCACTGGTCTTGATAGAACTCCAAGATCCATCCGTTGAAGTCATAGCCCTCATCGGTCATATCATCCTTGGCGAACCGAGTCGTGAGCACAAACCGCGCGCGCTCCACGTATTCGCGCACGAGTCCTGCTTCGATATCGTCGTGAGCGGAGAGGAGGTCTCTGAACAGCTCCTTCTCTTTGTCGAACACGTCTTGATAGGTGCCTCGATCCCGGACACAAAACACCTGGATCGGTTTTCGGTTGCGATCATAACCGAGCGTTACCTGGACCCAGGCCCATTCATCCAACATGGATTCGTCCATGTCCGGCGGAGTAATCGGAGCCTGAGCACGTGACTTGAGAAATTCCAAGAGCAAACGGAGCGGGGGTGAGTTTTCCTTTTGACAAAACACGCGAGAATACTGGTACTGCTCTGCCTGTGCAGCGTCGGCCGGTTGGGCGGTCGATGGCAGAATCGGTAGTTCTTTTGCCATGCTAGCGACTCGGGGTACGGCAATTGTGACTCACGAATACGGTACAAGTTTGTACTGTACGCTGGCTGGTCTCGAAACTGCAAGAAGCCGGTGAAGGCGTTTTCCTATGCCTGGCTGTGTTTTTCTGGTTGACAGCCTCGGAGCGCTTGGATAGACTCCCGCAGGTTTTCGCCGCTTCCAGCGACACGACTATTCGTTCATGAATATTCATTGAGTCTGAGCGGAGTCAAGAGGGGCGAGTTCACTGCATTTCACCATCTTCGTTCTTTAAGGAGGTTGCTCGTATGGCTAAATCAATGACCAAGTCGCAGATCGCCGATTACCTGGCCCAGAAGACCGGGTTGACCAAGAAGGCGTCGGTCCAGCTCATGGACGACTTTGCCGCCTTGGCTTACAAGGAAGCGAAGAACGTCTTCGTGATCCCTGGAATCGGGAAGCTCGTATTGGCGAACCGCAAGGCCCGCATGGGACGGAACCCACAGACCGGTGAGGCCATCAAGATCCCCGCCAAGCGTGTGGTCAAGTTCCGCGTGGCCAAAGCCGCGAAGGACGCGATCCTCGGGAAGAAGTAAGCGGCTTCAGTCACGCCGCATGAAGAACTACAGGGCCGGCTCCCCGAGAGGGGCGCCGGCCCTGTACTTTTCTGGCAGGCTGTGGGAAAAGTTGGTTTAAACACCACACACCGTTGTAATTTCATCTAAAGGTACTGAAGCTAAAATAGCCTCAGGATGTTCAAAAAGGCCGTCCAGCAAGGCCGCAGCGAGCGAAGAGGGCGAGGCGTACGCTTCGGTACGTTGAGCCTCTTAGCGATGTGAGAACGCCGCTGGTGGTCTTTTCCAGCATCCTGCTAGCCTCGTTACATCGAGGGGCCTAACCCGGTTCCGCCCATGCCGTCGTGCCCCACCAGCCGAATCGCATCGCCGTCCTGAACCAGTGAGTCCTCGCTGGCGATCTTCTTATTGATGGTCACCAGCACTTTCTTTTCGCGAATGAGTTGGAGAAGATGGCGCAACTGAATGCCCTGCCGCTGGATCACCCGGCGGACGGACATGGGGGACGGAACTTCACAGGCGAGGTCCCGTTCGCCATCGGCGGTTTGAAGCTGACCCATCAGCGAAATGGTAATCATGGTCTGACGCTCCTCATCTTCAGTCGTGACATCACCGGGAGCTTTGTGCCCGTTGACTCCGTGCCGGTCGCCATCGATAATGTTCGGCCATGCCGTCGTTGGATATCCAGAATTCCGGGATGCCGGATTTGCAATTCGTCCTGTTCGTGTCGGCCCTCTGCACGGCTGATCTCACGACACTGAATGTGCCGTCGGAACTTCGAACTACCCTGTTCGACCGTTGTTGGGCGCTCATCCATACCGAGGCGCCGCCGACTGATCCCAAGGAGCGTGTGCTCGATCTTCGCGAGGGCACGGAATTGACGCTGGAAGCCTGTCTGTCCACGATCCGCTCGTTGCTGACGGACGCCGGCATTCGCACTCTCACCTGGGACCATCCGGTGAGTGAGCCGACCCACGAGAGCACGCCGGCCGCGAAACCGTTGATTGATCGACTTGGGCAATTGTACCCCGATCCTCTTGAGATCGTCGATCCCGAAAACCCGGCGTCGGGTTAGCCGAGCGAGACAGGAGTATCGACCGGTCGGATGACCTCCCAGGACCCTTTGGTCACACGAGAATGGCTATGTTAATCACCGAGGGCATAGTGGTAAGATCCCGTTGACGGCCCGATTCTCCTTCGCCGAATACCCCGTAGCTTCCGGCCTTCGTAGCCGAAGTGGCTACTTCGGCGGAGTAGGCTGCTGCGGGGAGCTTCATTTCTTAGTATAGGGAGGAGGACACAATGGGGAAAAGTTTAAAAGGGACCAAGAGCCACGACAATCTCAAGGGCGCATTTGCCGGCGAGTCCCAGGCCAATCGGCGCTATCTCTATTTCGCCCGGCGGGCGGATATCGAGGGTTTCCCTGATATCGGAGGCTTGTTCCGCGATACGTCCGAGGCAGAAACTGGCCACGCGTTCGGGCACCTGGATTTCTTGAAGGAGGTCGGGGATCCGGCAACCGGGGTGCCGATCGGCAATACCGAAGCCAATCTGAAGTCGGCGGTCGAAGGCGAAACCTACGAGTACACGCAGATGTACCCTGGCATGGCCAAAACCGCTCGGGACGAGGGATTCGCTGAACTAGCTGAATGGTTCGAGACGCTTGCCAAGGCGGAGCGGTCCCATGCCAATCGCTTCACGAAGGGGCTCGATAGCCTGAAGCAGCTCTAGTTTTGTTCTCTGTCGACTGCATAAGGGTGAGCTGGGGTGCCCCCAGCTCACCCTTTGTGTTTTCCGATCTTGTATTCACAGGACCTCACAGGAGACAATGGGCAGCGTGAATGGTCTGAGTCTGATCAATCCCATCGATCCCGGGCAGCTCCAGAAAGCCACTCAGCGCATCTATGAAGTCTGCGATAGCTGCCGGCGCTGCTTCAATCTGTGTCCGTCGTTCAACACGCTGCTCGACGGCATCGACCGTTATGAGGGAGACGTTGCCAAGCTCACGCCTACCGATCACCATCGGATCGTCGATGAGTGCTATTACTGTAAACTCTGCTACAACCACTGCCCTTATACGCCGCCGCATCAGTATGCCCTCGATTTTCCCCGCTTGATGATCGCGTGGAAGACGCATCTGGCCGCGAGGCGCGGGGTGGGCTGGCGTGATCGGTTGCTGATCAAGACGGATATGATCGGTACCCTCGGGAGTCTGGTGGCGCCGGTTGCCAATTGGGTGTTGGGCCTCCGGTTCCTTCGGAGGCTGATGGAATCGTGGGTCGGTGTGCATCGTGATCGACAGGTCCTGCACTTTTCTCCGGAGACGTTTACCCATTGGTGGGAGCGTCGAGGGGCGGCACAGGTTCCCGCCTCTGCGCCGCGCAAGGTCGCGCTCTTTGGGAGTTGCCTGGTTAATTATCAGGCGACCGATGTCGGCAAGGCGACGATTCAAGTCCTCGAAAAGAACGGCGTGCATGTCGTGATCCCCGAACAACGTTGTTGCGGCATGCCCTCGTTCGATATCGGCGATACGGCGGCGATTCAGCAGGCCGCCTCGGCGAATGTCGCGTCGTTTTTGCCGTGGGTGGAGAAAGGCTACGAGATTGTCGTGCCGGTGCCCAGTTGCAGCTTGATGTGGAAGCGGGAATACCCCGAGATCGTCGGTGGCCCTGAGGTGCAGCGCGTGGCGGAACGGACATTCGATGTCTGTGAGTATCTCATGAAGTTGAAGCGGGAGGGCGGCCTGGCCACCGACTTTCAGCAGAAACCCGGGAGAGTAGCCTACCAGGTTCCGTGCCATCTGCGGGACCAGAACATCGGATTCAAATCCAAGGAACTTATGGAGTGCGCCGGCGCGCAGGTCGAGGTAATTGAGAAGTGTTCCGGCCACGATGGCTCATGGTCCGCCAAGACGGAGTTCTTCCCCCTCTCGATGCTGATCGCGCAGAAGGCCGTTCGAGTGATTGAACAGGTTACGACTGATCTCGTTGCCTCCGATTGCCCACTGGCGGGATTGCAGCTGGATCAAGCCGGCGCCATGGCCCATGCCGGCGGCAGGCCGGCGAAGCATCCGATTCAAATCGTGCGCGATGCCTATGGGTTGGGGTCGTAAAGGGTGAGGCGTGAGGGGTAAGGGGTAAGGCGTTGTTCGTGAAACGTGAAACGTTAGACGTAAAACGCAAGAAGCGCCGTTTGTGAAGCACGAGAAAGATGATGAAGCAACTCATACAGACTGATCTGTTGTCCACGGCTGACTATGAGCGCCAGCGGGAGCAGTTCCGCTCGCAGATTATCGCGCTCAAACAGCGGCGCCGGATTTCCGTTGGGCCGCTCGTCACGCTCGTCTTCGAAAATCGTGAGACGTTGCGGTTTCAGACCCAGGAAATGATCCGGGTCGAGCACATCCTCGATCCCCACAAAGTCCAGGAAGAATTGGACGTCTATAATGCCCTCATGCCGGGGTCCGGTGAGTTGAGCGCCACGTTGCTGATTGAGCTTACGGAGCAGGACCGGATGAAAGAATGGCTCGATGTGTTCATGGGACTCGATCACGGCGAAACCGTCGCGATCCGCGCCGGAACCGAGCAGGCCTTCGGGCTGTTCGAAGGCGGCCACAGTCATGAAACCAAAATCAGTGCGGTGCATTTCGTCCGATTCCGGCCGTCCGCGTCGATGACAGCCGCGTTCGCCGACTTGCATGTGCCGGTCACGCTGACGGTGCACCATCGCGAATACCACGCCGAGGCGCCTGTTCCTGGGAGCATGCGTGAAGAGTGGCTCTCTGACTTGGGCAAATAAATGTCCAAGCAAATGTTGAATGTTTAGTGTTGAATGTTGAATTGGAGTGCAGGAGAATAAGAACGACAGACGTTCCGTACATTCAACATTGATAATTGGAAATTACACATTATGTCTACAGTCTTACTGACAAAACGTATCGAGTTTGCGGCGGCGCATCGCTATATTAAGGCTGAATGGGATGAGGCCAAGAACCGTGCAGTGTTCGGCCTCTGCTACAACCCGCCGGCGCACGGGCATAACTATATGGTCGAGGTGACGGTCTTGGGCGAGGTAGATCCGAAGACCGGCATGGTCGTGAATCTCTTCGATTTGAAGCGCATCTTGCTCAATGTGCTCGAAGAATTCGACCATAAGAATTTGAACCTGGATATGCCCTACTTCGAGGGCCGGATTCCCACGTCGGAAAACCTTGCACGTGTCCTCTGGACCAAGCTGGATACGCAAAAAGCGATCGGTACACTCCACGCGATTCGGTTGTATGAGGATGAAGACCTGTATGCCGAGGTGACGGCGGCGGCCGGGCTCAACGTCGCCAGCGTCACGCGCCGCTACTCGTTCACGGCGGTGCAGAATGGCAAGCAAGGCCCCGAGTGGGACTGCTTCGTCACGGTCCATGGCACGATAGATCCAGTGACCGGGATGGTGACGGATATCGGCGCGCTGGATCGCTTGGTGCAGGAGAAGGTGGTGCGGACGTTCGGCCGTCATGAGCTTCGTCAGGCCTTCGGGACTCAGTCCGTGACCGGCGAGCAGCTGGTCGAACACATCTGGAACCAACTGGTCTCTTCTCTCTCATCGGGAAGATTGTCGAATGTTCGTCTCGTTCAGTCTCGGGACCTGTCCTACGAATACGCAGGCTGACGGGTCTAACAGGAAGCTGAAAAAGTCCGCCAGCGGCGTTCTCGCATCGCTCAGATCCTCAACGTACCCCAGAGGGTACGCTTCCGGATCTTCGCTCGCTGCGGCCTTGCTGGACGGCCTTTTTGAGCATCTTGTGGGGGAGGCGTTCTCCTCGATCCCAAGATGTGAAGGTAATCAAAGATCTGCAGTGCCACAATATTTTTTCCGCAGTCTGCTAGGTGTGCTATGACCACACGGTTGGTCTATTTACTGCTGATGGCGTGCCTCTCGTGGACGTCGGTGGCCTGGTCTGCCGAGGAAGGGGAGGCGATCGAGAGGACTGTCAAGGAAGCCGCCATGGCAGCCGCGACTTTTTCAGAAACCAGAGACAAACAAGCCGTGTTGAAGCTGTACACCAAGGACTATGTCGGTATTCAGGATGGCGAGACGGAGACGCGGGACTCAATCGAGAAGTGGTTCGCGGACTATGAATCTGAACTCAACAAGGGAAGCACCCTGCGCTTTATCAGCGCCGTGTCGAACCTACGTGTTCGGGTGCCAGGCCCAACGGCTTGGGCCACCTACGATTACGTGTTTCAGGCGATCAGGAAAGGCGAACTCGAAGCGCAGGACACCGGGCAATGCACCACACTCCTGCGCAAAGAAGGCTCAACCTGGCTGATTCAGCATGAACACTGTTCCAGGGCGCGACCGATGAAATAGCATCCCGTCTCTGAGCCGTCCCTCTGAGCCGGTGGCCTGTGGCTCCTCGCTCCCGTGCCTCCGGAGCGA
>CAZPWD010000133.1:0-7146 GCA_964590025.1 uncultured Nitrospira sp.
GCACCTCAACCGTTGAACGCCGGCGAGATCCATGTGGGCAACCCTCTGATGCGCGATGTCAAGCCTTGGCTTGCTCTAGAGCCACCTCGCGAGGAGTCTGGCTTATACGGCAGATGGCTTTTCTCTGTCAAGTGATTCTTACGTACGCCGATCATGATGACGGCAGAAGCCGGACACGATGGGTGCGGCCCGTGATCGGAGGTCTGGCCAGCATTTTCATCGTTCAAGGCTCACCGCGTAAACTCTACCTGAAACAGCTCACTAACCAGCATTATTCATGCGCGATTCTGCTGCAATCACCGATCCGCTGCTACGACGAGCCTTCGGCCAGCTGGCTCGCCCCTCGAACCCTCACCGTACTGCACGAGTACGCATCGGGTCCTCACGGCTCCGCGCGCTGGTCTCGCGACGCGGCTCAGCGATTTCGCGACGAACCGTCATGAATAATGCGGGCTATCTGTTCCTATCCAACGCTTGCCCCCTAGAAGCGCTGCATGCTAGGATTTTGGTGAGTAAGCACTCACTTACCATGAAGAAGCGGACCAAACAGACTACGAACGGGAACGGGCAGCGGGCTTCTGCGCGCGATCGTCAGGCCAGCCTCATCGTGGCTGCCGCTTCACTCTTCGCCGCGAAAGGGTTCAACGGCACCACAACAAAAGAAATTGCCAAAGCGGCGGGCGTGAGCGAGGCCTTGGTCTTCAAATACTTTCCGACGAAACGGGCGCTCTACGCCGCAATCCTGGCAGAAAAAGTGACCGTCAACGAACTGCTCGAAGCGGTGGAGGTGGCGGCCAAAAAACATGACGACTATCGCGTGTTTACGATGATTGCGAGCTATCGCATTCGTCCCGGCGTCGATTCGACACTCTTACGACTCCTCTTGTTCAGCGCGCTAGAAGGGCACGAACTATCCGAGATGTTCTTCGGCAAGCACCACAAGGTGTTCTACGATCACCTCGCCGCGTACATTCGCACAAGGATTGAGGACGGCGCATTTCGCCCAGTCGACCCCCTCCTGGCAGCCCGCTCGTTCATCGGCATGATCGTCCATCACCGTCTGCTCCACGAGATCTTCGGAGTTCCGATGCATCAATCCCATGAGGACACGGTGGCAACCTACGTCGACCTCTTCCTCACTGGACTGGTCAAGATGCCAGCCAGCCATAAGCCGCCAGCGAGGCGTTCGCGATGAATCCCCTGAAACAACATCCGATTGTCACACTCGGGGTGATTATTTTCTTTGCAATCACCGCCCTCGTCGTGTTTCGCCTCAGCAGCGGCGCCAAGACCGACACCCGCAAAACCCGTGTCATCACCGTCGCCACCGTGGCGCCACTGAAACAGGACCTCGATATTCGACTCACCTATACCGCCGACATCACCCCCAACCAAGCGGTCAATCTGTTCTCACGGGTTGACGGCTACATTGCCAAAATCTACGTCGATAAAGGCGACCTGGTCAAAGCCAACCAGATTCTGATCGAGATCGATCACACGGATTATCAGCATGCCGTCAACCAGGCCAAGGCAAACCTGGCTGCAGCCAGAGCGAGAGTCGCGCAGCAGAACGCCACAGTCCGCAACACCACCCTCACGCTCAATCGGATGCAGGCGTTGATCAAAGACCAGTTTGTCTCGCAGCAAGATCTGGATAACGCCCAGGTCGCGTACGACGCGGCGGCTGCGGCGCTCGACTCACTCCGCGCTCAGGTCCAGCAAATGGAGGTTGCCCTGGCGCAGGCCGAGACGAACCTGACCTACTCGTATATCCGTGCGCCCTTCGCGGGCTACGTAGCCGAGCGCAATCTCGATCTTGGCGCCTATGTCAGCGGGACAACCGCCGGCACCTCCACCATCTCGCGCGGGATTCTCACTCTCCATGAGATCCAAACGGTCCGCATTCTGATCGAGGTCGTCGAGAAAGACGTCCCGCTCATCCAGGTGGGTCAAAAAGCAGAAGTTCGCGCCGAGGCCTATCCCAATCGCGTCTTCGAGGGCACGGTCACCCGTGTCGTCCAGGCGCTGAACCGAGCCACCCGCACAATGACGATCGAGGTGGATCTCCCCAACAAGGATCACGTCTTAAAAGGCGGCATGTTCGCCCGCGTAGAGGTCCTGGTCGGCACCCATCGAAACACGATTCAGATCCCCATTGACGCAGTAAGTCGATTGGAAGAAGCCCAATATGTCTACATTGTGCGCGAAGGAAAGGCCCAGCGGGTGCCGGTGGAAATCGGAGTCCGCGACGAGAACCGGGTGGAGATCACCAAGGGCTTGGACGGGTCGGAACAGGTGATCGTCTCCGGAAAAGACCTCGTGCACGATGGCACCCCTGTGCAAACGCAACCTCTTGAACCCGTGAAGCGTGAGGGGTAAGGCGTGAGGTGTGCTGTGAAGACATCATTTCGCCTTCCACGTCCTTATCCATCACCTGACGCCTTACGCCTTACGTTTCACGATTCACGTTCCACGTCTTCATCATGTGGCTGACCCTCCTCGCACTTCGCAATCGCATCGGCATCCTAATGCTGTCCTTGGCCATGGTGATCCTGGGTGCCACCTCCGTGCAGCGGTTACCGGTCGATCTCTTTCCACAGATTCAAGTGCCCGTCGCCTTCGTCGGCGTCATCTATAAAGGCGCGCCGCCGCTCGACATCGAACAGAGTGTCGTCTATCCCATCGAGAAAGCCGTCAGTTCTGCGTCGAACGTCGAACATGTTGAGTCGTTCGCAAAGCAAGGCATCGGCGCGGTGCAGATCTGGTTCAACTGGGGCGCGGACATTAACGTCGGCCAGATGGAGGTGATGCAACGCATCACCCAAATTCTCAACAGCCTCCCACCCGGCATTCTGCAACCCTTCATCGTCAAGTTTGACGTCTCCAATATCCCTGTCTCCCTCGTGACAGTCTCCAGCGACGATCTCGACGAACGAGCCCTGTACGACCTGGCCTCTAATACGGTTGCGCCGCAGATCGAACAGATCGCTAACGTCGCCGCTGCCACCGTGGAAGGCGGGAAGATCCGCCAGATCAACATCAACCTCGACCCGGCACTGTTGAACGCCCGGAGCCTCTCGATCCTCGACGTTGTCAAGTCCGTGAAGGCCGCCAACCTCATTCTCCCCTCGGGCGACATCAAAGCCGGCAATCTGGACTACAACGTCTTCACCAATAATCAGTTCCGCACGGTCGACCCGATTCAGGACGTGATTGTGAAGGTCAACCCGCAGGGAAGCCCCGTGCGCGTACGGGATGTCGGAACCGTGACCGATTCGTCGGACATTCAGACCAACATCGTCAGGACGGACGGGGCCAGATCCGTGTATCTGCGGGTGAACAAACAGCCCATCGCCAACACCGTGGAGGTGGTGGATGCGCTGCGCAAGGCCCTGCCGAAGATGGTCGGCATTCCACCCAGCGTGAAGCTCGGCATTTCCTTCGACCAATCGGTCTATATCCGCCAGTCGATCAGCAACCTCATCGAACAGGCGTTGCACGGATCGCTGTTTGCCGCAGCTGTCATCTTGATTTTCCTCCGTAACTTTACGAGTACGCTGATCATTTCCGTCGCCATTCCCCTCTCGATCATGGTGACCTTCATCGTGCTGTACTTCTCCGGGCAAACCCTGAACGTGTTCACCCTGGGAGGCCTGGCCCTCGGAATCGGCCGGCTCGTCGACGACTCCATTGTGGAACTCGAGAACATTCAACGCCATCTCAACACCACGCCCCGCCGCTGGGACGCGATCCTGGAAGCGGCCCGCGAGGTGGCGATGCCCATTCTGGCCTCGACGGTCACCACGGTTGTCGTTTTCCTCCCGATTTTCTTCGTCGCCGGGATTGCCCGCTTACTCCTGATTCCCCTGACCATCACGATCACGATCTCGCTGTTCACCTCCTTCTTCGTCTCCCGAACGGTGACCCCGGCGCTCTGCTACAAATTCCTCAAGCCGGAACATGAGTCTCACCGTTCGATGCCGGCATGGTTCGTAAGCCTGATGGATTGGAGCCGCGAACGGTATGAGTCATTGGACAAAGGCTACGAGGAATCGCTCCGCTGGGTCTTGGCCCATCGCCGGCTCTTCATCACCGGCATCCTGCTGCTCTTCACCGCTTCGCTCGCGCTGGTACCCAAGATCGGTACGGAGTTCTTGCCGGTGTCGGATGAAAGCCAGTTCCGTATCGTCCTACGCGGACCGGTCGGTCAGCGAGTGGAGAAAACTGAGCAGCAAGTGGCCGAGATCGAACAGGTGCTGCGGGCACAGATCCCTGCCGAGGAGCTGGAAACCATCGTCTCCAGTACCGGAGTGTTAGCCCAGGGCCGTTCCTCCCTATTCAATCCGAATACCGGTCCCCATACGTCGAGCATCTCCGTCCATCTCGTCACGCCGGACAAACGGAAACGAAACCAAGTGCAAATCATGAACGACGTGAGGCCCAAAGTCTTAAAACTCTTTCCGGGCGTCGCGATGTTTTTCGATCCGGGCGGGCTCATCAAACGAGTCACCAGCTTTGGGTCGCAAAAATCCGTCGACGTGGAAATCTACGGCTACGATTTCGAGAAAGCGCGGGGGGTCATCCAGCAGGTCGAAAGCATGATGCACCAAATACCAGGCCTGGCCGACATCGAAGTCAGCCGCGAGGAGAACTATCCCGAGGTCAACGTGGTGGTGGATCGAGAGAAGGCGGCCCTCCTTGGCATCAGCGAAACGGACGTAGCCAACGCCGTGCTCTTCTCACTCAACGGCAACGGCCAAACCGACCCCATCATCTACACCGACCCCCAAAACGGGAACGAATACTACATCAGCGCATGGCTCGCGGAAGAACACCGGAAGGATCTCACAGACATCGAGAATATCATTTTGACCGCACGAACCGGAGAGCCAGTCCTCCTCAAAAACGTAGCCTCGCTCAAACTCAATGCCGGTCCGGTGAAGATCGACCGCAAGTATTTTCAGCGGGTAGTCCATCTGACCGCCAACCCTGTGGACCGGGACCTCGGCGCCCTGGCGATCGACCTCGAGGCGGGCTTTGCCAAGATCCAGCTCCCAACCGGCTTCAGCATCCGGTTGGCCGGCCAGATTCAACAACAGAGAGAGACGTTTGAGGGGCTACTGTTTGCAACGGTCCTGGCGCTGGTCCTCGTCTATATGGTGATGGCCGCCCAGTTCAAATCGCTGATCGATCCCTTCGTCATCATGTTTTCGGTCCCGATGGGCTTCCCGGGCGTGATCCTGATCCTCTTCCTGACGGATACAACCCTCTCCACCACGTCAATGATGGGCATCATCATGATGCTGGGCATCGTGGTCTCAAACGGCGTCCTGCTGGTCGATTATACGAACGTTCTGCGTCGGCGAGGGCGGGAGTTACACGACGCGGCGGTCACCGCTGCGCGGACGCGACTCCGGCCCATTCTGATGACCTCCCTCGCCACCGTCCTTGGACTGCTCCCCATGGCCATCGGCTGGGGAACCGGCGGCGAAACGAACGCCCCATTGGCGCGCGCGGTCGTCGGAGGACTCAGCGTCTCGACGATCCTCACGCTCTTTCTCGTCCCCACGATCTATGTGATATTGGAGGAACGGTTCCCTCGCCATGCGGACAAGGCCACGCAGGACACCGACTGGATACCGGCAGAGCCGGCTGGTCGATAGAGGAATACTGGAAGGTTGAGGCTCAGGCTAAGGCTGAATTGAATCAACTCGAATCTTCGCTCGACCTTGACCTCGGCCTCAGCCTGCTTAAAGGAACCGGTTGGTTACCCGAGGGTGGGAAAGAGCGCCTTCAGTTGCATCGCCAAGCCAATGTCCCCGCTGATCTTGAGCCGGCCCGACATGGCGACGGCTGGTCCACTCAACTGGCCCATCAGAATCTTGATGCAATCCTCTCCCGCCATCGAGAGCACTACATGCGGGTCCGCATGCATCCCCTCTGCGACCTGACAAGCCCCCTCACGGATCGTGAGAATATACTGTCCGCCCTGTGCACCGCTCAGGTCGAATTGGTAGACCGCATCAACATCTTCGGCAGCATCTGAATCGAGCCGGCCTGGGAGAAGCTGAAAAAACTCTTTGACCGTGGTGGGGTTCATAGCTCGTGGCGGGCGAGGGCCTGCTCGGATCGATACCGGGAGCCGCGGTGCCACGGCCCCCGGTCCCTTCCTAGTAACGGAGCGTGACCGTCGCGGTACTGCGACTCGCGCCGAAAAAGTCTTTGGAGAACGCCTCGACGACGGCAGGGTCATAGCCCTTGCAGCTGAAAATGTCGAGGTAGGCGTTGTTCGTATCGTTCGCAAAATGGCCGCTGATCAACGAGGTCGAGATCAGCTGCACCATGGAATAGCCGGCAACGCGGCCTGAGCCGAATTCGACGACCTGGCACTCGCCAAAACGCTTCATGTCGATGAGCTCGCACAGCTCGACGACATAACGACGGATATGGTCGGCATTTCGGATCAGGTCGGGAAGACAATCTTGGAGATCGATGGCGGTACAGAGTCCCCACGCCTTTCCCTCACCCACCATCTCCTGGGGGGCAATGGAAGCAGCTACTGGGGACTCGGATGGAAAGATCGCGGACTCGGAATCAGGCGAGCTATTCATAGAGGTTGTACACCTTTCTGTTAGGAGAGTGAAAAAACTGTGACGATGGACTGTTGTTTCGGACTATACCACGAATCTTTTCACATCGGGGAGGATGGTCAAACTTTTTTTCAGACCGAGGCGTTCAGGGGCCACTCGATCGATTGACACGGTTCTCAGCGGTCGGAGAGAATGCCGCACATGGCTAATGTCACTCCATCAAAACCGAACCCGCCCCCGCCCTCAGCCGACCTTCCCGATCGCCTCTGCACCTGGTGCCAGGTGCCGATGAAGAAGCGTCTCGTCGGTGGCAAGCAGTTCGTCCACTACACCTGCCCGAGGTGCGTCTTCCAGCACACAACCAGGCTCGGCCCAAAACCACCCAGCCCCGCGCATTAACCCGGTCTATCTGGTTGATATGGTTTGTTTGGTTCATCTGGTTAATTTCGTTCAACCAAAATAACCAGACAGACCAGACAAACCAAATAACGTTCTTCTTAGGCTGGCGGACTTTTTCAGCATCCTGCTAGCGCGGAACGGCTACCGGCGTGAGTAA
>CAZPWD010000134.1:0-7055 GCA_964590025.1 uncultured Nitrospira sp.
GAGCGCTGCCCTTACAAGGCAGAGGTCACAGGTTCGATCCCTGTTCCGCCTACCAGGGCGAAAGCTGGTTCGCGCGGAGCAGGACAGATAATTGAACGGAAACAATGAAATTTTAGACGGGACCAACCGCTAGATATAGTCTTGTCACTCACATCTTCCGCTATACGTAGAGTATTGAGGGGCCGTCGTTCAGCTGGTTAGGACGCCAGATTGTCAATCTGGAGGTCGCGGGTTCAAATCCCGTCGGCCCCGCCATTTTCCTCTGTGTTTGCTAGACTCCGTAGGCAGAATTATAAATACTTCCTAGAGCAGGGAAAGGTCATAGCCGCATGTTTCAAACAGGTCTAACCGGACTGGTGGGTTCGCTCGGCGCGGTTTCAAAAATCGTGCTCTTTCTCCTGTTCGTCTTCTCGGTCATCTCGTGGGCCGTTATTTTCTCCAAATGGCGAGTGTTTCGAGTGGCAGACCGGGAGGACAAGCGATTCCTAGCTCTCCTCGTGAAAGCACGAGATCTCGACGAGCTGTATCGGCAAGCTCGACGAATCGAAGGGAGTCCCAGCGCATGTGTATTCGAAGGGGTCATGGAGCGTGTGGGGTCTGGGCCAGTCGAGGGGAGGGATGGTGGCGGTTCGGGACCAGTTGATCGACACGTGGTGGAGCGGACGGCGTCCCATCTCGGGCAACGCCAGCTCGCACGGCTCGAGAGCTATCTCCCGTTCCTTGCCACGACGGGAAACATTACTCCGTTTGTCGGACTGCTCGGGACCGTGATGGGAATCATCGATGCGTTTCGTGAGATCGGCACCCAAGGGACCGCCAGTATTTCTGCTGTCGCTCCTGGCGTTGCGGAGGCCTTAGTCGCGACGGCAGCCGGTTTGTTCACCGCCATCCCCGCGGTGATTGCCTATAATTACTTCCTTACTCGGATTCGCAGCACGGCATTCCGCTTGGATTCAGTCACTATCGAGCTTTTGGCGTCCCTCTCGACCACTGTATCGAAGACGAAACCAGTCCCGGTCGGAGTTCAAGGATGACCCTAGAGTCCCGTCACCGCCGGTTTCTGGCAGAAATCAACGTCATCCCCCTCGTCGATGTGGTCCTCGTCCTCTTGGTGATTTTCATGGTCACCGCGCCGATGCTGTATCGAGGGATGGACATTAAGCTGCCGACTTCTGCCACGAATACCATCAAAGCGGAAATGCGCACGGTGCTCACGATCGAAAAGGATCAACGACTGTATCTCGACAAGGATCCGGTCGGGGTGGCCCAGCTGGAACAGAAATTGAAGCTCTTGAAACGGGACAATCCCGATGTGTCGCTGTATCTCAGAGCCGACCGCGACGTGCCCTACGGTGTCGTGGTGCAAGTCATGGACGGCGTCAAGAAAGCCGGGATCGAGAAGATCGGGATGGTGACGGAGCCGATTGGGCCGGAGCGTGTGGGAGCGTCACAAATTCCGCGTCTCCCGCCGCGAAAAAGTTGACGCAACGTGCGCGAGGGGGCTGGTTGTTATGGCATCCCAGGCGTCGGTCCTGTCAGGTTCGTGGTTCGATCAGGACGATCAATCCAGGCTGTTCGCTCGACTCAAGCGAACGCTGGTGCTGTCGCTCGTCCTTCATGTGGTTGTCTTGCTCGTGGCGGTGGGGCTTCGGCTTCCGCAACAGGGTGAACGCCCTTTGACGTCTGTGGAAGTATCGCTGGTCAGTCTGTCGACGCCCGTGCGGCAGACCGAGTCGGCCAAGCCGGTCGAGTCAGCAACAGTTTCAGATCCGAAGCCGGCGCCATTAGTCAAGTCGGTGGTCCCCAGTGCAGTCCCTTCTGCCGCGCCTCCAATAGGCGAGAAAAGAAGGGACATGTTACAGGATCTTCAGCTTCCGCCGGATGCGCCGAAGTTTGGAGATTTGAGCCCTGCAACAAAATCGGTGGCTCAGCCCCAGCAGGCGGCGAAGGTGCTCGATATCCCACGTGTCCCGGATGTGGCGCAAGACCCGGCCGCGAAGATTCCGCAGCGGTCTACGGTAAGCGAAGATCTGAATCGTGAGTTAGAAGAAGAGCTGAAAAAGATTAAACAGTTTCAGCCTGCGGCCAAGCTGGAGATCCCGAAAGAGGTGAAACCGAGCGAGGCGTCAGTCAAGCCGGCACCCCAGCAGGAGGTGAAAATTTCGGCGGCCAAGACCCCCGAGACGACCCTGAGGATTTCCGGTACGGCTGGGTCAAATCCCTACTGGGCTCGCGTGCAGTCTATTATTAGTAGCCAGTGGGAGCCGCCTCCCATCGATATGGCGGGACGAACCTATACGATGATCGTCAAGTTTCGGCTTCAACGGGATGGGACGATCAAAGATGTGGTCGTACAACAGTCGTCCGGGAATGCCTATTTTGATATGGCGGGCCAGCGCGCCGTGCTGCGGCCACGAATCCTGCCCGTGTTTCCTGCTGAAATGGCAGACAGCTATAAAGATGTAGAAATGGTATTTCGAGTCGGAGAGTCGGTCGGATGACACGGGTGAAATTGATCAGTGCCTGGTTCGGGGGAGTGCTGCTGCTAGCAGGAGTTGTCGGCATTCTTGAATCTGGGGCGGCGGATGTGTTCCTCGAAGCCACCCGTCCCGACTTCCAAAAGATTTCTCTGGGTGTTGCGGGGATACAAAACGCGGGAGGCCCCGATTGGTTGGGGGGGCGGATCGAAGAAGTCCTCAAAAAGGATGTGAAACGCTCCTTGGTCTTTGATCTGGTGGATTTGCCCAGTCTTGGGATTCAAACACCCGATATCGGTAATGGGATGGGGACCGGTTCCAAGGCTGTATTCAAACTGGCGGCTGAGAAGGGTGTCTCGGTCCTGGTCTGGGGAAAAGCGGGCCTGAAAGAGGCGGACAAAGAAGCCGACGTGAACATGGAAGGATTCGTCTATGACAGCGGCAGCGATGAACTCGTGGGAGGGAAGCGTTACGCGGGATCGCCCTCAGTTGTGCGGCTGATGGCGCACCGCTTTGCCGACGAACTGGTGTATCGTTACACGGGCGAGCCGGGTATCGCGCGGACAAAGATCGCTTATGTGGCTGAACAGGGGACCGCTCGCGAGTTGTTCGTGATGGATTATGATGGCTACGATGCGCGCCAACTCACCGCCGATGGATTCCTGAATCTCATGCCACAATGGTCTCCGGATCGCCGGTTCCTCATCTTCACCGCCTATCGCAATCGCAATACGCAGGACATCGACATGATTGAGTTGGCGACGGGCAAGCGCTGGACGGTGATTTCCCTGGGGGGATTGAACATCACTCCGGCACTGTCTCCTGATGGAAACTTCCTGGCGTTTGCCTCCAGTCACGAAGGCAATTCCGAGCTCTATCGGTTGGATACAAGGACGAAAGCAATCCAACGATTGACAGTAAACCCGTCCGGCGACTTGTCTCCCTCCTGGTCCCCGAACGGGAGAGAGATGGTGTTTGTGTCAGATCGGGGTGGCGGGCCGCAGCTGTTTCTGATGGGTTCAGAGGGGTCGAACGTGCGCCGTCTGACGTTTGAAGGCGATTACAATGCGGCGCCGGTGTGGTCGCCGCGCGGGAACTGGATCGCCTATGTGTGCCGGACGAATAAAGAGTATAAGCTCTGTATCATCTCGCCGGACGGACAAAAACGAATGCAATTGACGACAGGACCGGGTGTCGATGATTCACCCTCCTGGTCGCCGGATGGCCGGCATCTGGTGTTCAGTTCGACGGCCGATGGAAAGAGCCAGATCTATATGATCGATGCCGATGGTAAGGACATAGAACGGCTCACCTTCCAGGGGACGCACAATAGTGCGCCCTCCTGGTCTCCGGCATCGTGAGGATGACGATTTGACCGTACCGGATGAATGAAGGCAAAAGATCGAGATCACTAACCTAGGAAAAGGAGAAAGATGTATGAACAAGACACACTGTGCATGCGGCTTGGCGCTGGTGATGAGCATGGTATTAATTGGTATGCCTGGCTGCTCCAAAAAGTCCGTACAATCTGGCGGCGACTCCCAGTCCACTCAAGGGATGGCGAAGGGGGGGAGTTCAGATAGTTCCAGGTCCGGTGTCGGCAGCTTCCCGGACACCGGCGTTCAGCCGGGTGGCGGCGAGCTTCGGGGCCTCGACAAGAACCCTTCAGAGGAGCGTGTGGGCGGTGGCACGATGCTGGCGAAGGTGGATCCCTCCAGCAGTGCCGGACGACAAATGGATGAGATCAGGGCCGAGCAGGCTGCCTCAGCTGCAGCGGGCTTGCGGGACGTGTTCTTCGCCTACGATAGCTGGACGATTTCCGAGGATGGGCGTCAAGCGTTGAGTCGCGATGCGGACTGGATGAAGTCCAATCCGAATGCGCTGGTCAAGGTCGAAGGGCATTGTGACGAGCGCGGGACCGTCGCCTACAACCTCGTACTCGGCGAAAAACGGGCGAAAGCCGCGCGGAACTATCTGGTCGAACTCGGTGTCGGGGCCAATCGTCTGTCCGTGGTGTCGTATGGGAAAGAGCGGCCATCCTGCGATGAACATACGGAGTCGTGCTACCAGCAGAATCGGCGAGGACATCTTGTGGTGAAGACCGGGAAGTAGGCGACGTGCTCTTTGTCGCGACGGCTGTGACTCTGTTGTCCGCGAAGAGAGAGCAGGGGATTCCTTTATCATACGTGGGTGGAACAATGTGGAACCATTTGGATACAAAGGGAACCTGGACGACGATCTGTGTGATCTGTGCCTTGTTATCGACCGGCTGCATAGCCCAACAAGCTGATCTCAAACAGACGGAGAAGAATCTTCAGCAGCGCATCAAGCAGTCGAGCGATGAGTCGGCACAGACCCGCGCGCGGCAGAGTCAGGAGATTTCGGTGCTTCGGGAGCAGGAGCTGCCGCAGTTGCGTGGCGAACTGGAGCGCGCATTGCACCAAGCTCAAGAACTCCAGGGCAAACAGGAAGACCTCAAGCAGCGCTCTGCGCAACTTGAGCAACAAACCAAGCGGCTCGAACAGTTGGCCGGCAAGCTGGAGGCGGATAGCACAACTCGCTACAACCAGGTGCGCGAGAGCCTCAATGCTCAAGATGTCAAAAATAAACAGGAGCGCGATCAGCTCCGCATGGACGTGAACACTCGCCTTGACGACGTGAGCCGACAGATGGAGGTGATGCGAAAGGAGATCATTGAGGTCGTGCAGAAGACGAACAGCGGACTTGCCAAGAGTATCGACGCACGTCTGGAGGAGCAGCATAAGGAGCTGGCGGATAGCCAGGCTCGGGCCGAGCAGTTGTCGGCAAAATTCGCACAATTCAGTCAGTCCTTATCGGCATTCAGGGATTCGCTGACAGGATTGAGTGAGCGGGTGAGCCAAGAAGAGCAGGCGAGCAAAGCGTCGGCAACCCATATCAATGAGATGAACAAAGCGGTGACCGGTCACTTGGGCGAGGTCAATAAGAGTGTTGCATCTGTCGCACAAAAGTTTGCTGCCCGCTTCGATGAGCAAGACCGTCGTTTGGATGCCCTCTCCAAGGCCGTTGATCAGGTCACGCAGGATGCGCATGTACGAGGGGGAAACAAGGGAGGGGCACGTCAGTCAACCACGAAACCGGCCCAGCGATCGGCGGCGGTGCCTTCATCTGAAACCCCAAAGGTTGAGCAGGAAACGCCTTCGGCTTCGCTCCCTGCGCAAGCTGAAGCGGGACAATCGGCTGAAGTGGTGACGTCGGCAGTCGAGTCCGAGGAGTCGCCGCGCCCGCAAATCAGCCAGAGAGGAGAGCGCTCCGATAAAGTCGAGTACGAACGTCTACTGACACTGTTTCGTGATGGGGATTTGGATGGAGCCCGGCAGGGGTTCGCCGCATTTTTGCGTGACTATCAGAACTCGGATCTGTCTCCAAACGCGCGCTATTGGCTCGGCGAATCGCACTACGGCAAGAAAGATTATAGGCAGGCGATCGATTCGTATGACCGCGTCGAACTGGATTTCCCCCAGAGCGAGAAAGTACCAGCGGCGATCTTGAAGAAAGGGTATGCGTACCTGGCGATGAAAGATAAGAAGCGAGCTTCTTCGGCCTTCAAACAGGTGGTGACGTTGTATCCACGGAGTCCAGAGGCAGGAAAAGCGTCCGATAAACTATCCCAGTTGAAGGAGTTGCGATAACCGTGATGCGCAAGAAAACGGGTTCAAGGGGGTTGGTCGTTTTCATGGCCGGGGCGATGCTGTGGCTCGCTGGATGTGCCAACCACGCGGATTTTGTGATATTGCGTGATCACTTGGCGACGGTGTCGAAGTCTCAGGAGCAAGATCAAAAGCGGCTGGATGCGCTGCAGCGACGTTTGGAGTCGCTGGAGCGGGTGAAGGATAGCGAATCCGCCAGGCCGAAGGTCGATCCGAAGTTCGATGAACTGTCTGCACGGATCCAAAAGTTAGAGGGCAGGTTGGCCAAACCCGACGAGACATTGGGTATTCCGGTTGTGCCCAAGGTGGAGCCAGCTCAAGTCGATCCCGCTCGTCCCTCCAAACCACAGAAGCCGGCCTCCTCTGCAGATGTGCCGACGATGATGCCCGGCACTCCCACGATTACCCCGACGTCGGCGTTCAATCTGGCGTACAACGACTATCTCAACGGGAAATACGATCTTGCCGTGGCGGGCTTTCAGCGATTTGTGAAAGACTTTCCTGGCACGTCGCTGACGCCGAATGCCTACTACTGGTTGGGAGAGTCCTATTATCAGCAGAAAGATTACGTGCGTGCGGTGCAATCGTTCGAGTACCTCTCGACGGAGTATCCGGGAAACGAGAAGGTGCCGGCGGCGCTCTTCAAATCAGGGCTCGCGGCGGGAGAAACCGGAGATCTCGCCAAGTCGAAGAAGAATCTCAAACGGGTCATCGAAGAGTTCCCTACGTCGGACGAGGCGAAGCTGGCCAAGAATATGCTGGCCGAAATTCGATGATCGGACGTCCATCGAGACGGCTGGGAGTTTGCGGAAAAACTATTGTGGCACGGTGGAAATTCAATCGCCTGCACGCTTAGGACTAGAGGTAAACACTGCGCAGGATGCTCAAA
>CAZPWD010000135.1:0-7020 GCA_964590025.1 uncultured Nitrospira sp.
CCGCCAGCGGCGTTCTCGCATCGCTCAGAAGCTCAACGTACCGAAGCGTACGCCTCGCCTCTTCGCTCGCTGCGGCCTTGCTGGGCGGACTTTTTGAGCATCCTGCGCGCGGTTCTTCTGATGTTCTTGATGTGCGGGCTATTGAATTTCCACTGTGCCACAATAGTTTTCCGCGGTCTGTTAGGCCGTTCCTGTTCAGCTGCGCGTGTACGCACCTCTTATTCGGTGTTCCCCTGTTGTCAGGGGTGCTCAGAACCAACAAGCATAGTCGAGTGGCAGAGGTGAGGCCGAGGTTATTCAGCTTGAAAGGATGAATGTCCATGAAAATTACAGGACGACATCTCGTCGTGACGCCGGCGCTCAGACAACATATTGAAAATCGGTTTGAGCGGCTCACGCGGTATGACGTGAAACTGAGCCATCTGGAAGTGATTCTGGGTGTGAGCAAGCTTCAGCATTGTGCGGAGGTCGTCTGCACGATGCAAGGGCGACGGATTCAGGCAAAAGGTTCGACGCGGGAAATGTACGCGACGATCGACCAGCTCGTGGACCGCTTGGGCGTCCAGATACGAAAACACAAGGAACGCCAGGCTGATCATAAAGAACCGACCAAGAGATCGGTTCTCAAGACTCTGCGTCCGGCTATGCATAAAGAAGAGGGAGAGATTGAAGTCATTCGTCCAGCCCGGGCGGTCCTGACTCTGGAGGACGCGAAGCGCCAGCTAGACCCTCTGCCTGGTTCGCTGGTGGTGTTCACCGCCCTGTCCTCGGGGAAATTGCAGATTCTACAGCGCGTCGATCGTGATCGAGTGATCCTGATTGATCCGTAAGGGGTAGGCAGCCGTGGCTGTACTCAAGTTGGTCGTGATCAGCGGTCTTTCTGGCTCGGGGAAATCGCATGCTCTCAAGTGCTTCGAAGATGCCGGGTATTTCTGCATCGATAATTTGCCGCCGGCTCTTCTGCCGACCTTTGTCGAGTTGTGTCATCAGCAGGGGGGCGAGATTAAAAATGTTGCGCTCGGCATCGATGTCAGGGAGCGCGTGTTCTTTTCCGATCTCGTGGGGATTCTTGAACGGGTTAAGGTTCTTGGTCATTCGGTTGAGTTGATATTCTTTGAAGCTCGTGAGGAGGTGCTGGTTCGCCGATTCTCGGAGTCTCGGAGGCCCCACCCGCTCCTGCCGCATCTCCCGGTATTGGAGGGAGTGCGGTTTGAAAAGGAGCGTCTCGCCGATATACGGCGCCACGCCGACCGTATTATTGATACATCTGATTTGACGGTGCATGAGTTGCGAGAGCTGTTGGATCGGCAGTTCAGACAGGAGGGCGCGCTTTGCCGGTTGACCATCTCGCTGGTGACATTCGGCTACAAGTTCGGCGTGCCGTACGACATAGACCTCCTGTTCGACGTCCGGTTTTTGCGGAACCCGTTCTTCGTTCCTGACCTCAAACCATTGACTGGGGAAGACCCGCGGGTGCGGAATTATGTGCTGTCCGATCCGGACGCCGTCGCGTTCATTGGGCAGCTGGAAGGCCTCTTCAAATTCCTCATTCCTCTCTTCGAACGAGAACGCCGCAGCTATGTGAATGTTGGGATTGGCTGCACCGGCGGACGTCATCGGTCTGTGGTGATTGCCGGCCGACTCCAAGAAAGTTTTTCAGCACTTGGATATCAAGTGACCGTCGCCCATCGCGATCTCAATAGACAATAACCCCGGCGCCGTTAGGCACGTCCTCCCACCACCATAGCCCTCGTCCTCGTCTCTCTGCGTGCAGGAAAAGTGATTTGCTTGACAGGTAGAGCATCTGAACTATACTTAGCATGTGCATGAAGCCAATCCGCAGTGTAGACGCACCGTTCAGACATGAGTCGGACCTGATTCAGGTCCAAACGGCTCCTCTATAATGGGGGAATGCGGAGTGGAGGGCAGGGCGCAGGTGAATAGCCAGAATGGTCTCGACACACATTCTTTCTTTGGGACGTTGAAGTTCGGGGGGTATGGTCATGATTAACGGTCTGCGCGAAATTCACATAAAGATTTGCTCTGCGCGGATAGTCATGTACAGTCAGAGGCACGTATGCTGAGTTCATTCAAGAGTCTCACCGAAACTGATCTGTTCTCGATGTTCACCCCGAAGCGACAGCTCGTTGGGCTGGATATCGGGTCGAGTGGTATCAAGCTCGTCCAGTTGAAGGAAAGCCGAGGGCGATACATTCTCCAGAAGTTTGGATACAAACCACTCGAGCCGGAAGTCATCGTCGATGGTACGGTGATGGATGAGGGGCGGGTGGTGTCGGCGATTAAGGAATTGTTTGAGGAAACGAACATCAAGGTGAAGCAAGTCGCCGTGTCGATTTCTGGCCATGCGGTCATCATTAAAAAGATCAGCCTGCCGCCGATGCCTGATGAGGAGTTGGAGGGGCAGGTGAGACTCGCCGCGGAGCAGTACATCCCCTTCGATATTAATGAGGTAAACATTGACTTCAGTGTGTTGCCCTCTTCCGAGGCCGCGGGCGATACCCAGGGAGAGATGTCGATCATTCTGGTAGCGGCCAAGAAAGACAAGATTAATGAGTTGACCGAACTCGTCAAGGGGGCAGGGTTGTTTCCGATCGTCATGGATGTGGATGCCTTTGCGATCGAAAACATGCATGCGATCAACTATCCTGTCTCGCAGGAGGATACGACCGCGCTCGTTAATATTGGCGCCAGTGTCATGAATGTCAATATTGTTCGAGGCGGCACCTCGCTGTTCACACGTGATATTCCCATCGGGGGGAATCGCTATACGGAAGCCATTCAGCGAGAAGTGGGCATGTCTTACGAAGAGGCAGAGGAAACGAAAAAAGGCGCACGTTCGGCAGGGAGTAATCAGGCCGCGGTGACCACGGTCCTCGAGAGTGTCAATGCCGAGGTTGCATCGGAAATTGCGCGGACCATCGATTATTTCAAGTCAACCATGTCGAATGCGGACGTTCAGCAGGTTCTCTTGTGCGGAGGGGGCGCTCAGGTCAATGGTCTGGTCACGCAACTGAGAGACCGAATGCAAGCTGTTGTCGAGGTGGCAAATCCGTTCGGCGAAATCGATACATCAGGGAGCGATTTTGATCAGAATACGTTAGCCGAATTGGCTCCGCTGGCTGCCGTGGGGGTTGGATTGGCCCTTAGATCGGTAGGGGATCGATGATTCGCATTAATTTATTGCCAGGGCCCAAGGGGCATAAGGCGAAGCCTCAGTATGATGTTAGAGCACAGGGGCTGTTGGCTGTAGGGATGTTGTTCATCACCCTGGCGGGATGCTGGTGGTACTCGGCGTCACTTGATGAAGAGATAAATGTGCGGCAGACCGAAAAACTCGACAAGGAGAAGCAGGTCGCGCAGCTGAAGGAACAAGTGAAGCAAGTTTCTGATTTTGAAAGCCGGAAGAAAGTGCTGGAAGACAAAAATCGTATTATTGACGAATTGGAGAAGTCACGTGTCGGCCCTGTCAAGGTGCTCGACCATGTCAGCCAGAGCCTGGAGCCGCTGAAGGTGTGGCTAGTGAGAGTCGCGGTCAACGGGAAAGAGATCGATCTTGAGGGTCGTGCGGCGACTAACGATGATGTAGTGGAATTCGTGAACAACCTGCGCCGTACCGACTATTTCTCGAACATCAATCTACAAGAAAGTAAAGCTGCGGTGGAGAGCCAACTCAATATCTACCAGTTTAAACTTGGTTTCCGTCTTAAAGGGTAAGCATCATGAAGCTGCCTGCTATTAATCTTGACCTATTGCGATCAATCCCATTAGTTCAGAAGGTGGGGCTTCTTGTAATGGTTCTTGCTGGGATTATCGTGGGCTTCTATTACTATGTAGCTGAACCAAAGTCTGCGGAGATTGCAGGGCTTCAGGTAGCGATTGGCACTCTTGACACCGAGATTCAAACATTAACCATTAAAGTCAAGCATCTTGATGAACTCATTGCTGCGAGCAAGCAACTAGAGATTGAGCTTGCAAAAAAGAAAGAACGGCTGCCGCCTGAAGAGGAGGCGATCATGTTGCTCAAACAGGTGTCAGACTTGGGGATTCGCCTTGGGCTCGACATTAAGCTGTGGAAACCGAGTCCCAAGAGCGAAGATCCATCGAAACTTTTTGTGCGGATGCCGGTGAACGTAGAGGTCTCCGGTGGCTACCATACCGCAGCCTTATTTTTCGATCGAATCAACGCGATGCCTCGGATTGTGACCGTGTCTGGCCTCAAGATGGGAGCTCCAAAGTTTGAGAAGGGACGGGTTGTCACACAGACCGTGTTTGACCTTGTCGCCTATGCAGCACCAGAGGAAACCAAGCTGGCTGCGGTGGTTCCGGCGACTCCTCAGAAGAAATAGGGCACAGAGTCTTGGATGTGTGCGAGGCCTTGAGCGATGAATGCCATCTGTGAAAACTGGCGGTTGACCATGAAGACAACAAGAATGACTCTGCTTGGATGTGCCGGTCTGCTCGTCGCAGTCGGCCTGGGCTTTGCTGAGACAGGTATGAGTTCTCATGTCCGACAAATTAGCCCAATGCGGCAGGATTCCTTAAAAGTGTCTTCTCTCAACGATGTGCCGCAGCACGCACCGTCTCCAACCGCAGCCGCGGCAGCTGGCGATGAGAATGCTCAACCAGTTGCACCCAATTCAATGTTGGAGCCAGCAAGCGCACATTCCTATGACCCTTCTGGGCGGCGCGATCCGTTCGTGCCAGTGTTGCAACAGTTGGGACTCGGGCCGATTGACCCCACGTTACCTCCGCTCCAGCGCGTTGGGCTCACTGAGATGAACCTGATCGCTGTGGTATGGGGGGCCTATGGCAATACGGCAATGGTTCAGACGCCAGATGGGAATGGATATACGGTGCGTCGAGGAACGCGAATCGGTCCCAATAATGGTGTGGTGAGTGCCGTGACGGAGAAGGGTATTGTGGTGCAAGAAAGGTTTACAGATGTGTACGGGAGTAAACAGGAGCGGGAGTATGTCAAGCTCCTTCACCCAAAAGAGGGCGCAGAATGATACCTAAGCTGACCATGACAACTACAGCATTTGTTCGCGTGCTCTCGGCGGTGGGAGTGCTCAGTGTCCCGATGGCCATGCCATCGATGGGGGCGTCACCCGACATACCTAATGTCGATTCAGGCATGCCCGCGAGCATCGAGGGAGGTCTGGCGCAGACCCTCACTCGCATAGATGTTCAGCGCGGCACGGACGACATCCGTGTTGTCATCTCGGGAGATGGCAAGTTGGCCCACGAGGTGACACGTCTTGATGAGCAACGTCTCATGATCGACATTCCAGGCGTGGCTTCCGCCATACACAAGCCAGTCATATTTGTGAATCACCAAATTTTGAAGCAAGTGCGTCTGGGTTATCATGCCGATAAAGTACGGGTAGTATTGGATCTTGCCAGTAAGGCTGCCTACTCGGTTGAATCACAAGGGGCGAATCTTATTGTGACTCTTCGGGAAGGCGCCGGTACGGATATGGGCGCAGATACACACCGTAACCGTGGCGAGGCGGTCGAAACCATCGAATCGGAAAATTCTGTAATGCCGACGGTCCAGGCGGATGCCACCTCTCGGGTGGTTCAGCGGACAATGGCCACGGTTCGGCGGTCTTCAACGAAATTTCATGTGCGACCTGTCCAGATGACTTCCGAGGCAGATAGTGGTGAGAAAAGCATGCCAAAGGAAGATTTGGTTGTTGGAGAAACGCGTTTTATCGGCCGACGCATTTCGCTGGATTTCCAGCAGGCCGACATCAGTAATGTGCTGCGCCTCATTGCCGAAGTGAGTGGGTTTAACATGGTCGTCGGTGAAGGGGTCAAGAGCAAGGTGACGATGAAGCTCGTGAGTGTGCCCTGGGATCAGGCGCTCGATATGATTTTGAAGATGAATGGGTTAGGCAAGATCAGGCAGAGCAATATCCTTTGGATCGATTCGCTGGCGAACATTGCCAAGCAGCAGAATGAAGAAGCGTCGGCGAAGGATGCCAAGGTGAAAGCAGAAGAACTGGTCGATCGGGTGTTCTATATTAGGAATCTGCCGGCGATGGAACTTATGACGTCTCTTCGGCAGTATTTGGGCCCGCGAGGGTTGATGCAAATGAGTCTGGGGTCCAATGCCTTAATCGTCCGGGATACGGAAACCAAAATTGGGGTGATGAAACAGCTGGTTGATGGGCTCGATCTCGAAGTACCTCAAGTCCAAATCGAAGCGAGGATCGTGCAAGCTGATACGACCTATTCCCGTTCGCTGGGTGTTCAGTGGGGTATCCAGAGTCTGAATCAGTATCAGGGTTCTGGGGTGTCGAACTTCAGTTCGGGTGTTGGCGGATCATTTGGAAGTAAAGTGAATGATTTTCTGGTAAATCTTCCCGCCACAGTCGGTGGTTTGACGTCGACTCCTGGTGTCGGGTTCACGATTGGGAAAACAGATGGTGCGAAGTTGGATATGAGGTTGTCGGCAGGTGAGTTGCTCGGTTTGAGCAAAGTCATTGCCGCGCCGAAGGTCACGACCTTGGACAAGCGGGAGGCCAAGATCTCACAGGGGGAATCGATCCCGTTCCAGACGACCTCCCTCCAGGGGACTCAGACAACCTTTGTGGATGCGAACTTAGAACTGAATGTGACTCCTCAGATTACCTCGCGAGATCCCAAGGAAGTCGGTAAGCAGATCATGATGAAGGTTCGCGCAACCAGAAACGCCGTCGGTGCACGAAGCAATCCGGCTGGTCCAAGTATTGACCGCCGCGAAGCCAATACCCAGGTCATTATCCGCGATGGCGAGACCATGGTGATCGGCGGGGTCTTTATCGATTCGCAGAACAACAGCGTGGTTGGCGTCCCCTATCTCTCTCGCGTGCCTGTTTTGGGATGGCTCTTCAAGCAGAAGACCGAGTCTGTAGCGAAACAAGAGCTGCTCATCTTCTTGACGCCCAGTATCGTGAAGAGCTAGAAGCGAGCCTTCTAGCTCTTCATTGATGGGGAGCTCAAGGGCGGTGAGCC
>CAZPWD010000136.1:0-4101 GCA_964590025.1 uncultured Nitrospira sp.
AAAGAGGCATCGTTCAGGATCGACGAAGCACGACAAGGTCCTGTGACCTGCGAGAATCAGAAGGTCTGGCTGGAAGCGCTGACGGACTATTGCCTGGCGCTCTCTGAAGTCCAGTCCTATAACAACGAGTCAGTCCACGAAAAACTCCATGAGCTGGCTGGACGCGCGGGGATCAGGCCATTCCCTGGGTCGGGCTCCGCGCATACCTGAGTACCTGAGGCGGAGGCTAATTAGACCGCGAGGCTGTGCGGCACTGCCGTGAGCGAGGCCTTCTTTTTCTTGTCCTCGCCGACGGTGCGCTCGCGCAGCCGGCGGACTAACTCCTGGTGGGACGACGTACGGATGATCTTCTCGAACTGACTGCGGTAATTCTTCACCAGACTCACGCCGTCTACGATGATGTCGTAGGCGTGCCACCGGCCCTCTTTTGAGAAGAGGCGGTAGTCCATCGGGATTTCGACTTTGCTCGACCGCAGCTCGGTCCGCACCTCCGCATAGTTCCCCTCGACCCGTTCAGAGAGATAGAATACTTGTTGTCCCGAATACCCTTCGATTTTTTCGGCATAGCGGTCGGAAAGAAAGCTCTTGAAGAGTTCGACGAATTCGGCGCGCTCGCCGGCTGTGAGTGGAACCCAGTGGGCCGCGAGCGCTCGCTTCGACATTTCCGCGTAGTCGAAGTGGGAAGCGATGACCTCTTCCAGCATGTGTCGGCGCGGGATGAGCTTGGCCGGATCCTTCAGCTTCTCGTCTTCGAGGATGCGGAAGACTTCGGTGAGCGTCGAGCGGACCGCCTCAGTGGGGGGCTCCGAGATCTGGCCCGATGAGCCGAACGCGATGGTGCAAGTAAGGGCGACAAGAAACAGAGGAAGGGCGAAGGCAGTGCTCTTGGCGATCCAAGTCCGGTGCCAGAGGCTGTGGTGCGGGAAGCGCGAGACATGCGAGAAAAGCGCGACCCGAAGTTCGAAGTTCCGGGTTCGACGTTCCGAACACCTCGAACTTCGGACCTCGAACCTTCTCCCGCCTCGTCCGTCCCGCGCGGCTATCCTGCTGGGGTGCTCTCCTCTTGTCCTAGATGTGCAGGCCATCGAAGTTTTGCTGTGCCGAAATGGTTTTTCTGCAGCCTGTTAGGACCCTACTCCTTCCGCGGCTCGTCAATCCAGCACGAATGTTACTTTCAAATCCACGCGATACAAAGACACCTTGCCGTTGTCGATCACCACGTGTTGTTCCTTCACCCAAGCCGATTTGATGCCGTGTACGGTTTTGGATGCCCGTGTGATCCCGTTCTGAATGGCATCTTCGAAACTCTTCGGCGATTCGGAACTAATCTCGATGACTTTCGCGACGGACATGGGACTCCTCCTTTGTTGCGCGCGTGAGCGCGGTTGCTGACAGAGTGATTACTGGACTGTTGGAGGACTGGCTGTGTAACGATTTCTTCAGAAGACATTGGGCGCCTCATTGTATCGTTACTCGAATGGATAGTCAGTTGAACAGCAAGCGCCATGCCGGGAGACCATGGCCAAGCTGATTCAAGAGAACCTTGATCATACAGGGGGTTGACGTTTGTGAGACAGGACGGAGGAGGCTGCTCGTATGTCTGATTGACCAAGGTGCCCCAACTTGAAAAAGTCAACTGTTGCGATAGGCGACAGCACCCAGCCTGGTTCACTGCCGAGGGCCGATCTCTGAACTGGCCGTTAGCTGGACAACGGCGCCATGATTCGAATCCCATCCGCTCCGCCGGGCTTTATTTTAGTTGTCGGAGCTCTTCATAGTGGGTTGACACAACTTGATTGAGCGCCTCCCGGAGTTCCTCTCCCTGATAGTGGCGATTCGCCACTTTTCGTAGACGCGCGGCGAGCCCTCCGTCGCCGAGCGTCCAGTCGGCCCATTTCACAAAATCCTCCCGACGATCATGGTATTCGAGGCTCTCCAGCGGGAGGGTCGGAATCAGGCGGGACAGTTCGTACAAACTGGCTGCTTCTATCGCCAGGTGGCCTTTCTCGGTTCGGAAGGAGAACCGTTTCCCTGGCGGCAGAGGCACATCGAGATATTTGTAGAGATGGCGGACGTGGGGCACGCGCCTGATGGCAGGACGCATGCGGACGATTTCCCCACTACAGAGCAAGGCGCTGCCCATGGGGATTTGATCGAAGGTCGCATTCTGCAGGCCGCAGACGGCACAGTGGGTCCGGAGACAGTCCCCGATCTGACTGTCCGTGAGGCGGGTCAAGAGGCAGTGGTGGAGTGAGGTAAGCACCGACTCGCTGAGGCGGTCCGGGCGATAGGAGACGAAGGCCCAGCCGCCGGTCTCCAGCAAGGGACGGAGCAGCGCCGTGACTTCGCTTCCTTCAAACAAGAACTCCTGCGCTTCATCGAGGACAATCCAATGAGGGCGGAATTTGCGGTCGCGCACGGGGCGTAAGGCACGAATCAGTTCGGCAAGATAGTGACTCCGCAAGCTGATGGGATACTGACTCAGATCGAGGACCAACGACACGCCTCCCTCGTCGAGGAGCGACACCACGGCGGACGGAGGGGGGAGGGTTGCCCGGTCACCGCTGACCGATACGAACCGCGGCAAGACCCGGAGCCCACGGAAGTCTCCTTCGGGATCGATCAGGAGGACCTGATACTCTTCGTGATGGAGCCCTTCCGCGATCAAGCCGACCATCCACGACTTGCCGGTGGCGGAATTGCCGAAGACCCCCAGATTGCGTCCGGCTAACCAGGAAGCTGCTATGCTGGCAACCATGCCTGAATCTGTCTGTCCGAGCAGGATCGGTCGCTCGCGGTTGAGCGGGATATCGAGGAATTTTCCGCCGAGCGGATACTGCCTGAGAATTTCAAGGACCCCTTGAGGGCCAGGGGCTGTGGCGAGGACATCGGATATTTCGATGACGGCGGGGATGGCGTCGGCCACCGCGACCGAGACCTCGGCCAAGGTCAGCATCGAGAGATCATTCTCGGCATCGCCGAACGCCGCGAGGTTTCTGGGCGATAGACCGCACAACGCAAGAAGCCGTTCCAGGCCGGCCCCTTTCGTCGCGCCGGGTGGCAGCACCATAACTGCGCTCTTGTTGTATTCGATCGAGGTACTGCCGCCGTGTGAGCGGAGGATTCCCCAAAGGGCCTGATCATGGGGCGTCCAGGTAGCGGCGATGGCGAGCCCCCTCTCGAACGGAATGCCGGCCTCTTCGATGGCCTTGAGCAATCGCGCATCGAGTTGGCCGAACGGGAGATAGGTCTCTCCACTCGCGGTATGGGTCAGGACCGCGCCGTTTTCCCACACGATGCCCGCGAACAGACTTCCCAGATGGCCGAGGGCGACGGTCTCGAAGCGCCGACCTGTGACCAAAAACAGCACATGGCCGCTGTCGCGGCATTGTTCCAAGGCTGTTTCAACCTCGGCAGGCACGTTCCCGTCGACGGCGAGCGTGCCGTCGAAGTCGAAGGCTAGGACGCGACGATACATGCCGCCTCAGAAGGCTAAGTGTTGAGTTCTGAGTTGGAAGTTCTGAGTTGGAAATAAGCCAGAACTCAGCGCTCAGAACTGTCCTGTTAGATTCCCACCAGCACCCGGTGCGCGCTGATCGCCTTCATCGTCCGTACGACATCCTCGTAGGAAAGAGCCGGCACCTTTCCCCCTTTCGCCTCTCCGGCGAGGAGGACGAAATCGTTTATGGCGACGATGCCCTGGAGCACCCCGTCTTCATCCACGACCGGGAGCCGTCGGACTTTTTCCCGTTTCATGATGTCCAGGGCTGTATGGACATCATCGGACATGTGGCAGGTGTGGGCTCTTCCGGACACTGTTTCCCAGACCGTGATGCCCGATGCCGGCTTATTCTTTGTGGCTGCGGCCATGCAGATGTCCCGATCCGTGATCATGCCCATCACCTGGCCCTGAACATTCAGGACGGGAAGAGCCCCGCAGTCGCTGTCCCACATCATTTTGGCGGCGGCAGCCAGATTCGTGTCCGGGCCGCAACATTGCACATCGCTGGTCATGATATCTTGGACGTTCATCGGAATCCTCCTTTGAGCCGTGGTGATCCGGATTCTCATGGGCTGGTGAGCCGGAGCGATTTGTTCTCA
>CAZPWD010000136.1:4201-6996 GCA_964590025.1 uncultured Nitrospira sp.
ACTGTACCTCGCACCGTCCGCTGGATGGTCTCTGCTGCGACGGTCGCGAGGGGGGTCGTCAGGGCCATGAGTCCAATGGCGAAGACAAGACAGAGCGAGCACAACTTCGTTCTCCTCATAGCATGAGCCCTTCCTTCTCTACACTGAACCCCGAACCAATGCTTTTCGATGACTGGTAGTGTGATTCCAATGGCAAGAACGGGGCCATGCCACCTGAGCACCAATCCGCCGTCCACTTGTAGAAAATTCCTGGACTTGAAATTGATGAATGAAGGGATCACTGCAGATGTTTGTGGAAATCCGCTACAGATGCAGCAGCCCTGCTGTGGCGAAAGGTCGCCAGGATTCCCGGAGATTAGAATTCGTTGTCCTTCTTACCTGATGTGTCAATCCCTCGGGATGATCCAATCTCTTCGAGAATACTCTGCAAAGGGAGGTCCTAGAGGGAAAGAATGTGAAACGTCGCTGTCCGGCATTCCGATTGCTCATTGAAGGAGTTGGCAAGATTGGCTGGAACTCAGAAGGAGGACACGATGACATTTCCCGACGCATTGCAATTACTCGAGTTGTTTCACGAACGAGACTATGCCCAAGCTAGGCCCCACTTGTACTTCAAGTCCTTGAAAGCTGACAGCTGGGTTCGGCCCAAGGGGATGAGAATTCTCCCTTCGGATCTCCAAATTGCCATCCTGGATGCGGAAAGCGAGCAATGGGAAACGATCCCGTTCAAGGATGTGAGCTTTGGCCTCTGGTAGGGTCCGCGCTGCGAGATGGCCTGTGCTCCCGTTCTCGTCGCACAGGCATGGAGGGATGCGATGGATGTGATGGAAGCGATCTACAACCGCCGCTCCGTGCGAGCCTATACCGATCAACCGGTCGATAAAACGACTATCGAGGCCCTCATCAAAGCCGCGACTCACGCTCCCAGCTCGATGAACGAACAGCCCTGGGCATTTGCTGTGATTCAGAATCCAACGCAGCTCGCAGCTTGGTCCGACCGTATCAAAGCCTACGTACTGAAGCATCTCAAGCCGGGATCTCCGCTCGCGAAGTATCGCGACATGATCTCCAGTTCCGACTACCATATCTTCCATCGGGCGGGGACGCTCATCGTCATCTGCGCGAGGTTGGATGCACATAACGGCGAGGAAGACTGTTCCCTCGCCTCGCAGAATCTGATGCTCGCAGCCTGCTCAATGGGCTTGGGCACCTGCCCCATCGGGTTTGCGCGGCCCTGGTTGAGTCAGGCCAGGGTCAAGCGAAGTCTCGGCATTCCGGACGAGTATGTGCCGGTGTTCCCCGTCGTCGTGGGCTATCCGAGCGGGGAGACGCCCCCGGTTCAACGGCGGGAGCCGGAAATCCTTGTCTGGCAGTAGGGAGCGGATGTCACCCGTGAAACCATTGCGTCTCGCAGTCGTCGGGTTCGGCAGGGTGGGACAGGTCTGTGCGGAACTCATTTCCCTGAGCCACGATCTCAGTCTGGCGGCCATCGTGCGTCGAGTGGCAAGTGCAGGGTGGAAGCTCCCGGAGACACTCCGATCCATTCCAGTGACCACCCACATCGGTCAGGCGAGGGATGTCGACGTAGCGCTCCTCTGCGTGCCGACGAATGTCGTCATGGAGACCGCGTATCAGATTCTTCAGCATGGAATTCCGATCGTGGACTGCGCCACGCTGCACGGAGAGGCGTTTCATGCCCATAAGAACGCAATCCACAAGGTGGCCTTCCATCATAGGGCGCCGGCCATCGTGGGGGCGGGCTGGGATCCTGGTGCGCTGTCGGTGTTCCGCTCGTGGTTTGCCCTGCTGATACCAGGAGGAGCGACGGAGACGCGGCATCACACAGGCATCAGTCTCCGCCACACCACAATGGCTCAGAGTGTGGTCGGGGTGAAGGATGCCCTGTGCGCCGAATCACGAGCCACCGATGGGAGATTGCAACGGTATGTCTATGTCGAATTGGAGAAGATGGCAGATCAGGACAAGATCACTCAAGCCATCTGTGCCGACCCGCTCTTTCTCGGAGAAGACACGCAGGTCTTTCCCGTGGAGAGTCTCGCGGAGCTGGAACAAGAAGGCCGGGGAGTGGTCCTCGATCGACGAGGCCCTCCGGGACGACTTGGACACCATCATCTGCTGCTGGAGGCGCGGTTAGACGACACTGTCCTGACGGCTCAGGTCATGGTCGCCGCCGCTCGCGCCCTTCCACACCTTGACCCAGGGGCCTACTTCATCACAGAGATCCCGCTCAGTGAGATGTGGGGGGAAAGGGCGGAGAAGGCTCATCGGGACTGGCTGTGAGAGAAGAATGGTGCGGCACCCGCGCACAGCCACCGTGAAACGTTCCGTGGCGATCTGCGATCTTTACGAGGACCAGTAATCATGCAGCCCCCTCGTTCAGAGACCGTGCAAGGAAGCTGGGAGCATTTCCCGCATCAGGCCGATATCGGGGTACGAGGGTTCGGGTCGACCAAGGAGGCGGCGTTTGAAAGCGCGGCGCATGCTTTGACGGCCGTGATTACCGACCTGGAGTCTGTGGCTCCGACACAATCGGTGCCGATCGTCTGTGAGGCGCCCGACGATGAGTTGCTGCTGGTCGATTGGCTGAATGCGCTCGTCTACGAAATGGCCACGCGGAAAATGCTGTTCAGCCGATTCAATGTTCGCTTCAACGACCATTCGCTGCACGCGACGGCATGGGGAGAGTCGATCGAGGTGGCAAGACATCAACCGGCTGTCGAAGTGAAAGGTGCGACCTACACCGAGCTGTCCGTGAAGCGGGATGAGGAGGGGCG
>CAZPWD010000137.1:0-6845 GCA_964590025.1 uncultured Nitrospira sp.
ACAAGGGGGCTGGCCCCCTTGTAAGAGTGGGCGAGGCAGGCTCCAGAGCCGAGCCTGCGAGGGAGGGAGGCATACTTGAAACAGTATGTTGACCGACTGAGCGGCGAGCCCGCCCGCCGTCAGGTGCGTCGCCACCGCGCTTGCGAGGTCGAGCGCCCTTTGTATGATCCTGGCGCGAAGAAAGAATACCGCAATGAGTTCGGATTTTCGTATCGACGGTTGCAGTAGAAGTCTTTGTGAATAATGCGGGCTATGCCGATCAGCAGGCGACAGACCCTACAGGCCCTCAGTAAGCATGTCCGATTCCTCCTTACCATTCCACTCACATCGTTCCTCAGCTCGTGCCTCAACAGTTCCTTCGTGCAAGCGGCTACCAAACGACCGAAAGGTGAGGATATGAACCAGGACTCTTCTCCGGGCACCGTCGATCCATATCGGCTTCCAAGACATGTGGTCCCGATTCGCTACGAACTACGATTGGAGCCGGACCTGCCTGCCTCACGCTTTGCTGGACAGGAAACCATCACCCTCACGGTCCATCAGCCAACCTCTGAAATCGTCCTCAACGCCATTGAACTCGACATCACCTCGGCGAAGATTGAGGAAGATTCAGGCCCGGCGAGACAGGCCACGTTGGCGTTGGATACATCGCTCCAACGTTGCCATCTCACATTCACCACGCCTCTCTCGCCAGGAATCTGGAAGTTGACGATGACATTTTGCGGCACGCTTAACGACAAACTCCGCGGTTTCTATCGTAGTACCTACAAAGACGAGCGTGGTGCGACTCACAGCATGGCCGCAACACAGTTCGAAGCCACCGATGCCCGCCGGGCGTTTCCCTGCTGGGATGAACCGGACTTCAAAGCCGTCTTTGGGACAACACTGGTCATCGATCCAGCTCTAACCGCAGTCTCCAACACCACGATCGCATCCGAAACACTTGCTGGCGGGAAGAAAGTGGTCCGTTTCGCCGATACGATTAAGATGTCCACCTACCTGGTCGCGTTCATCGTAGGCCGGATCGAGCCGACCGAACCAGTGGTGATCGGCCAGACCCCGCTTCGCCTGTGGGCCATCCCTGGGAAAGGGCATCTCGCTCGATTTGGCCAAGACATTGCGGCGGCATCGCTCGCCTTTTTTGAGAGCTACTACGGGATCCCCTACCCAGGTGACAAGCTAGACCTGCTCGCCATTCCTGACTTTGCCTCCGGAGCCATGGAAAACCTGGGCGCCATTACATACCGTGAAACGGCCTTGCTGGTCGATCGGCAGAGCGCCACGCACGGCGAACTGGAGCGCGTCGCCGATGTGGTCGCGCATGAAAACGCGCATATGTGGTTCGGCGATTTGGTGACCATGTCCTGGTGGAACGGGCTCTGGCTGAACGAAGCCTTCGCCACCTTCATGGAAATGCTGGCCGTGGATGCCTGGAAACCAGAGTGGAAACGATGGGACAGTTTCGGTATCTCGCGCGCCGCGGCCTTTTCAGTAGACGGACTGCGGAGTACGAGACCGATCGAATATCCGGTGCAAGCCCCCAAGGACGCCGACGCGATGTTCGACGTCCTGACCTATGAAAAGGGCGCATCGGTGCTCCGGATGTTAGAGCAGCACATTGGACCGACGGTCTTCCGCGACGGGGTTCGCGACTACTTGCACGCGCATGCCTATGGGAACGCCGACACGAACGATCTCTGGGTTTCGCTGGGGAAGATCGCCAAACAGCCGGTGCCTGAACTCATGAACGGCTGGATTTTTCAACCAGGGTTCCCGCTCCTGACCGCCACCGTCAGTCCTTCATCCGAACTCACGATCAGACAACAACGGTTCAGCTACCTGAGCGACGAGCAGTCCGGCCCATCACAAGACCAGCGATGGCAGATTCCACTCCAGATGCGAATTACCGCCGGAGGCAAGACCAACACCTCACGCATGTTGTTGACGGAGAAGGACACGACAGTCCCTCTCCCCCACGATTGGGAGTCAGTACTGATCAACGAGGGAGGTCATGGCTTCTATCGGGTGCGCTATGCTCCAGACCTGCTCGATCGGCTCCTGAACCGCGGCATCGATCGACTCGCCGTTACCGAACGGTTCAATCTCATCAACGATGCCTGGGCCACCACCATCGCCGGCCACATGCCCCTCACGGACTATCTTGACCTGACAGCCCGCTTCACTACGGAGCGGGACAAGAATGTCTGGGCTGTGCTACTCGACTCCTTCTCCTTCCTGAACCGGATCATCACCGTGGAGGATCGGCCGGCACTCGAAGCGTTTGTACGCGGTCGGATCGGTCCGGCCGTTGCAGATTTGGGTTGGGTCCCCCGAACCGGCGAGAACGAGCTGACGAAACAACTGCGGGGTGAACTGATCGGCGCACAGGGTAAACTCGGCAATGATCCGGCCATCCAACGACGCGCAGCCGAGCTGTACCGGGCTTACCGCAACGACGCGACAGCCGTTGACCCCAATGTCGTGCCCTCACTCGTCGCGATCCTCGCGCATACGGGCGACGCAACCAGGTACGACGAATTTACCGAACGGTTTCGCACCGCCGCCACACCGCAAGAAGAACGGCGCTATCTTTTCTCACTCGCGGTATTCCAGCCCAAGGCATTACTCGAACGCACACTCGCGCGCACCATCAGCGGAGAAATTCGCACACAAGACGCACCGTTTCTCGTCAGCGCCATCCTGGGCAATGTCTATGGAAGAGAATTGGCCTGGGCTTTTGTGAAAACGAACTGGGAGAAGATGGACCAAATGTTCCCCAAACAAGGGCTGCGCCGCATGTGCGGTGGGATCGTCAGCCTCGCCACACCTGAACTCGAACGAGACGTGCGGGACTTTTTCGCAACGCGCAAGATCGACCTTGGCGGGAAAACGCTTGAACAATATCTCGAACAATTGCGGATCGCCATCACGGTCCGAGAGCGAGACAGCCTTGCCTTGCACGCGTACCTAGCCCGCGTTATTCATGACGATTCGTCGCGAGATCGCTGAGCCGCGTCGCGAGCCCAGGGGACAGGCGCCAAAAAGAAGGGCGCCAGTCCCCAACAGGAGCACATCGTGCAGGATGCGCAAAAAGACCGTTCAGCAAGGCCGCAGCGAGTGAAAACCGGAGGCGTACCCTCTGGGGCGCACGGTGCGACGAATAAGGAGCACCAAGTTTGTGCGCGCCGCCGAGTGGTGAGGCGGCCGGGTCCCCGTTGAGGATCTGAACGATGTGAGAACGATGCTGGCAGGCTTTTTCAGCATCCTGCTAGTTGCATCGTTTATTCGTGCCGAAGCACGGCCAGCGGCCGTTGGCCGAGAATCCGGTAGGTGCTCGCAAAACCCACTATCAGCGTCAGCACCATCGTGAGGAGGAGGCCGATGCCAAGCACCTGTGGGTGTATGCTCCAGGGAAGATCGAACACATACCGCAACAGGGCCCATGACAAGACGCTCCCAAGGGACAGTCCGATCAACCCGGCGACGGCGCCCAGCAGGACATACTCCATGGCAAAGGCACGTGCAATCAGGCCGCGGGTCGCGCCGAGCGCCTTCAGAATGACCGATTCGTAGAGACGCCGGTAGCGTGTCGCTGCGAGTGCTGCCGCCATGACCAACCCGCCTGCAGCAACACAAAATAACGCCACCGCCCTGATCGCCAGCGAGAGACGATCGAGAACCCGTGCGAACCCCTCGAGGACGTCGCCGATATGGATCGCGCTGACGTTCGGGAATGAGGCGACGACCGCCTGCTGCAACGGCACCTCTTCCTGTGGGGAAACCCGCACCGTCGCCACATAGGTAAACGGCGCCCCTTCAATCGCGCCTGGGGACAAGATCATGTAGAAGTTCGTCGAGAAATTTCCCCACTCGACTTTGCGAATACTGCTCACCTCCGCCGACACGGTGGCCCCCTGAATATCGAACTCCACGGTTGAGCCGATTGTGAGGCCTAAATGCGTGGCAGCCTCTTCTTCCACTGAAACCTGTGGAGTCGAGAAGACCTGCCTAGGCTTCCACCATTCCCCTTTGACCAGCTGATTGTCTTTCGGTAGCTGGTCGAGGAAGGTCAGCACATACTCCCGGGTGAAATACCACTGTTTTCCCCGCGCCTCTTTCCCCTCCGTGCGCTTGTCCTCCTTCTCCACTCCCTCTTCTGCCGTGACGACATGTCCATCGATCGCATGGAGTCGCGAACGCACCAGCGGCGTAAGCTCCGGACGCGCCCGGCCAGTCTGTCGATCAACCAACGACACGAACTCCTGCGCTTGATCAGGCTGAATGTCGATAAAGAAAAAGGTCGGGGCATCCGCCGGCCGATTCTCCTGTATTTGGTGGAGCAACGCCTGTTCCACCAGCGACACCGTGACAATCACCATCACGCCGATGCCGATGGCGACCATGATCCCGGTCGCCTGGCTCCCCGGCCGCACGACATTGCCCAGGGCATAGCGAAGGCTCAAGACGCGAGGCATCGGCACCCAGGCCAGCCCTCGCACGAACACCCGCGCACAGACAAAGAGGACCGTGATGGCAAGAGACAACGCACCGAGGAACAGGAAGCCGATCGACCACGAACCGGCTTGCCACACCGAGAGGGCGCAGAGCCCGAGGATGATCCCTCCGGCCGTGCCGACATTCCATCGATCGGCCAGTCCCCATGTCACCCACCATTGTGACGAAGGAGTCTCATGCTCGACTGTCGCCTGTTCTGCCTCGCGCCGGAAGATCGCACCTGGGTGAATATCTCGAATCTTCAACAGGGGCCATAGGGTAAACAGCAGCGTCGACAACAGCCCCAGCGTCGCCCCTTTCATCAAGGGCCAGATCGAGGACCACGACAATTCTAAGGAGACACCTAACTGCTCGAGGAGGTCGGACACAAACAGCGCTGCCATGAGGGGGGGCAGCCCTCGTTGGAGCGCAACCCCCAACAAGATCCCAGCGAGGCTCCCGACACATCCCAAGAAGATCGCTTGCACCACATAGGTCGAGACAACCGTGGCCGAATCTGCGCCGACCGCTTTTAAGATCGCGATCGTCCGCAACTTGTCTCGCAAGAACGCATGAATCGAGGTCCCGACCCCCAGTCCACCGATGAACAGCGCGGTGAGACCGATCAGCCCGAGATAGCGGGAGAGTTGGTCGAGAAATTGCCTCAACTGTGACTGGGCCGTGCGATAGCTGGATACGCGCGCGGAATCTGCCGCCAGCCGGTCGCGCAGCTCGGAGAGCAGCGGCTCCACCGGCATATCGGAGGGCATCTTCACGAGATACCGTTCTCGCACCCGGCTTCCAGGCTTGATCAGCTCCGCCGCCCGTAATCCCTCCTGCGCAATCATCACCCGGGGGCCTAAGGTGAAGGCATTGGCCATTCGATCCGGCTCGGTTCGCACGATGCCGGTGATCAGAAACATCGCTTGACCGATCTTCAATTGCTCCCCGACCGAGAGGCCCATCCGAATCAGCAGCGACTCCTGCACCACCGCTCCAAAACAGGAATGCCCGTCACAGCGGCGCTCATCCGGGTGGAGCAGGTCATCAAGCGGTTGCGCTGGGTCGAGCCGAATCGCCCCGTACAGGGGATACATCGATTCGACCGCTTTGAGTTCGATAATCTGGGTCGATTGGGTCACAGCGGACCCGTGAGTCGCGCGCGCGGCCATGGCTACGAGCTCGCTCACATGGGTGAAGGCCATGCCTCGATCGCCCAGTGCGTGCAGGACCGCCTGACCCGCGAGACTCAGGGGATGCGTCAGACGAATCTCGAGATCGCCGCCTAACAACCCCCGCGCTTCTTTCGTGACGGCGCGCTCCACATTCGTGCTAAACAGCGACACCCCGACCAAGGCCCCGACGCCGATCGCGATACAGGCGAAGAAATAGAGAAAGTGCCGCCAGGCTCCCCGGGTTTCACGCCAGGCCATCTTGAAGATGAAGTGATTCACGGGGATGACTCTGCGACCCGACTGTCTGAGTCGGTGAGGGTATCGGATTCGATGCGGCCGTCGCGCAATGCAATCACGCGTTCCATCGAGGACGCGATGGCTCGCTCATGCGTGACGAGGACTAAGGTGGTGCCGTAATCGCGATGGAGCGAATGGAGCAGTTGCATCACATGCTGTCCCGTGGCCGAATCCAAGTTGCCGGTGGGCTCGTCTGCCAACAGAATCGGGGGGTGGCAGGCGAACGCTCTGGCCACCGCCACCCGCTGCTGCTCGCCGCCCGACAGTTGGACGGGATAATGATGCAGTCGATCTCCCAGGCCGACGGCCCGTAACAGCTCCGTCGCGCGATCCTGTGCCGTGCGCATCCCTGCCAACTCCAGCGGCACCAAGACGTTCTCCAGGGCGGTGAGGGTGGGAATGAGATGGAAGGATTGGAAGATGTAGCCGATGTGATCGCGACGATACCGCGCCAAGGCACTCTCGCGCATCGTAGAGATCTCAACACCATTCAACGTGATGGAGCCTGATGTCGGGCGATCCAGTCCCGCGATGAGGCCCAGCAAGGTGGACTTCCCGCTCCCGGATGGACCGACGATGGCCACGCGCTGCTTATCAGGAATTTCGAGTGTGACATCGTCGAGAATCGTGATCTGATGACCTCCGCCGGCCAAGCGCATCGTCAGGTGAGAGAGGGTAATCATGTTGTCAGTCTGGCTCCACAGTATCGTCCATGTGAAGGGTATATTATACTGGATGACGATGCGCCGCTCATGGATTCTCACAAAACTATTTTCCTGCCTCTGCCTCTCCTTGATCCTCCTCTGTGGGTATGACTTCGCCCGTGCGTCCGCCTCTCCGCCCCCGTCGTCGAGCCCCCCTCGCGAGGGCGTGGGACCA
>CAZPWD010000138.1:0-6836 GCA_964590025.1 uncultured Nitrospira sp.
CCTTTACTGCGCGCATCGAACGAGCACAGTTTCATCGTGCGCGTTCTGCGAGCAAAAAGGGCACCTGGCCGCTCCCCTCCCCCTGCTGGCGGACTTTTTCAGCATCCTGCTAAGCCCGTTCCTGCCAGGCCCGCAGCCGCCTCGCCGTAATCACCCCATCCACACGCTCAACGGCTTTGAGCACCTGTTCGAGATGGCGGGTGTCTGAAACTTCCACGACGAAATCCAGCACAGCTTTCTGATCCTCCCGCGTCGTGATCTCGGCACGGCTGATGTTGGCATGGCATTCCGAAATCGCGGAGGACACGTTCGCCAATACCCCGGTCTTATCGACGGCGACAATGGACATTTTGACCGAGTGCGTGCTGGGTGTGGCAGCGTCCCACTCCACTTCCACCAGCCGTTCCTTGTCGTAGTCCAGCGCCGCAAGATTCGGGCAGTCGACGGCATGGATCGTCAGCCCGCGGCCACGAGTAATATACCCGAGGATGCGGTCGCCGGGCACGGGATGACAACAGCGCGACAGTTGCATCAGCAAATCCCGAGACCCTTTGACCTGTGCGCCGGTGCCGTCGCTCTTCCCACCTATCGCTTTACGCGGGGCGGGACGTTCCTGAACCGGCGCCTGCGCCCCGGATGACGGGATTGTCAGTTTACCGATGACCTGCGACGTCGCCACGCGGCCGAAGCCCACCGCTGCAGCTAATTCGTCGGTGCTATCGAATCCCGACTGACGCGCGGCTTCCAAGAGCTCCGCCGATTTGAACATCCGGGCCGGCGCCATCCCCTGACGGCGGAATTCCGACTCCAGCAAGCGACGACCTATTTCGATACTCCGCCTCTGTTCTTCGAGCTTGATCCAATGTTTGATCTTGGTCTTCGCGCGGGAGGTGCGGACAAACTTCAACCAGTCCTTGTGCGGCGTTTGCGTGGAGGAGGTCAGAATTTCGACCGTATCTCCGCTGGCCAGTTGATGTTTGAGCGGCACGATCTTCCCGTCCACCTTGGCCCCGACACAATGGTCCCCGACCTCGGTGTGAATCGCGAATGCAAAATCGACGGGTGTCGATCCTCTCGGCAACTCTTTCACAATCCCTTTGGGCGTGAACACATAGACCACATCGTGGAAGAGGTCGAGCTTCACCGAGTCCATGAACTGCCGGTTATCCGTCAAATCTTCATGCCATTCGACGAACTGGTGGAGCCAGCCGAAGGCCTTGCTGTCACGATCTGCAACGTGTCCTTGTTCTTTATACTTCCAATGCGCGGCGATGCCGTGCTCGGCGAGACGATGCATGTCCTCCGTGCGGATTTGGAATTCGACGTGCTCCCCCTTCGGGCCCACGACCGTCGTATGCAGAGACTGATAGAGATTGGACTTTGGAATCGCGATGTAGTCCTTGAAGCGCCCGGGCACGGGCCGCCAGGCTGAGTGAATCACCCCGAGCACGGCGTAACAGTTCATCTTGGTATCGGTCACGATCCGCAGCGCAGTCAGGTCGTAGACCTCTTCAAACGTAATCGACTGCTTATTCATCTTTTGGTAAATGCCGTAGAGATGTTTGGGCCGGCCGTAGACCTGTCCGACCAACCCGTTCTCTTGCATGGCCTTCTGCACGAGCCGGCGGACTTCATCAATGTACTGCTGCCGATCCTCGTCCCGTTTCGCCACACGGACACGCAATGTCTCGTAGACCTCAGGCTTGAGGTGCTTGAGACACAGGTCCTCCAGCTCATTCTTGATCCACCCGATTCCAAGGCGATTCGCCAACGGCGCATAGATCTCCAGCGTCTCCTGGGCGATCTCCTGCCGCTTGGCCGCGCTGAGATGTTCCAAGGTGCGCATGTTGTGCAGCCGATCGGCGAGCTTGATGAGGACGACCCGGATATCATCCGCCATCGAAAGCACCATCTTGCGGAAATTCTCCGCCTGTTTTTCTTCATAGCTCCGAAACGTGATCTTGCCGATTTTGGTCAGCCCATCGACCAGATGCACGACGTCCTTCCCGAACTCCCTTTCGAGTTCGTCAGGCGTCGCGACAGTATCTTCCAGGGTATCGTGCAGCAGTGCTGCGACGATGGCGGTAACATCCGTTTTGAGCGAGGTCAGGACTCCGGCGACGGCGATGGGATGTTGAAGGTAGGGTTCTCCGGACCGACGAAGTTGCCCTTCATGCGCTTTCGCAGAAAACTCGTAGGCCTTGCGAACTAGACCGAGGTCGGCATCAGCATAATAGCTTCTGATCCGATCCAGCAGCTGGTCGAGATCTGTGACGGTTTCGTACACCATGGTTCACTCACTTACTTACTCACTCACTCACACTCGGTCGGACATCGCGAATGCGAAGCTGAATCCTGTCACGGCCGTTCCAGTGGTTCAGTTCCGGCGTGAATGCCAGATCGACCGGGGCGCATGACGGAATGCCACGCTCCAGCAGCGACTTCATGCCGAATCCGATACTATCGAACGGCAGCGATGCCCCTTGCCGCACCGTCATTTTCAGATGTTTCTCACCGACGGTGCGCGAATCCATGACTTCGAGACGAGTCACCGCAAACGTGGGCTCTGGATTGCCAGCGCCGAACGGATGCAGCGAACCGATTTCCTGGATCAACTGCAGATTCACTTCGTCCAGACGCACTTCGGCATCAACGTTCAGCGTCGGAACCTTGGCACCGTCGTGGGTCCACCCGGCCACCACATCGGAGAATCTGGCACGAAACTCGTCAATCCGAGACTCGCGAATCGTTACCCCTGCGGCACTCGGATGCCCACCAAAAACCTCCAACATCTCCCGACAGGAAGCCAATCCTTGATAGAGGTCGAACCCGCCGGTCGTCCGTGCCGAGCCTTTGGCCATGCCCTGCTCGTCGATGGCCATGACAATCGCCGGGCGCTGAAACCGGTCGACCAAGCGCGCCGCAACGATACCGATCACCCCCAGATGCCACTGCCGAGAGGCCAGTACGAGTGCGGGAGGCAATTCTTGATCTTTCAACGAAGCCAGCGCCTCCGCCATGATATCCACTTCGATACGCTGCCGTTCACGATTCAGCTGCTCGAGCCGGTCTGCCAACTGCTGCGCCTCGGCTGGATTGTCGGTCGTCAACAACCGCACACCCAACATGGCATCATCCAATCGCCCGGCGGCATTGATGCGCGGCGCCAGTTTGTAGGCGATCGTTTCCGCCGTGCAATCCTGCGTCACCCCCGCCACCTGCTTCAGCGCCCGAACGCCGCAGCGTGCACCACGCGACAACTGGACCAGTCCTTCACGTACAAAGCTCCGATTCTCATCGTGCAAAGGGACGACGTCGGCGACTGTCGCCAACGCCACGAGATCGAGCAACGACTCCAGGGGCACCCCGGCAACCCCGTAGCGCAGATGATAGGCCTGCGCCACCTTGTAGGCCAGCGCCGCGGAACAGAGGCCGCGAAAGGGATAGAGGGCGCCGGCTCGATTGGGGTTGAGCACCGCCACAGCCGGCGGCATTTCCTCGTCGGTCTGGTGATGGTCCGTCACCACCACATCCATGCCGAGCCGGGCCGCCAATGCGATTTCTTTATGCGAGGTCGTCCCGCAATCGGAGGTCACCAACAGCGAAATGCCTTCGTCATGCAAGCGCTGCACGGCGCCGAGGTTGAGTCCATAGCCTTCACGGAGACGATGCGGGACATAGGCGCGAACCTGTGCGCCCAACCCGCCAAAGAACGACAGGTAGACGCTGGTCGCCGTAATCCCGTCGACATCGTAGTCGCCGTAAAAACAGATCGGCTCCTGGGTCGTCACGGCGCGATGCAACCGTTCGACCGCCTGCTCCATGTCGGGAATCAAAAACGGATCGTGCGGTTTTTGAAGCGACATCCATGTCGTCGCTTCATCCGGCGTAGTCACGCCACGAGCCAGGAACAACGAGGCAGTGGCAGAAGAGATTGAGAGGGCCTGGGCTAACGAAGCCCGCTGAGACAGATTGATATCACGGAAGACCCAGAGCTTGGACTTCATGAGGGCCTCTTGAATAATTCTGAGTCTCGCCAGATGCTAACTATCTGAGAATTAAAGGGATACTAGCCGCTCAGCCCTGCATTGTCAAACTGGAGAACGTGGAGTTGCGCCGGTGACGGACGGAGGTCGGATCCTGAGTACCGGAGTGTGATGAGGAGGAAGGAAGATGAGGGAGTAGGTCCACCCGACTACTGAGGCTACTCCCCCCCTTTTTGCACGTAGTTCTTGACGAATTCTTCTGCGTTCGTTTCGAGCACGTCGTCGATTTCATCGACCAGCTTATCGATGTCTTCTTTCAACTTCTTGCCGGCTTCGACGACCTTCGGATTGGCCTTGACCTCTTCCTTCCCCTGAGGCTCTCGCCTGGGTTCCTGCTTGCGCTCTTGTTTCTCCATCCGAGCACCTCCCGTGATTCTGGGAAACTCTCATGGATCAGCCACCAGCGTGATCCCGTACGATCACCTTACTCCACGATTCTTTCAGCCGTCAAGCCAAGCGGAGAAACAGTGAAGCGGCGTAAGTCTTTAGCTATCAGCATTCAGCAATTAGCACGGAGCTGAGAGCTGAATGCTGATCGCTTCCAGATTCGCGCTGTCACACGAGCAGCGACACAATGAGCAACGCCACGATGTTGATGACCTTAATCATCGGATTGATCGCCGGACCAGCCGTATCCTTATAGGGATCGCCGACCGTGTCACCCGTCACCGCCGCCTTGTGGGTATCCGTCCCCTTCTTGCCCTGTTCTTCAATATACTTCTTGGCGTTATCCCAGGCTCCGCCGCCGCTCGTCATCGAGATGGCGACGAACAGACCGGTGACAATACTGCCGACGAGCATGCCGCCCAATGCCTGCGGCCCCAGGATTATGCCGACCAGAATCGGCGAGATGACCGGAATCAATCCCGGCACCATCATCTTCTTGATCGCCGCCTGCGTCACGATATCCACGCAAGTCCCGTATTCGGGCTTGCCGGTTCCCTCCATGATACCTTTGATTGTCCGGAACTGCCTGCGCACCTCTTCCACCACCATGCCAGCCGCTTCTCCCACCGCTTTCATACAGAGAGCCCCGAAGATAAATGGCAGCATCCCGCCCAAGAAGAGACCGACTAGGACGGAAGGATTGGAGAGGTCGAACGTGCTCGTGCCGCTCCCTTTTGCCACCTCACGTGCATATTCGGCGAACAGCACGACCGCCGCGAGACCAGCCGATCCGATCGCATAGCCCTTGGTCACCGCTTTCGTCGTGTTACCGACCGCATCCAATGGATCGGTGATGTCTCGTACCTCTTTGCCGAGGTGGGCCATCTCCGCAATACCGCCTGCGTTGTCTGTGATCGGACCGAACGCATCGATCGCCACCACGATACCTGCCATCGATAACATGGACACCGCCGCAACGGCCACGCCATACAAGCCGCCCGATGCTGCGCCGCCGCAGATCCAGTGGCTCACAAGAATTGCGCCCCCGATCACCACCACCGGCCAGGCTGTAGACTCCATCCCAACCGCCAGTCCGGCGATGATGTTTGTCGCATGGCCCGTTTCACTGGCCTTGGCAATGGACTTTACCGGCGCATAGCTCTTGGAGGTGTAATAATCAGTGATAAATACGAGTGCAAGCGTTACGGCCAAGCCGATCAAGGCTGCGAGGTAATAGCTCACCCCACTCACGCCGCCCACACCATCCATGATCGTGGTCGTCACGGGATAGAACGCCAATGCAGCAATGCCGCCCGCCACAAACAAGCCCTTGTAGAGGGCCGGCATGATCTCGCCCCCCTGACTCACCTTTACGAAGAAAATGCCGATGATCGTCGCAAAGATCGTGACGCCCCCGAGGGCGAGAGGATACAGAATCGGGGCGCTGACCCCCTTGAACAGCGTGAAGGCCAAGACCATCGCCGCCACCGTCGTCACCGCGTAGGTCTCGAAAAGGTCCGCGGCCATACCGGCGCAGTCGCCGACGTTGTCGCCCACGTTGTCCGCGATGACTGCCGGGTTGCGAGGGTCATCCTCCGGAATCCCCGCTTCAACTTTCCCGACGAGATCTGCGCCGACATCCGCCGCCTTCGTATAGATACCACCGCCCACACGGGCAAACACCGAAATCAAACTCCCTCCGAACCCAAGACTCAGCAAGGCATGGATCGCTTTCTCCTGCCCCGCAAACTGCGATGCCACCGTATAGAAGGTGGTGATGGCCAGCAAGCCCAAGCCGATCAACAAGAGCCCCGTCACCGCGCCGCCACGGAACGCCACGGTCAGCGCCGCATTCATCCCCTTATGGGCAGCCTGGGCCGTCCGGACGTTCGCCCGCACCGCGATGAACATGCCCACATACCCGGCCAGCGACGAAGCGCCGGCACCGATCAAAAATCCGACCGCAGTCAGTAAGCCGAATTTATCGGAGATAGCCCCCGCTCCCCACAATATGGCGAATAATACCGCGGCGACGAGGCCGACAGTCCGGTACTGGCGATTCAGGTAGGCGCCCGCGCCTTCCTGGATGGCCTTCGCAATTTCCTGCATCTTCGGGTTGCCGGCATCGAGTTTGAACACCCACATGGCCAGGTACAGGCCGTAGGCAATGCCGGTCACCGCCGCTACCAACGCAAACGTAATGATGGCCGAGTCGCTCACAGTACTTTCCTCCCAATGATTTGAGGGGCTCTTATGTCACACGGTTCCCCTTGGCTTCAACCCATCAAAAGTACGTGGGGGGGGGAAACCGCGGGGCAGTGCAGGTCCAGTCGAAGCTAACTACCTGAAAAGGTGGGCCATTCTATACAGATGACGAAAGAGGATCAAGATAAAAGACAGAGC
>CAZPWD010000139.1:0-6807 GCA_964590025.1 uncultured Nitrospira sp.
TCCTGCTCACTATTCAGGCACTATCCCGCACTGCACAATAAGCGAGCTTTTCAGTATCCTGCTAGCGTGCCAACGACACAACCAACGATTCGGCTTTCTCTCGGGCCCAGCGATCCGCCTCCAGCGCGTCTTCCAACGTCTCGACGTCTTTGGCGGTGTGGACGTCCATCGTGCTGCGAATGATCTCTGCAATGTCGGTGAACCGGATACCCCCGTTCAAGAATGCCTCGACGGCGATTTCATTTGCGGCATTCATCGTGGCCGGCATCGTACCGCCGATCCGCAGGGATTCATAGCCAAGACCCAAGCAGGGGAACCGGTTGTGATCCGGCTTGCAAAACGTCAACTTCGCGATCTCCGTCAGATCCAACGAAGGCAGATCGAGCGGCATGCGCCCTGGATATCTCATCGCATAGGAAATAGGTGTTCGCATATCCGGCAATCCCAATTGCGCGATCATTGAACGATCCTCATATTCTACCAGAGAATGAATGATGCTTTCCCGATGGATCATGACCTCGATCTGGGATTCCGGGATGTCGAAGAGCCACCGGGCTTCGACGACTTCGAGACCTTTGTTCATGAGGGTAGCAGAATCGATCGTGATTTTTGCGCCCATCTTCCAGTTGGGATGTTGGAGTGCCCGTTCGGGTGTGACGTCCTGCAACTCCTCCCGGCTCAGGGTCCAGAGGGCCCCGCCGGACGCCGTTAAGATCAGACGGCGGACATCCTCTTTGCGATGGCCTTCTAACGACTGGAAGATCGCACTGTGTTCGCTGTCGACCGGGAAGATACGAACGCCATGCCGTCGCGCTTCGTCCTGCATCAGTTTCCCCGCCATGACCATCGGCTCTTTGTTGGCCAAGGCAATTTGCTTTCCGCTTCGGATCGCCGCAAGGGTGGGCACGAGACCGGCCCCACCGACGATGGCGGAGATGACGAGTTCAGCTTCGGGCGCAGAGGCGACCCGAATCAAGCCCTCTTGCCCAGCCAAAATTTCGACAGGCAGTCCCGCACAGCGTTGCCGGAGCCTGGCGGCAGCGGAGGCATCCGATAGGGCCACCACGCGGGGCATGAACCGGCGGATCTGGTCCTCGAGTTTTTCATCATTGCTGCCGGCAGTCAGTCCTGCCACGCGGAATTCTTTGGGGAACCAGTCCACGATATCTAAGGTGCTGGTGCCGATCGACCCAGTCGATCCGAGGATGACGATCGTTTTCATAGGGGCTCCTTCACTCAATGACTCGTAGCCGGCTCGCCATCGTTACATAGTAGTAGAAGACGGGGGCGGTGAACAAGAGACTATCCAGACGGTCGAGCATGCCCCCGTGGCCCGGCAGGATTCCGCCGGAATCCTTCATGCCGACGCTGCGTTTCATGGCCGATTCGGTCAGGTCACCCCAGAGACCTGTGATTGTCAGCAGGGTAGCCAAGATCAGACAATCGAGACCGGACAATTCAGGGAGAAACCACCAACGAGCTGCGTACCCGGCGATTATGGCAGCAATCAAGCCACCCACCAAGCCCTCGACAGTTTTTTTTGGACTGATCGTGGGAGCCAAGCGATGTCGACCGTACAGTGTGCCGACAAAATAGGCGCCGGTATCGGATGCCCAGGTCACCAGTAGAAGAAAGATGATCAGCCATTCACCCAGAGGCAGGAGCCTCGTCATCGAGAGAGTGCTGAGTGTGAGGCCCAGGTAGAGCACGCCGAACAAGGTCATGGCACCATCCCTCAGGCTCTGTTCGAGGGGCGAGCGACTGAGGAGCGGGACTGAAATAATACAGACCAGTGTGGCCAGGAGGGTTGGAACGATGATGTCCGGACGGTGTGTTCCGAGAATCAGGGCGGCGAATCCTGTCAGGCCGATCCCTATCAGCCAGGAGTGGCTGCGGGCGCCGAAACATAATCGGTAGAACTCGAAGAGGGCGAGCCCCCCCGCCAGCACCACGACGCCAGAAAATGCGAGGGGCGGGGAGTAACGAATGACGGCATACAAGAATGGAGCAAGGACCAGCATGGTATAGATCCGGCGGGGATCAAATCGGGACGCCGTAACCGGCGGTGGCTCAGCCTGCTGCTGGCCGGTGGCTTTGTATTCCTGCATGTGGAGGTTTAGATCGGCCACTATGAAGAAATAGTGCTGAGGACGCGACCGAATCGCCGCTCGCGTCGCTGGTATTCCAGCAAGGCCAGCAAGAGTTCGCGGCGACGGAAGTCGGGCCACAGGGTCGGAGTGAAATACAGCTCGGTGTAGGCGAGCTGCCAGAGGAGAAAGTTACTGATTCGCGCTTCGCCGCTGGTGCGAATCAACAGGTCTGGATCAGGCAGCTCATGGGTGTAGAGATATTGCTGGATACGCGATTCATCCACATCGTCCGGTTGCAGCTTTCCGTCTTGTGCTTCATGAAGAAGTTCACGCACCGCGTCCACGATCTCAGTGCGGCCACCATAGCTGAGCGCGACTGTGAGATGTAGTCTATCGAGATGGGCGGTTTCCTGTTCGGCGGCCCGGACCCACTGGAGGGCGGAGGCTGGGAGGGAGTCGAGTCGGCCGATCGTGCGCAACCGGACACCCTGCTCAATGAGTTTCGTTCGTTCCGTCGAAAGGTAGTATTCGAGCAAGCCCATGAGCGAGGAAATTTCCTGAACGGGACGGTTCCAATTCTCCTGTGAAAACGCGTAAATTGTCAGGGCGTGGATGCCCAGTTCCAAGCAGACCGTAATCATTTCTCTGACGGACTTGATCCCTTCCCGATGACCTGCAATGCGGGGGAGGCTTCGCAGTTCTGCCCAGCGGCCATTGCCATCCATGATGATGGCGACGTGCTTGGGTAAGAGGTCGGGTTCGAGTTTTGTGGCAAGCTCTTCGACGGATAGCTGGTCCACGGCCGACGAGTCTTTCGTGTCCATAAAGAGTGCTGTTGGTAATGACCCCTTCTCACGAGGATCGTGCGGTAGGCGAGCAAAGTCTACTGGTGAGGGTGACGAATGTCAAACAAATTTTAGTAAAAGCCCTGTAAAAGCGATGAGTTGGGTGAATTATCGTTGCGCCTGTAGAAAGTGATCGGCTATACTTCCCCGTCTATCCGCAGGCTAACCGTCGTGAGGAATCATATATCATGGGCGAACTTGTTCAGTTGAACTCCTTCGGTCTGACAGAAGGCGAGGTGCTCGGGGCGCTCGGGCGGGTTAAAGTTCGCAATGTCGACTACGCCGATCTCTACTTTGAACTCTGTGTGTCTGAGTCCGTTTCGATGGAGGAGTCCCTCGTGAAGCGTGCGACCAAGAGTGTGTCGCAGGGCGTGGGGGTGCGAGCGACAGCGGGAGAAAAAACCGGTTTTGCCTATTCAGATGAGCTGACAAAGAAAGATCTCGAGCTGGCCGCAGACACGGCCCGCTATATTGCCAATTCGCCGAGCGGGACCGAGGCAGTTCCGGTGCCTGTTTCCCGACACCCAACACGAGATCTCTACCCGATTGAACGGGGACAGGCCGAAGTCGCCACAGCGGACCGCGTATCCCTCTTGAATGCGATCGATGCCGAAGCTCGCCGGTACGACCCACGCATCAAAAATGTCATGGCCTCGTTTAATACGGAATATAAGGTGGTGATGGTCGCCACCTCGGACGGGACGCTGATCGGGGATGTGCAGCCGCTTTCGAGGCTGCAAGTGACCTGCATCGCCGAAGAGAACGGTCAACGTCAGGCCGGCTCGTTCGGAGGGGGTGGCCGTGTCGGATTTGAGTTCTATCATGAGGGCGATCGGTATCTGCGGTTTGCGCGTGAAGCGGCGCGGGAGGCGATTCTGAACCTGTCTGCTATCGAGGCGCCAGCGGGTGTCATGCCGGTCGTGCTGGGTGGAGGTTGGCCTGGGATTTTATTGCATGAAGCCATTGGCCATGGACTGGAAGCGGATTTCAATCGCAAGAAGACATCGGCATTTTCGAATCTCCTGGGCAAGCGAGTGGCGTCCGATGTCTGTACCATTGTCGATGATGGGACCTTACCGGGTCGGCGGGGTTCGCTCAATATGGATGACGAAGGGACTCCGACTGGTCGCACTATGCTTATCGAGCAGGGGATTCTGCGCGGCTACATTACCGATAAATTGAACGCGCGTCTGATGGGCATTCCCTTGACCGGCAACGGGCGGCGAGAAAGTTACCAAAGCGTGGTGCTGCCGCGCATGACGAATACGTTCATGTTGGCAGGAACATCGGACCCTGAGGACATCATTCGTTCGGTCGATCGCGGATTGTATGCCGTGTCGTTCGGTGGCGGGCAGGTGGATATCACGAACGGTAAATTCGTGTTTTCCGCCAGCGAAGCCTACTTGATCGAGGGGGGGAAGGTGACGAGGCCGGTCAAGGGCGCGACATTGATCGGTAGCGGACCGGAGATCCTCACCAAGGTCTCGATGGTCGGGCACGACCTCAAGCTCGATGAGGGCATTGGTACATGCGGCAAGGATGGGCAGTCCGTTCCAGTGGGCGTCGGCCTGCCGACCATTCGAATCGACGAAATCACCGTGGGCGGGACACAGCGATGAATCAGCAGATACAACAGCGCGATGGGTATAGCCAGCTTGCCTTGGATCTCGTGGCCAAGGCAAAGCGCGGTGGGGCGACGGAAGCGGACATCATTATTGCCGATGGCGAAACCTTTTCGGTACAAGTCCGGTTGGGCGCTGTCGATCGCCTCACGAAAGCACGGGAGAAGCATCTCGGTTTGCGCGTGTTTGTCGGAAAACGTTCCGCCAGTACCTCTACATCCGATTTCACAGCAGACTCCTTGAATCAACTCGTCACTGAGACCTGTACCTTGGCGAAGGCTGTCGTAGAAGATCAGGTGTCTGGCTTGCCGGAGGCGAATCAGATGGCGGGAGAGAGGCCGGACTTGGATCTCTATGATCCCACGAGGCTGAATACCGAGCAGCAGATTGAACTGGCCAAACGGGTCGAGGCTGCCGCCATGTCTACGGACGAGCGCGTGACGAACTCTGAAGGGGGCGACTTCGACTCCTCCTCGGGGCGCGTGGTGCTGGGTAACAGTCATGGATTCCTGGGGGAGTACCAGAGTTCCAGTTTCTCAATGTCGGTGGCGCCCGTCGCCACCGATCCGGAGACCGGAGCCATGCAACGCGACTCCTGGTACGATGTGCAACGGAAATTCGCTAAGCTGGATTCCCCGGAGGCGGTGGGACTGGAAGCGGCGCGGCGGACGGTCCGAAAGCTTGGTGCGAGGAAAGTGGCAACCCAACGAGTTCCTGTCGTCTTCGATTCCGAAACGGCTGGAAGTCTCATGGGGAATCTCTGCAGCGCGGTGTCAGGCTACTCACTCTACAAAGGGGCTTCGTTCCTGGCAGGCCAATTAGATAAACCGCTGGCCCCGGAGTATGTGACGGTCTATGACGATGGACGAGTTGTCGGAGGACTGGGCTCTCGACCGTTCGATGGCGAAGGTCTGCCGACCAGGAAGACGACAGTGGTGGAGCGAGGGGTGTTGAAGAGCTACCTGCTCGACACCTATTCAGGAAGGAAGCTTGGGCTGGCGTCGACCGGTAACGCCTCACGCAGCGTTGGTGAAAATCCGTCGGTCGGCCCCACGAATTTCTATCTCGCGCCCGGGACGAAGACGTCGCAAGACATTATCAAGACCGTGAAGCAGGGTCTGTATGTCATGGACCTCATCGGCTTCGGCATCAACATGGTGACCGGTGATTATTCACGAGGGGCCTCCGGGTTTTGGATCGAAGGGGGCGAGTTGGCTTACCCCGTGGAAGAAATCACGATTGCGGGCAATCTGAAAGACATGTTTGCAGGAATCGAAATGGTCGGCAGCGATCTCGTGTTTCGCGGGCGCATCGCCAGTCCGACCGTGAAGATTGCAGAGATGATGGTGGCGGGAAGCTAGGACCAGATGGCATATAGCTTATAGCTGATGGCTCGGATGCAGAGAGCGACACTTTTGCCATATGCCATTAGCTAGACGCTCTTATCAGTGAGGTAAGCCATGGCCGAGTCAATCAGAGAAACGCTGGTCCAGTATCCTAGTGACAAGGTGACGATGCGGGCTTATGTCGCAGCCCCGCAGACCAAGGAGCGACGCCCCGCGATCATTGTGATTCAGGAATGGTGGGGACTGACCCAACACATCAAGGACGTGGCACGGCGCTTTGCCGCTGAGGGTTACATGGCAATTGCCCCCGATCTATACTCCCGGTTGGGGTATGCACTCACGACCGATCCCGGAGAGGCAGGCACGCTTATGAATACGCTGCAGCAGGAGGATGGGCTCAAGGATCTTCATGCCACTGTCGCCTATCTGAAGTCCGTTCCCGAAGCCGACGCCACCAGAATCGGGGTGACAGGGTTCTGCATGGGCGGGTCCTATGCACTCATGCTCCCTTGTGTGAACAAAGACATCAAGGCAGCCGTGCCGTTCTATGGTCAGGTGCCGAATCCGGACGCGCCGCTGCAACAGCTGTCGGCTCCTGTGCTGTACTTCTATGGGGAGGATGATGGCTGGATTACCAAGGCGGATGTCCAGCGACTTGCGGCAGGCTTCAAGAAATATAATAAGTCTGGCGAGATCAAAACCTATCCCGGCGCCCCTCATGCCTTTTTCCGGGATACGGATAAGACCGTGTATCGGCCGGAGGCAGCCAAAGACGCCTGGGCGCGTGCCACAGCATTTTTCAAACAGCATTTGAGATCATAAGGGATATCACGAGTACCATGCCGCTTGATGCCGAACTTGGAAAGGCCATGCTCCAATTGATTACGTCGCGATATGACGACCG
>CAZPWD010000140.1:0-6766 GCA_964590025.1 uncultured Nitrospira sp.
CCTCAACGTACCTCCGAGGGTACGCCTCCGGTTTCGACTCGCCTGCGGCCTTGCCTGTGGAACGGCACGTCTTGGCGCGCCGGGGTTGGGCGGGTGGGAAGTCTGGCCTTTTTGAGCATCCGGCAGGGTGTTTTTTCTCCTGGGCGTGCAGGCCCTCAAAGTTCTGCTGTGCCGAAATGGTTTTTCCACAGCCTGCTAGAGATCTCACAATGGTTCATCAGCGGTGTACGTATCTCCCATTCCCATGTTGAAGCAAAATCGCATTGTGCTGGCGATCGCAGGGGCAGTGTTCCTGGTAATCGTCATTCTCGAAATGGCCGCCCCGGCGAACGTTGTCGGCGCGTACGGTTTTGTGTTGCCGATTCTGTTGGTTGCAACATTGCGCAGTCGCAGCCTGATGCTCCTAACAGTGGTGGCCTGTATCGTGGCGACCTATATGGGGTTGATGCAACCGACCAAACCGGGGCGGTTTCAGTCGGCGGTGATCAATCGCAGTGTGGTCGCAGGAGTATTACTGATCGTGGCCTATATCGGCATGACTTGGGAAGAGCGCAAGACGAGAGAGGGGGCGGCGCGTGCAGCTCTCGCCCGGGAGACAGAAAATCTCCTGAAGGCCAATACGCAGCTGGTCGATGCGAAAGACCAGCTGAATCGTTCGGAACGCTTAGCCGCGGTGGGGCAACTGGTGGCTTCCGTGGCGCATGAGGTCGGAACGCCGCTGCACTCGATTGCCTGGCACGTGCAAGCGCTGGCTGAAGAGCCGGGCGTCACGCCTGAGATGAAGAAGCGGGTGACAGTGATCGATGAGCAGCTCACACGGGTGGTTCGGATCATTCAGGATTTGCTGTCCTCAACCAGACAGCGCCAGCCTGAACCGACGTGGTTGCCCGTGGAGCAGGTGATCAGCCAGGCGGTCGCACTCATGGAACCGGCCTTCCATGCGAAAGAGATTACAATGACGGTCGAGATTCCCGGGGACCTCCCGCTCGTCTGGGCCGATGCTGAAAAGATGCATCAAGTGTTGGTGAACGTATTCGCCAATGCTTTAGCCGCCACACCAGCACTTGGAGCGGTGAGCGTGTTAGTAGGAGCCCGTGCGGCCTCGTCCGACGAACTCGACCGCGGTCGTCGGGTGGTCAACGCGATGTCCCCTCTAGTGATCACGATCGCGGTGCGGGATACGGGATGCGGCATGCCGGAGGCCGATGTGCAGAAAGCCTTCGAACCATTTTTTACGACTAAGGCGGTTGGCAAGGGCACCGGATTAGGGCTATTCTTGAGCCGCGAAACGGTCCTGGCCCATGGAGGCAATCTTGTGCTCGAGAGCGAGACTGGGCTCGGTACAACCGTGACCGTAACCTTGCCTGGATTGAAGACCGAGCCGACGCGCGTGGCAGAGGGGGACTGATGCAACCAGCGAAGATTCTCGTAGCCGACGACGATGCGGTAGCGCGCGATCTCCTGGCTGAGGCCTTAAACAAGGAAGGCTATGCCGTTGAAGCCTTCGCCAGTGGAGAAGAGGTCATCGCTCGTGGACGCCATGGGCGAGTGGATCTGGTGTTGACAGATATTCGTATGGGCGCGGTCGATGGGCTCACGGTCTTGCGTGAATTTAAACGTATGAGCCCTGACACAGCAGTTGTAGTGCTGACCTCGTTTGGATCGCTGGAAGGTGCGATCGAAGCGATCAAGCAAGGGGCCTACGACTATCTCGCCAAGCCGTTTAAGAAAGAAGATATTAAGCTGGTGGTCAAGCGGAGTCTCGATCACTGCCGGCTGGTTCGAGAGAATGCCCGGTTTCGTGAAGAGTTGAAGAGCAAGGATGAATGGTCTCCGCTGGTGGGGAGCAGTCCCGCCATGCTGGAAGTGTATAAGCTGGTGGCTCGGGTGACCGACAGCAAGAGCTCGGTGCTCCTGCAAGGGGAAAGCGGGACCGGCAAGGAGCTGATTGCGCGGGCGATCCATGCGAATGGGCCTCGTCGGGACAAGCCGTTCATTCCGGTGAATTGTGGGGCGTTGCCGGATACCCTGCTGGAGTCGGAAATGTTCGGATATGAGAAGGGCGCCTTTACCGGCGCGGTGGGAAACAAAATCGGCCTCTTTGAATCCGCCAACGGGGGCACGTTGTTTCTCGACGAAATCGGCGAGTTGGGGCAGGCCGTGCAAGTGAAGTTGTTGCGGGTGATGCAAGATCACGAAGTCCGGCGTGTCGGCAGCACAACATCGACCAAAGTCGATGTTCGTATCATCGCTGCGACAAATCGAGATCTCGAGCAACTCGTCAAGGAGGGGAAGTTTCGGGACGACTTATTTTATCGGCTCAATGTCGTGCGTATCACCTTGCCGTCGCTTGTGGAGCGGCAAGAAGATATTCCGATGTTGGTGCATCACTTCTTGCAGAAATGCGCGGGGGGGGTGACGCATACGGTGCGCGGGGTGCTGCCGGAGACGATGACGTTGTTGATGCAATACCGGTGGCCCGGCAATGTGCGCGAGTTGGAAAACGCCATTGAACGGGCTGCCTCGTTGAGTCACGGTCCCCTCCTCACGCCGGACGATCTGCCGGCATCGCTGCGTCGGACGGAGCCGCCATCGAAGGAGATCGCCGGGGCGATCGGCCATAGCGATGAGGGGTGTTTATCGCTTGAGGAGATAGAGAAGCGTCATCTCGTCCGCGTGCTGAAGGAAACCAAGGGGAATAAAGTCAAAGCCGCAAAGATTCTTGGCATTGATCGGCGTACGCTCTACCGGATGGCTGACCGGTTTGGATTGGAACTTGGCGATGATGCCGACAGCGGAGAGCTAGAGTAGGAAACAGGGTCACTTGGCGTTACCGGCCTTCAATCGATAGACGAGATGGGTGTCAGTCTGCGAGACGCCGTCGATCTCATGAATCCGGCTCAGCACCAACTGGGTCAGGGCATCCTGGTCCGACACTTCCACCACCACAATAATATCCGGCTTGCCCCAGCAGGGGTCGATGGTCTTGATCTGCTTGATTCCGGACAGAGCCCGAACCACGTCGCTCGTGCGTCCCGGCTGTACAGTGATGAGCACGTAAGCCCGATCTGACATGATTCTCCCGCCATCGACTGGGGCGTGAATCGTACAAGGCACCGCAGAAATAGCGGGGTCCTGGCCACCGTAGCGGATGCCTGTCTCCTCTGTCAATGCGGGAGTGCCCACAGACGATGTGGGGAGTGTGGCAACGGCAGGTTTAGACTTCTTCATTCATAACCTCATTTCGGGGCGACAAGTACGTCGATAACAAAGGAATCGTTCACGCTCGTGAGACTAGCTTCGAGACCTCGAGGGTTCCCGATACGGCCTTCGGGGTCGTATATAAAGCACAAGAGCGTTGTGCAGCAGCCGTGGGATCGATACCGTTCTGCGTCAATCCGGAGTTGGTCGGTGAGGTCTTTGGCGTTGAGACCGGGGCGTGTTTTCTTGACGATCACCGCAAGACGACTGTCGTTCAGCAAGAGTGTTGTGCGCGGGGCTCCGCTTGAATAACTCGGCGTCCATTCATCCGTATCAATATTGTCGAATTGGATCCGTAGGAGTGCATGCAGCAGATCCTGCGCATCGAACTCGTCTTCCACAATTAACGTGGCTCGATATTCCCCACGGAGTCGCAACTGCCGAGCGACGGAGTGGAACCGACAACAGAGTGTCTTCACGCGTTCGACTGAGTCCGATCCGGCCTGAGGAGACTGAGGTGCGGGCTCCTGATGCGAGGAGGAGCCGATCTGCATCGAGGGGCGCGTATGGGGATGCGTGGGGACGGGAGGCGCTTCCTGCATCTGGTGCTCTGGCGTGGCGGAGGGAATTGGATGCATGATGGGCTCCGGTTCACGTTGTGGTGGCTGCGGTGGCCTGCTGGCATGGGACGAAGCCGCCTGCGCGGGCTGTGCAGTTTGGGGTGGCCGATGCAGGGGTGCCGGGGCGAGCCGAGCCACCGGTGGCGTATGCGACATCGCTGTCGAGGTCGGGGCTGGTGAAATCGGTGCTGGTTCGGGAAGAGACGTGGATGGGCTCAAAGGAGGCTCCGCTTCTCCTAAAGCAGCTGAGGGCACCGGGGGAGGCGGAGGTGGACTCGGAGCTGCGGTGGCTGAGGACAGGTCGAGATTTGTGGTCATGGCGACGGACATGATCATTGGCGGTGGCGTGACCGGTGCTGCCTGCGTCATGGTCATGTGGACCATCGGGGGCGATGCCGGCACTAAGGTCATCTGTGGGCGCGTGGGTATTGGTGGGGCCGGCGGCGTTGCTGGAATTTGTTGGGGAGAAGCTCCTCCTTGCAGGTCAAGTTTCTTCTGCTCAAGCGTGGCAATAAGGGTCTTGATCAGAGTGATGCTCTGCTGCGTGTCCTTAGGGCTATCCATGAGAAGTCTGTGGTGCCGATGCTCTTGGAATTCAGGGGATTTCTCGCCAAACGTGCGGCGAATGCACTCACGGAATTGCAACTCTGTTCTTGCCTTGCCCGCGTCGAGATAAGGGAAGCCTTCTCGGCCAAGGTCTTCCACCTGTGCGAGGAATTCCTGGAGCTTTTCGACACCACGGGTGAGTTCTTCAATCGTGGCGGCTTTGGAGCGCGAGCGGGACTGTTCTGATGTTTTTGCTCGTGCCATAGAGTGTGGGGAAAGTCTAGCCCAGCCTCCACAACGTGGCAAGAAAACATGGGAAAGCGGACAGAGGGTCTGGCAGGTTGTGGAAAAACTATTGTGGCATGCAGGAAACCCAATGGCCCATAGGTTCAGGTGATAGACAACCGATGAATATCCCGCAGGATGCTCAAAAAGTCCGTTCAGCAAGGCCGCAGCAAGCGAAGAGGCGATGCGTACTCTGTTCGGTACGTGGAGCCTCTGAGCGAAGCGAGAACGAAGCTGGCGGACTTTTTCAGCATTCTGCTAGAGGCCGGTTGAGATAGGACGATGTATCTCCGGCATGTCACAGGGGCTAATGGCCCGGCTGATTAGGCCGCGAGGCCTGCGCTGACATCGACATCTTCTTGAGCCCGATCCTGTTATGGACTGGCACTCGTGCGGTTGAGACGACGGCGGCCATTCCCCGTCCGAGGCGATTCCGCTCCATCACGGGGTCAAGGACGTTTCCGCAGTTGAGGCAGCGCCAGCCCGCCATCCACACACTTTCGGCGCTCTCCAAGAGATCAATGAAGTGATCTTTCGCCATACAACCCTGACAACGCGTACAGGTCATGATGCCCTCCTTGTGTACCCCTCCAGTCACAAAGTAACGGGTCGCCGCGGTGTTGGTTAGACCTAAAAGAGGTACCTCAAATGAAGGGGGACGTAACGCAGCCCTCATAATTCTCCTTCGCCGAATACCCCGTAGCTTCCGGCCTTCGTAGCCGCAGTGGCTACTTTGGCGGAGTAGGCTGGAATGAGCTGGAGTGAGGTGGCGTTGAGCACAAAATGAGCACAAATGGCTGGGGTGAACCCCTCGGTTGAGACACCAGAATGAGCACACTTCGTATGTGACCAGGTTGCTCCCTCGCCTTCTTTGCTCCATCGGAACCAGCACTCTCTGCCTGTCGAAAAACCCGCATGGTCGCCGCGCTTCTCACAACAACTAGCCCCCTCGCTTTTAAGCATTTTGCTTGCTTTTTGAAGCCTTTCGATTACTCAGTTGTTCTTGGGTACCCTTCTTCACAGAGAGTTGCATGTCATGTGGATCCATCGCTGTCACCAGAGACCCCAAGGGGGTTGACTCACGGGCTGGGAACAGATGCCCGTTGAAAGAGTCTGTGCCATGGCCAAAATTCTTGTGATCGATGATGAGCCCGGCATTTTGGATCTCCTCGACAATGTTCTGCACCGCAAGGGACACGACGTCGTCCTGGCGGAAAATGGCCGAACGGGGTTGAACCTGTTCCAACGGGAGCGACCACATGTGACGATTTTGGATTTCATGATGCCGGATGTGGGGGGGATGGCCGTTCTCAGGGAAATTCGGACCCTCGATCCAAACGCACTGGTCATCATCCTGACAGGGTTCGGAACGGAAGAGAGAGAATGGCAGGCCCGTCAGTTGGGTGCGGCCGAATTCCTTGACAAAAATCTCGTGTTGCACACCCTGGGAGCAACGCTGGATCGTGTCTTGACGCAGATAGGGAGGACCATGGGGGTGGACGAACGACGGAAGTTCCCACGTTTTTTGATTCAATTCCCGGTTTCCTTCGTACGAAATGGAGTCATGATTGGCGATGGCACCGGTTGTGACCTGTCGGCGGAAGGCTGTACAGTGGCGAGCCAGGCGAACGTACTAAGAGGCGACCATGTGGAGCTGCAGCTTTATCTGCTTGATCACCAAGAGCCGACCACCCCGCTGATGGTCGAGATAGCAGCGGTCCGCTGGACCATCCAACAGATGTGTGGCCTGGAATTCATCAGCATGCCGAGTGGGGATAAAAAGCGACTTCTCCAGTATGTAGAGACCCTCCAGACAGCCAGCTCCTGAAGGTCGCGTTTACCGGACCTAGGAATCCCTACATGCCCAGGCAATGAATCCCTTCCTACCTTGTAAGCTCGTGAAGTTGCACGACGGTGCAGGCGGATCTCGCGGGTCTCAGAAACAACTGGTTTAGCCTCAGCAGAAAACTCCCTTCAGCATGAGACCGTCAACTCTCGAATCCTGGATGAGTTGGCTCCCAATCACCACCGGGCACGCCCGTATTGTGGCTCTGGGTGCCGCGTGCGATTGTGGAGAATGATCGGGTCGAGGATTTCTCCGCAGCTCATGCAGC
>CAZPWD010000141.1:0-1754 GCA_964590025.1 uncultured Nitrospira sp.
GACTTAGTGAATCCCTCCTTCGCAGCTATAAAAATGAAGTTATGCCGATCCGTATTGCACGCCAATCCGGCTATGTGGATATCGTTGAGAAGTCTTTGAACCGGCACGATAATCACAGTGGAATTTTTGGGCCAGTTTTGCGTACTATGGCGGTCAGTATACGCAGTGGTTGGGCGTCTAATATTGGAGGATGTATACAATGACCACACGTTCTGTCGGACTTATTACTGCTGCTCTCGCTTGCACAATCTTTCTTGTGGCATGCGAATCAAAAACGGCTCCTAGTAATGCGTGTATTGAGGCCGCCCGTCTATATGCAGAAGCAATAGCGGATGACAGTGCCACCCCTGAGGGCGAGAAGGCGGATAAAATTGCCATTAAAAAAGAAACTCTTGCGGCATTAGAGGAACGGAAGGTAAAAGCGTGTGGGGAGTAGCATAACCTACTCGCACGTGTTGAATCGGGGCTAGCTCATTCTGGTTGTAGAGACTGTGCAATTGCGGCTACCGGTCGAGGGAAATATCGACGGCGATCTGAGCGGTTGTGGATGGATCTTGGTTTACGACGTAGGTGGCGCGTTCTTGTGAGCCGGATTGGTTGCTTTCGTTGATGGATTCTTGGAGTTGATTGGGAGAGAGCCGGTCGAACATGGCGGCTTCTTGCCTTGTGATTGGTCCGGACGGGACTCGGGAGAGACGAGCCGTCAGAGTGACGGGCCTGCTCTCCATCGGCAGAAGAATGTGTTGTCGTTGACCAGCGGTAATCTTCAGAGAGATCTGACCGGTTTCTTTCTCGGGCCATAGCAGTTGCGGTGTTGAGGAGCCAACCGTCTTCCAGACCTGCAGATAGGCGTCCTGATTGGCTTCCACGGTGAGAAATACCGGCTGTATACTCTTCGACGCCGTCGCCGCATCCACTTCTCGCTCCTGCCCATTTGTTCCACGAACGACAAAGCTGTAGCGGAGTCCTAGGGGTCTGAGTTGAGCGACCGTGCCCGTTGCTTTGCCCAGTTGTGAAAGCCCTTCCCCTGGTCGTTCAGGTCGGTTCGCTTGCGGCGCCGACTCGGCCAGGGGCTTCATGGCCTGCTCTTGTTCTTTGGCCATCGAGCGCGTATCAGCTCGGCCTGACTCTCCTCCGTAGAACAGGGCATGAGCGTTGAGTGCCGGCGTGGCGGTGGCAACGACTCGTCCACCGGCTGGCGTTTGTTTCTGTTTGGGTTCCGGCACGGTGGCTGGTTGTGCAGAGCGTGCTGCGAGTTTCTGATCGGCCGACGAGGTCACTTCCCCCACGGACTTGCTGCGCGCAGCTACGGGCACTTCGGCTTGACCGCGGACTTCGCCTTGTTCACTTCGCTGTTTCAAACTGTCGCGGGCAACATCGGAGGTCCGTTCATTCTTCGATGGAGGCGGCGTAGACCGTTCTCGCTTGGCTAGCTTGTCGATCAAAGTGTCCTTCTTCGGAAGGTCTATCGCTGGAGCAACGTTCTCTTTAGCTTTCGCCTGCGGCTCAACGGCTTGAGGCGTCGCCGGTTGGGATGCTGGCTTTGCCTCTTCGGTTGCGACCGATTGTGCCGCTTGTCTAAGACTGTCCTGATAAATCCTGAGGCCCAGCACCACTGCGAGGGCAGCTGCCGCAAGGCCGCCGGCGAAGGCGAGGCCTGCTGGACGGCGGAACCAAACCAGCCATGGCAGAGAACCGCCGTCGCCTGAGGCGCTCTTCTGCTTCAATGAAGCGAGGAGTCTGCGGCGTACGTC
>CAZPWD010000141.1:1854-3273 GCA_964590025.1 uncultured Nitrospira sp.
CGTATTGATCGAGGTTTGTCCCATGATCTTTTGGATCTCGGGAAAACTTTTCCCTTCGAGTTTCCACTTGAAGAGCTCGCGGCAGCGTTCGCCGAGTCGACCTATGGCAGACAGCAACCGGTTTACTCGCTGTTTCTGGTCGAGTTGCGTCGCCGGGTCGTCGCCGGGATCGGCGAGCGGAAGGTCATCAACCGATTCCTGATTATATTCGCCTCGTCTGAGCGACTTGCGATGGGCGTCCAGCATCTTGAATCGGAGGACCTGAAAGGCCAGAGGAACCAGTTCGGTCAGATCCGCAACGTTGGGGTATTTCTCATGGAGGACCACCAGCACCTCTTGAGTCAAATCCTCGGCTTGTGCCCTCGATACTCGTAATGTCGCGAAGGCCAGAATCCTTTCGCGAAGAGATTTGAGAATCTCGTCTTGATCCATCGATAGGTCGCTCTAGGGCGTCGTCTTTGCCGTTAAATGAGGGAACAAATCTCCAAGCGAGCGGAAGCTGAGCGTCAGCCCGTTACAGACCTCGACTTGCCGATCGAAGCGGTTTTTTGTCCGAATCATCTTGCGCAGCGTACCGAAGGCAACCCGGCCCCAGGCGGCGACGTGGAACACAGACAGGGGATAGTCGGTGCCGAAGAGGAGGCGTTCATGCACCTCGGGGTACTGGCGAAGATGCAGGAGCATCCGGAACCGATTGGGCTGCGTGAGGGCGGAGATATCCGAATAGAAATTCGGGTAGCGCTTTGCCAGGTCATGCAGTGTCGGCAGAAACTTTTCATAGATGATCAGTCCGTAGCTGCAGGCATGGGCTGCAATGATCGTGACGCCTTCGTCCAGGGCGAGGCGGAGTCGATTGGGGTCACCGAGTGATTGATCCTTGCTGATCAGGCTGAACTCGTAGCCGACGTGGCTGAGGAACGGCAGCTTCCGCTCAGCGAGGGTTCGGTAGAACGCTTTGTAGCGCGTATCAGCCGGGTCGAACTGCTGCGCGTTTGGGAGGACCTTCACCAATGCGGCTCCGGCATCGGCGCAACGATGGACTTCTTCGACTGCGTCCCGTCGCTGCGGATTGATCGAGACGCCAGCGAGAAATTCATTCGGGTAGGCCCTCGCGGTCTTGAGCACATAGTCGTTGCTGATCAGAAAATCCGTGTCTGCATGATTGAGCCGGCCATTCTGGTCGTAGACCCCGTCCATGCCGAGGAGCACGGCTTTCTGGACGTGACGTGACGCGCGCAATTCGGTGAGCAGATCGTCGAGGTATTTCCGGTTCGCTTCCCGTGGGTTCGATGGAGACAGTTGATGTTTCCACAAGAGGAAGCGAAACAGCGGGCTTCGCAGCATCTTCGGCGAGATGTAACAGCCGTTGTCGCCGTCGGGCAGCGCGGCCAGATGCACGTGGCAGTCGATCAGGGTTTT
>CAZPWD010000141.1:3373-6762 GCA_964590025.1 uncultured Nitrospira sp.
AGTCGCTCCAGCGCAATCCGTTTGAGACTACGCAAGTCCATCTTACCAGTCCCCAGCAGCGGCAGGGCGTCGACTTTGATGAAATTAGTGCGTGGTGGAATATATAGGTTCGGTAGGCCGTTTTCTGTGAGCTTGGTCACGATGCCGGGAATCTGCGACTCATCCAGGGTGTGAAGGACCGCGAGTTGCTCGCCCTTGCGTTCGTCGGGAATGCCGGTGACGGCGAAGACTTGCATGTCGGCGCCGGCGGCCTGCTGCAGCGCTTCTTCGACGCGGCCGTGCGGGACCATTTCACCGCCAATTTTCGAGAAGCGCGAGAGCCGGTCGGTGATCGTCAGGAATCCATCCTCGTCCAAGGTCGCAATGTCGCCGGTGATGTACCAACCATCGCGCATGGCGTTGGCCGTCAGATCCGCACGCCCCAGGTACCCCTGCATGACGTTGGGGCCTCTGACCAACAACATGCCTGGAGTGTCGGGTGGCAATGGGGCGAAGCTGTCGGGATCGACGATTTGCACAGACACGCCGGGGAGCGGTTGGCCGACTGTTCCCCGCCGTGAGGCTGGCTGGAAGTATCCGGCGGCTCGGAAGTCCGGACAATTGACGGCGACGACGGGAGCACATTCGGTAACGCCATAGCCCTCGATCGGTCCGATGCCGAACCGATCCTCAAACGCCTGCGCGAGCTGGGACGGCAGTTTCTCGGCGCCGGTCAGGACCACGCGCAGCGAGCTGAATTGCTCCGGGGTACAACGGCGCTGATACAGCTGGAGAAAGGTCGGCGTTGTCACGAGGAACGTGATGCGGTAGCAGCGCACGAGTTCGCCGATGGCGGCGACGTCGAGCGGGGAGGGATGAAAGACCATGCCCGCGTTGTTGAACATGACGAACCAGAAGACGAGATAGCCGAACGAATGGAAGAACGGAAGAATGCCAAGAACTCGCTCGTCCTGGTAGAGATGGAGGACCTGGCTGGCTCCCTGCGCATTGGCGTCGACACTGAAGTGAGACAGCATCACGCCTTTCGGTTCCCCCGTGCTGCCGCTGCTGAAGATGATGGTGACCAGGTCGTCCATTGTCAGCGGGCGGTTCTGTCCGCAGGCCCGTTCGATCAGCCGCGCAGGGGCGCAGAGGGCGAGGAGACTTGCGACGAGTTTCTGTCCTGTGCCGATGGTGCGGGCGACGTCCTCCAGCCAAATAATCGACGGCCCGTCGGGTAGATCCAATTTGGCCTTCTCGACAAAGGTTCGGCTGGTGACGATCGTACGAAGGTCGGCGAGTCGCACGGCTGCTTCAAGGCCGGATTTGCCGACCGTGTAGTTCAGATTCACGCTGGTTTTCCCGCACAGGGGAGCAGCCACGTTGACCAATGCACCGGCGACGGTTGGCGGGAGGAGGATCCCGACGTGGCGCTGGTCTTCCCAATGTTGCCGAAGCGCTCTGGCGAGTACGATGGACCAGATCAGGGCTTGGAGCGACGACACATGTGGGCGGGTCTGGTCCGCCATTGCGAAGCGGAAGGGATGCCTCCTCATGGCATGGATGAATTCACGGTGCAGCGGGCGGCGATAGGATTTACGCAGGCGCCAGGCCTCCTCTCCGAGCGTGCAAATTGCGTCGCGGAGCTTGTGAGCCGGCGTGTCTGATGGCAGCGGTGTGCCGAAGGATACTGAGACCGGGTAGGGAATGCGTTCAGGCCATTTCGTGAAGAAACGACCGCGCTCAAAGCTGAAGATGCTGCCCCACAGGCGATCCAAGTGCACGGGGATGACCGGCACCTGCCGTCCCTTCACAATCCGTTCGAAGCCGCGACGGAACGGCAGCAGCGTACCGGTGCGGGTAATCTGTCCTTCAGGGAAGATGCAGACGATCTCCCCGTTGTCCAATGCGGTGCCTACGTCACGCAGGGCTCGCAGGATGACACGCGGTCCCTCGCCGGACGCGATAGGGATGACGCGCAGGGCTTTCATGAGCGGCCTGAGCAATGGATACTCCGCGTACCGGGCATCCACCACAAAACGGATCGGGCGGTCCAGACTCGCCATCAGCAAGAGCCCGTCCACGAAGGACACATGGTTCGGTACCAGCAGCGCCGCTCCCTCTCGTGGCACGGACTGGCTTCCGATGACGGTCAGGCGATAGACGAGGCGGGGCAGCAGCACAACCGTGAATCGAAGGAGACTGTCTGGTAGAAGCCACAGGACGATGATTGTGCCGATCAGTGCCATTCCCGCGCAGGCCAGCAGGATGTCGGTGGCTGAAAGGCCCACCTGCGACAGGAATCCGGCGCCCAGGGAGCCGACCAGTATGCCGCCGAACATAAACGTGTTGCCCAACGCGATGACGGCGCCGCGCCGGTCGGCCGGGGCTCGCCATTGGATGAGCGCGTTGATCGGCACATTGATGAAGCCGCTGGCGATGCCGAGTAGGGCCATCAGCGTCAGGGTGCCGGTCAGGCTGGGAGGAATCAGGCCCAGTGCCAGGAGTGCCCCGGCCATGCACAAGCAGCCTGGCGGGATCAGGCCAATTTCGATTTTCGAGGCAGAGAGACGACCGGCCAGCGCGGCGCCGATGCCGATGCCGATGCCAAGGATCGCAAGCGGGAGGCCGGACAGCTCGTCGGACAGCGCGAGCCGGCTCTTGGCATAGATCAGCATGTCCTGCCCAAACAGGCTGGCGATGGTCCAGAACATGATATTCACGCCGATGGCCAGCCGCAACATGCGGTCCGCACGCAGCGCCGTCCAGGCGATTGCGATTGTGGCGGCCACGCCGCCTTCCGATCTGGCAGCCGGCACGTGCGGCACGGTCCAGGCGGCGATGAATCCGACAACGGCCAGGACAGTCAGAGTGAGCCCAGCCAGCCAGGGACTGGCGTGGGAGAGGCCCAGAAAGAGGCCGCCTGCCGTCGTGCCGCCGATGATGGCAAAGAAGGTCCACATTTTTAGCAGCCCGTTGCCGAGCGAGAGCTGCTCGTATGAAAGCAACTCTGGCAGAATGCCGTACTTGGCCGGGCTGAAGAACGCGCTGTGGACGCCCATTCCCCCCAGGACGATCAAGGCGGGCCATCCGCCCGCTGGATCCCTCAAGAGCGCCACTGTCCCGGCTCCCATCAGTGCGACTTCGCCCACCTTCATGGCAATGATGACGGTCCGCTTGCTCAACCGGTCCGATAGCACGCCGGCAACCAGGGAAAAAAGCATGAGCGGTAGGTTGAAGACGACGAAGGCGATGGTGGCCTGTGTCTGGGAGGCTGCTTCGAACGCCGGTCCCGTCGGCCCAACGGCAGCCGTGACCTGCCGGATGGCCAGCAAGGCCACCATCAGTTTCCAGGCGTTGTCGTTGAACGCGCCGAAGAATTGCGCGATCAGCAGGCCGCGAAGAGGATG
>CAZPWD010000142.1:0-2830 GCA_964590025.1 uncultured Nitrospira sp.
CGATTCACGAGCGACGAATCGGAAAGGACTAAAGGATGCCGACACCGCAGCCAGGCGTGCTCCCCGCAGGGGGTGCCCATGCCTATTTTCTGACGTTTACGGTTGCCGAGGGTGCAGAGCGTACAGCCTTGAGCAAGACGATACGGGATATTCTACCGTCAGCGCGGGCTCTGGCCACGAAAGCGAAGACGGCCAGGCTCCTGTGTACTCTCGGCATCGGGTCTGAACTCTGGGGCCGGCTCTCGCCGGCGAGCCGCCCTGCCGGACTCCGGCTGTTCCGCGCCGTCAAGGCAAATGGGCGAGTCGCACCGGCAACGGGAGGGGATCTTTTTCTGCAGATTACCTCAGGCTGTCATGACCTGAACCTCGATCTCGCGATGGGACTCGTGCGGCGACTGCAGCCGTTGGCGACGGTGGCTGAGGAGATCCATGGGTTCCGGTATCGGGATTCACGGGACTTGACCGGATTCATCGACGGAACCGAGAACCCCAAAGGGAAGGCCAGGGCTGTCGCCGCCCTGATTGGAGAAGAGGACCGGCCATTTGCGGGTGGCAGTTACGTCGCGGTCCAGCGCTATGTCCATGATCTTGAACGATGGAGCAGGTTGGGCGACCGAGAGCAGGAACAGATCATCGGAAGGACGAAGCGGGGAAGCGTCGAGTTGCCCAAAAATAAAAAGCCCGAGACAGCCCACATCAGCCGTGTCGTGATCGAGCGGGACGGAGCGGAGTTGCAGATCCTTCGGCAGAGCTACCCATGGGGAACGGTCCGCGAAGCAGGGCTCTACTTCGCCGCCTACACGAAGTCCCTTGATATCTTCAACTTGATGTTGGCCCGGATGATGGGGGCGACGGGCGACGGGCTGCACGATCGCCTCATGGAATTCAGCCGAGCCGTCACCGGCGCGACATTCTTCGTGCCTTCCCTGGAAACGTTATCATCTCTCAAGCAATGACGGCATTACGAACGGAGGAGACCACAATGGCGACATTTATTATTTCCGGTAGCCGGGGCACGGACGATTCCACGATGGCAACGTTGCCGTTCATGGCGGCAAAGGTCGCGAAGGAGCAAGGCCACGAGGTCGTGCTCTGGCTCTGGAATGAAGCTGTCACGCTTGGGCGCAAAGGAACCGCTGATCATGTGACGGGGGTGAATCTGACGCCGTTGAAAGATCTGCTGACAGCCGTGCAAGCCGCGAATATTCCCATCTGGGTCTGCGGGGCCTGCGCCGTGGCGCGGCAGATCGGCGCCGGGGATCTCGTCGCGGGCGCGACGATCAAGGGCATGCCGGACTACATCAAGGCCGTGGCCGAGCGCGAAAAGAGCATCGCCTTTTGACGAAGGGGAGACCATTCGATGCGCGATACAGTTGGGCTCATCCTCTGCTGCCTCTTGGTTGCAGGAGGGGCGTCATTGTCCGAAGCGGCCGAGCAACACATGATGCAGCCGCGGGTGCCGGCCGACAAGCTGGCCGCAGCGCGCGCGCTCACGAGCCCGTTGCCGAGGTCCCCGGAGGTCGTCGAGCATGGCAAAGCGCTCTATAACGGTAAGGGCGCCTGTTTCAACTGTCATGGGAAAGACGGCGGCGGCAATGGGCCCGCGGCCGCTAAATTGGATCCAGCGCCTCGCAATTTCCAGCACCATGGATTCTGGCGCCATCGTACGGAAGGCGAAATATTCTGGGTGATCAAGAACGGATCGGTCGGTACCGGCATGGTTGGATTTGGCGGGCAACTGACGGACGAAGAAATTTGGAGCATCATCCCATACATGCGCAGCTTCGCCGGCGCGCATGGACCGGGCATGATGGGACATGGAAAAGGCATGGGACCCATGATGGGAACAGGTGGCGGCATGGGTGGCATGGGCGGACGGTAGCCAGGCGGTTGCGAAGTTGAAGGCTGCCCCTAACCCGACTCAAATCAATAACGCTTCATCTACTGCTTCACTGGTTCTACAGTGAAGCACACCTCACCCGCCTGGCGGGTTGTTGCCTTTTGCGACAGCGCTCTTTTTTCCTAAGACCTGGAATGCCCCATGGGCATGTCTGCCTTCTTCATGCATTTCCGTAAGACCGCGTCAAATCTCAGCAATCAGTGATTCCCTGGTTCTGCTTTTCTGGCACGGCCTTCGCTTTTAAATTCAAAAGAACCCTGTTTATCCAAAGCTTATCCAAGGAGGAAATACTATGGACAATCAAGAGACAAAATGTTCGGGACAGGCCGTTGCACTCGCATTCTTAGGGGGAGCCGTGGCGGGAGTGGTGGCAGGTCTTCTTTTCGCCCCGAAGTCGGGGGAAGAAGCGCGCCGCGCGTTGAAGGGGTATGCCAGGAGGGCCGAGGAAGAAGCCGTGGAGAAGGCGAAGGAGGCGCGAGCCGCCCTTGATCAGACCATTGGGAGTGGCAAGCATTTCATCGCAGAGAAAACGGCGGATGTCGAGGCGGCGGTCAAGGCCGGACGAGAGACCATGAATGAAAAAATGGATAAATGTTGTACCTGACGTTACCGTCGTCAGGGAGGGCTATTGCGATGCTACCGGGGAAGGGCCTGCGGTGGTGGATCGGATGCGGACGAACATGGAGGCGATGGGCAAGCGAGTGATCACGTATCGAGAGCGAGACGAGATCACCGGCTACCTCGCCAAGGTTGCTGGATCCTGAGTGATGGGAAGGACAACATGAGACGGAATCATTCTCAGGGAAAGGAGCGAACGATGAAGCGTTGGATAGTGCAGGTCACGGTGATGGTGGTCATGATATCGGTGGGCTCAACGGCCTTGGCTCAGATGGGCAAAGACGGAATGGGAAAGTCCGGGATGATGGGTGG
>CAZPWD010000142.1:2930-6752 GCA_964590025.1 uncultured Nitrospira sp.
GGGATGGAGATGGGCGGGATGGGTCAAATGATGAAGATGATGCGTACCATGTCCACGCTCACCCTCACGCCCGATCAAAAGAAGAAACTGCAACTCGCGACCCTTCAGCACCAGAAAGAAGCGATTCCGCTGTTGGGGGAAATCCTGATGGCTGGTGTCGAAATCCAGGAACTGTTGCTCGTTGATCCCGCCAATCTCGACAAGGTCAAAACCAGGGTGAAGGAAAAATATGACGCGGCCGCGAAGCTCGAGATGAGCCACTTGGCATTGAGGCAAGAGGTCAAGAAGATGCTCAGCCAGGAGCAGCGGCAGCAGATGGAATCTATGATGATGGAGATGGGGCCGATGATGGGTTCGATGAAGGGGGGCTCGACGGGCCACGCCACCGAAGAATCAGAATCGGGGGGAGAGCCCAATAGCCAGGCGGGAAAGGAGTCGGACCCCAAGGATCCGCATGGGCACTAACCCGCATTATTCATGATGGTTCGTCACGAAATCGCGCCAACGGGCCAGGCCATGGACGCGAGACTAGTGGCTAGAGGGAAGAGCCGTGAGGAGGAAAAATGAATAAATCGATCATTGCTGCTGTGCTGGCTGCTCCTCTGATCATGTTTCAGCCTGCTTGGGCACATACTGACGAACAACTGGATACTATGTCGTCGCCACATGGCGGGCAAGTCCGTGCGGCAGGCCCCTATCATCTGGAGCTTGTTGCCAAGGATGGAGAGCTGGTACTGCATGTGACCGATCACGCAGGTCAAGAGATTCATACCGATGGTGGAGAGGGTAAGGCGAGAATTCAACAGGATAAGACCGGGAGCAAAATCACAGTCGAACTGGAGCCGTCACAACAGAATATGTTGAAGGGGAGCGGCGAGTTTCAGATCAATCCGGAGACAGTGATTGTGGTATTCGTCAAGTTACCGGAGCAGGATGCGTACGCTGCCCGATTTACTCCGCTGAAGCCAATGTCTGTCGGGGCGGGAAAGAAATCGGCTGAAGGTCATGATCATGACCTTCAGCATCATCAGCATTGAGATGTATGACGTGGTCGTTCTCGTGCAGGGGTCACGCTCAGAAGTACGAGTGTCTCCGTAATCTCGACCGAAACTTCACCCGCCTACGCAGAAAGCCACGGCTGAGAAGCGGTGGAGGAATGCACAGCAGGTGTCCTCCGAAGCCTTGGCGAAGGAGGATATGCTTCCAGCCTTCGTAGCCTCGGTGGCTACTTCGGCGGAGTAGGCTCGGCGGGTTGCGCCGAAGAGATCAGAGGGACCACGGCTGTAAAGCCGTGGGGCTCCACAGGTACGCGACTCACATGTCACCATTATATAGAGGGAAACAGGTCCTCCTTGGAGGCGTAGCTCTGGGGGTCCTTTGTGTTGTATTGTCAGCCGGTTGCACTGAGGTCGAACAGCGCCATGGAGAGGAACGGTCCAATCCCTATCTCACCTCCGATACCAGACATCCCATTCCACTCTCATCATCGGCTGGAAAAGAACATCGCGCGGTGATGTTGCAGCACCTGGAAACCATTCAAATGATCGTGAACGCGCTGGTTGAAGAGGACTACGAGCTTGCGCGCGGGCTTACGGAATCGCATCTTGGTTTCTTTTTGCACCGCCAGGCGATGGCGCAACAGCAGCCCGAGAATTTTCCACCCGCCTATCACGACTTGGCCGTAGCTCATCACGCGGCGGCGGAAGAGTTGGCGCGAATCATCCCCACGAAAGACCTGAAGCAGATCTTGCCGCAGTTCAACAACGTGCTGAAGGCCTGCGTGGCCTGTCATTTGGAGTTTAAAGTCAAAGACCATTCGTGAGGCGTAAAACGTATCTTAGGGGATAAGAGCGTATGGCCGATGGCTTATAGCTGATGGTAAAGACGTTTCCGTTATTTGGACCATACGCCATCAGCTATAAGCCATATGCTCTTCGCTTGCATAAAAAAGGAGGTACAATGAGTGAGCAGAAGACGATTAGCGCGTTCTATGAGCAGGACCACGACCGGCTGGATGAGTTGTTCAAGACCTTTCAAAAGATGAAACGATCCGATTTCGCCAAGGCCAAGGAAGCGTTCAAGGAATTCAAGTTAGGCTTGCAGCGCCACATCGTGTGGGAAGAGGATGTCCTGTTTCCTCTCTGGGAAGAGAAAACCGGCATGTCTGAAGGCGGGCCGACCTCCGTGATGCGGGCAGAGCATCGCCAGATCGGGCAACATCTTGAAGCTATTCATGGCAAAGTGGCGGACCAGAATCCCGACAGTGATCAAGAAGAGCAGGCGCTGTTGGATCTGCTCGGTTCCCACAATATGAAAGAAGAGCGGGTGCTCTATCCCGCCATCGATCAGCTGACCAGTGCGGAAGAGCGCGAAACCGTCTTTCAAAACATGAAGAACATCCCGGAGGAGCGATACAAGCTCTGTTGCGGACAGCACTGACGGATGAGACAAACCCGGTCTGTCTGGTCTATCGGGTTTGTTTTGTTTATCTGGTTGATTTGGTTCATCTGGTTAGTTTCGTTCCACCAAAAAACCAGACAGACCAAACAGACCAAATGAACAAGACAGGCTGGCTAAACTTTTTCAGTTTCCTGTTAGTGGGCTGCTTGGCGAGCCAGTTCACACACCTGTCTGAGATGAATGCCTGGGCCGGTGCTCCGCCGTTACCCAAAAGCACAAAGGCGGCAGGCGATGCCGCGCGGGGCAGAGCAGTCTTCAACGGGAAGGGCGTGTGCTACTACTGCCATGGCATTGATGGGAGCAAGGATCAACGACCGCAACTCGCAGCCGACACTGCCGCGCTCATCGCACAGCTCAATCCGCCACCGGTCGATCTGAGAAATCCGAAGGCGCTATACCTGAAAACTGACAAGCAGCGCGCGCGTGCAATCCGGGAAGGACACCCTGGCACAGGCATGTTTCCGGATACAACCATGACCAATCAGGAACTCACCGACACACTGGCCTACCTCGCACTCCTGCGTCGCGAGGGCTCCCCAAAGAAACAATGAGCGCGCGGCAGGTAAAAAGCATTTAGACTTATCTATGTTTCTTGATACCCCAATCACAAATCTTATATAGTCTCTAACATGAAATCTCTGGAGTTCGTCGGTTCCAGTCTCGACGACCTCGAAGAGTTCCCTGCAGAAGCCCGTCGTGTGGCTGGTTTCGAGTTGGGTTTTGTTCAGCGTGGCCTGGGGCCATCTGATTGGAAGCCCATGAAAGAGGTGGATGCCGGCGTCCGGGAGATTCGAATACACGTGTTGGGCGAGTGACGCGTGCTCTATGTGGCCAAGTTCGCCGAGTCCGTCTATGTGCTTCATGCGTTCCAGAAGAAAACGCATGAAGACCACAAGAGAAGACATCGGGTTGGCTCGTGCACGTTACCGACAGATCGGAGGCCGGAGATGAAGAAGAAAACGACCAAATCCAGCGGCAATATCTTTGTGGATCTTGGCTTTGACCCGGCCGAAGCCGCCGTGCTCCAAATGCGTGCAAATCTCATGGGCGATCTTCGCCTCTACATCGAGAAGCAGAAGCTCACCCAAACTCAGGCGGCCAAGCGCCTGGGCATCGCACAATCCCGCGTGTCCGACCTCGTGCGTGGCAAATGGGACAAGTTCAGCCTTGAAATGCTCATCACTCTTGAAGCGCGGTTAGGGCGCACATTTCGCGTAGAATTTGCAGCATAAGGTCTGGCGAGTGTCGCGGGCTAGCGCAGTGAGTTTCGTCAGAAACTACCGTGTTAATCTCCTTCGCTGAATACCCCGCAGCTCGCTGCGGGGAGCCTCATCGGATGACGAGCACGGAGCAGCCGGCCCG
>CAZPWD010000143.1:0-6602 GCA_964590025.1 uncultured Nitrospira sp.
GCGACCACTGCGTCCGGCGCGAGGCCTTCCTCATGTCTGGTCAGTTGGAGGAACACGTCTTCCAACGTCATGGAAATGGCTTTCAGTTCGAGCAGCCCCCATCCACTGGTGACCGCCAGGCGAGCCACTTCTTCCCGCACGTCCCGACCAAGTTCGCATTCCAGGAGAAAGGTACCGGGGGCGCCGCTCGTGAAGACGTTCTGGACCCCCTGCACCGCCTTCAAGCGACTGTCGGTGTCTGCAGCGGGAGATTTGAGGGTGAGTGAGATCTTTTCGGACTGGCGTAAGCGCGCCGATAGTTGTTCGGGTGTATCTTCGGCCACGATGCGCCCGCCGCTGATGATCACGACGCGCTGGCACACGGCGGTAGCTTCGGGAAGAATGTGGGTGCTCAGGATGACGGAATGGGATCCGGCCAGGTTCTTGATCAATTCTCGGATCTCGATAATCTGTTTCGGATCGAGCCCAACGGTCGGTTCATCCAGGATTAAGATCGGGGGATCGTGCAGCAGCGCTTGGGCCAGCCCGACGCGTTGGCGATATCCGCGCGACAGATTCCCGATGAGCCGGTGTTGCACCGTGCCAAGTCCGAGCCGCTCGATTTCACGCTGCATGGACGAGGTGAGGATTTTTCTACCCATACCGCGGAGGCGGCCCACGAACTGAAGATACTCTGTGACCGTCAATTCCTGGTAGACCGGCGGAGTCTCCGGCAAGTAGCCGATCCGGCGTTTCACCTCCATCGGCTGGTCCGCACAATCGAACCCCGCCACCCGTGCGGTGCCTTCGGTGGGCGGCATAAAGCAGGTCAGGATGCGCATGGTGGTGGTCTTACCAGCCCCATTCGGGCCCAGGAACGCCAACACCTCGCCCTTGGCGACGGAGAAACTGACGCGATCGAGGGCGGTATGTTGTCCATACCGCTTCGTGATCTGTTGGACTTCAATCATACATATGTGGTGATTGGATCGATTGAGTTGGGGAGTACTGCCGGCGGGTTGGTCGTTACACCCTTACAGGCAACACGTGGGCATCTTACTCAGTCGGATTGGGGCAGTCAATATCGTGTTCCAGCCCTGTGCAACTTTACACGTTTTCTCCATCCTGCTAGAGTCCGCTCGCGCGCGGATAGGCCTGCCAGGGGAAATCGATCCATGACGAGGGTGCGTCAAACGAGAGGGGCACTATTCGCAATCGCTGCGTTGATGATGCTGCTCTGTATTTCGCCTGACAGTAAGGCAGCCAGCGGGCGGACCTATCGGGTTCATGGCCAGGTAATGGCGGTGAACATCACCCAATCTCCCTATATGATTGTCGTCAAGACACCGTTGACCAAGCATGATGATATGACCGTGGGAGCCAAGGTGACAGGCCAAACCAGGATTGTGCGAAAGGGGAAGCAGATCGCGTTTCAGACCATCAGAGTGGGTGAGGTGGTGTGGCTGACCTATGTCAAACAGCGGGACGGGGTATTTGCTCGGATCATTCAGGTTCAGTAGCGCTTATGGTTCAGGGCATGGCGCCATCAAACCGTCCGCGTTAGTACCGATCATGGGTTGACTCGCACAAGTACTTTCTTCTATATATAGACATAGTCCTCTCGGTTACCAGCCAGGATTGTTGGTTCGTTGTCGTACAGTTCCTTAGCGGTCTCTCCTTTTTCCTTCATCCCAACGTAGGGGTTAGGGCTACGCTTTCGGTATTGTGGGACGTACGGTTGGACCGTACTGTGAGGGCACACAGGCCAGGATCCTGTGTGACAGGTAGTTCAACCAGGAACAAGAGGTGGTGTTAGATGATCAGTTGGACTCGTGGAAACAGCCGGCAGCTGTTATGTGCGATGAGTCTTGGTCTGGGGATGCTCCTGGGCGCCTGTTCGTGGGTTCCTAAGGGGGCGTCTCAATTGGACGTGGGGATTGAGGATCGCGGGGTGGCCTCCTGGTATGGCGAGTCGTTTCATGGCAAGCAGGCAGCCAACGGCGAGCTGTTCGACATGGAGGCATTGACCGCGGCCCATCGGACCCTCCCACTCGGCAGCGTGGTTCGAGTCGTGAATTTAGCGAACGGGAAACATCTCCACGTAAGGATCAACGACCGGGGTCCCTATGTCAACAGCCGGATCCTCGATCTTTCCCGGGGCGCGGCGGCTCGGTTAGGGATGATGGAAGGGGGCCTATCCGTCGTACGGGTTCAGTTGGTTGGGGAACGCCGGCCCGCGGCTCTTCTCTCTTCTGAGGCCCTGGAGACGGTATCGGTCGCCCTCATTCTCGGTCTAGGGCAAGCTCCCTCAGGGATCACCGAACCCCTCCCCTCAGCTTGGGAAAAGTCGGATCCTCTGCTGGTCTATCCCCTTCGACTGCCTCCCGGCGATATCTGGATTCAGCAACGCGCGCGACGTCTGACAGGGATGCAGGCGGCAGATCATACCGACCATACCGAAATTGCGACGGTCGTTATTACCTAGCTCCCGCAGCGTATCAGCCGCGCAAGACAGGTGGGACGGGCGAGACAGGGAAGGGTTGATCTGGTCTGACTGGTTCAACCAAACAAACGAGACAGACCAGATAATCAAGAGACCAGCCAGTCCTCGCGCTGCACGCGTCACGGTCTATGGACGCTGACGGACGATTTCAGCATCCTTCTACATCAAATCAGCGGGCTCCTGGGTCGCTAGTTCAGTCATCCGCCCAGCGAGCGCTTCACGAATCGTTCGACTCACCTGATCGATCTCTCCCACCTCCGATGCGGGAACAATCCAGGCGTCTGCTGGTTCCAGCTCGATGCGATAGTGATTCTTCCTCGTCGAGAACCATTCAATATACGGATGAGGGGTGAGATTCGGATGAGGGTCAAACGAGATCAAGTTCACATCCCCGATCTGTGGGTTTTCCATGTCACCAATCACCTGCCCGGCGAGATCCTCGTCCTCAAACCGGCGATTCCGAAACTGAATGACCTGCCCCGCGATATCGGCCTTGAAGTTTCCCCGTAAATACACATCGACAGGACCGACCACCGCAAATACGATCTGCCCCACGATCGTTCCGTCAACGCGATTATCCAGAAACCCTTCCTGTACCCAGCGTCCATTGCCAAATTTTTGTGCCATCTGACTCCCTGTAACGAGTTAGGCCGGCTGGACCGTGCCGACCGCGGGCGCTGACGATTGAGGGCCGCTCCCAAAGGCGCCCACTAACACTGCCAACAAAATGAGTCCACTTCCAATCCACCCCTGAAGATCCAACGTTTCACCGAGAAAGTACCAGGAGAGCCCGGCCGCGTAGACCGGTTCTGACGCAAAGATCAATGCCACCTGTTGCGCGGGCACAATGCGCTGCACCCACATTTGAACGGCAAAGGCCCCGGTCGCAAGTCCTCCGGTCACCCCAAGCCCGACAAGCAACAACGGCGTCGGCGCAAACGCCTGAACCGGCGCCTGTTCAACCAGAAGGGTGGGAAGCAACAGGACAACCATCGCCATCATTTGCCAGGCAAATAAGGACGGCGCATCGACCTGGCGGGTAAACCGTTCAAGACAAGCAATATGCGCGGCAAACGCAATCGCACAGAGGAGCGTCAAGAGATCGCCAAGATTCCCGGACGCGCTGGGCTTCACCAGCAGCCAGAGCCCCACCGTGGCGATTCCTGTGGCCAACCACACACGCCGGTCGAATCGGCGCAGGATCAACGGCACGATGACGACATACAGCGCCGTAATGAAGGCGGAATTCGATGCGGTCGTATAGTGGAGCCCGACCGTTTGGAGGACATAGCCGAGAAAGAGCCAGCAGGTGGCGATCGCACTCGCTCGCAAGACCGCCGGCTCGCGGTGTAAGCGAAATCTCCAGAGGAGATACCCGCCCCCGACCAGCAATGCCCCCAGGAGAAATCGGAGAAACAGAAACGAGAGCGGTGGAATTTGCTCAAATACCGCTTTGGTAGCGGGAAACGTCGCGCCCCAGATGAACGTTGTCAGCAGGAGTGCAAATCGTGGCATGGAATCACGTGGTGAGCGATCAGTGCTGAGTGATGGGTTATTGTGAGTCGATCATGAACCCGACCCCCTCGCACATTACGCGTCACTCATCACTCGCCACTGTTTAGGCTTTGCACAGCGGACAACGGCGCTGTTCAGTCGTCCCGGCTTGCTCCATCGCCGCTAGCGCCCGCTCCTTATCCACGTAATCGAACCACCCGCCTTCCCAAAAATCGCTTGAGGAACCGATCGACGTAGACGGCACCTCAGAACAACGATTCTTGTGGAGCGTGACCCGATCGATTGAACGCGCGATGTGAATCCAGTAGCTCACAGGAGCAGCACCTCACCAACAGGCCGCGGCACGGCCATTTTCTTGCGATTCCCGGCTTGGACACACTCACGACCAGCGATCGGATTCCGATTCAATCTACTATGGAGTCATGTCGATGATTGAGACGGGGGACACAGCTTAGGGCAGGAGTTGCCACTCATCCTTCTCGATAAAGACTTTTACGCCCGTCTCGAGCTTCTTAATATCGTCCTTCTCAAAGATCCTCATGTATCGATCGACCCGATCCGGATCGTCGATTCGCTCTTCCTGCATCATTCCACTCACACTCTTGTACTTTCGAATCAACAGGGGCATCGAAATCCTCCACTTAAACCACTGGAAGTCATGTCCGCTAGCTGGGTACAATAAGACAAAGCTCAACGGCCGGTCAAGGGTGCGTCTCTCTCTGTCCGGTGTTCACTGATTTGAAGGATACGAACCATGCCGATCTATGAATATCGTTGCGGGCAATGCGAGAAGCACTTCGACGCCACCCAATCCGTCCATGCCAGAGTTGAAGACACCGTATGTCCTCACTGTCATGCCCAGAGCGCCACACGATTACTGTCCACCTGCGCGACACAAGTGAAAGGGACCAAAAAGACCGGCTTCGCCGAAATGAAAGCCTATAACATGTTAGACGAGCGGATGGACAAGTTCGCCAAACTCCCGCCACTGATGGGCAAACGCGCAGCGCCCGACACGGCTCCACCTTCCGATCCTTCTACTGGCGGCACAACGGAGAACTGAGTCAGATTGTGGCTGGCATGTGAATACGTGTCGTCCTCTTCCCAATATCCACCCCAACCCCATGGAGATCGCATGACCGCGAGACTCGTGCTCTCGCTAGGCCTCAGCCTTCTGTTCAGCTATGGAATAGCCCTCGTCGCCCTGGCGGACGTCGCCGGAAGCCTGACCATCGCCGGCAACGGACCGGAGCTGACGACCATCGAACCCCTCGCCCGCGCATTTGAAAAAGCCAACCCGAGAGCTTATCTCGATGTCGTCTGGGACGGCAATTCGAAACCTGTTGAGATGGTCAAATCTGGCCAGGCCCACATCGCCGTGACCGGAACTGAAGCAGGAGGTCTTTCGGCGACGCCCATCGCGTGGGATGGGATCGGCGTCCTCGTGCACCTCTCCAATTTCACGAAAGAAGTCACGAAGCAACAAGTAGCCGACATTTTCTCCGGTAAGATCACGCTGTGGTCCGAACTCGGTGGTCTAGAGACGAAAATACTGGTCATCGACCGGCCTCGCAACCAAAATATCCGCGATGCGTTTGAATCGCAGCTCGGCATTACCGGCAAGATCACCGGTGCCGCCAAGGTGATTGGCTCCGATGAACAGGTCGTTAAAACCGTCGTGGGAACACTTCCCCCTCTGTCTGCGATCGCCTACCTGTCTCTGAGCCAGGGATTGTCCGTCGTCTCAGGCGGCGTCCCCGTCAGACTTTTGCCTATCGACAAGGTCGAACCGGAGGGCCCCACCGTCAAAGACGGCCGTTATCCGCTCCGACGCCCCGTCCTTCTCTTGTCCAAGAAGGAGCCACATCCCCTGACTCAGGCATTCACCCGGTTCGTCCTGTCTCCGGCCGGTCAACAACTCATTGCCGAGACGTATATCCCGATCAAAGAGAAATAATCGTGCGTCGTTGTTATTGAAGGAGGCACCTATGCAGACGTGGCGATCATCGGGGTTCATGTTATTGGGACTCATCGGATCCATGGCTTCACCCATGACCGTATCCCACGCGGAGGAGCCAGGCGCGATGGTTGACGGCGCAGGGTTTACCCTCTACGGTACCGAATCGATCAAGGGGTTCGATGCCGCAAAAGTCGAACGGGACCCGATCTGCGACCGGAGCAAGCGCCCACGGATCGCCAAAGTCGAACCGGATGAAGCCAAGCCGGGCGACAACGTTGTCATTACCGGTGAGAATTTCGGCTCGAAGGAGTGTTTTCATACTGTGACCTTCAGCGCGGCCCCAAACACGCCCGTGGCCTTCAAATTCATGAGCGACTCGGCGATTGAAGCAACTGTGCCGGATGCGAAAGCGGGGATGTCGTTCGTCATCATCGTCGCGGGCGGCGGAAGCGCCCAGTCAAAACCGGTCTTGATCAAGTCCAAGTAGGCTCGCTCCACCTGGAACGCTGACAGGGATCTGGTTTATCTGGTTATCTGGTCTGTCTGGTTTGTTTTGTTCTGCGGACTAAACAAACCACAAAACCATGACAGACTGTCTCGCGCGTCACAGGCCAGGGCCACCGGCAAACTGTATCAATATCCCCC
>CAZPWD010000144.1:0-6568 GCA_964590025.1 uncultured Nitrospira sp.
CCTGTTACTCCGCAATATGGTACGGTAGAGGGACGCAGGAGCCCGACAATGACCATCCAGGCACAATTTCCAGACGAGCAGAGCGTCGAAGGCGCCTTCACCAGGCAACCGGATGCCTTTCGGGACTGGGTGACCGCGAATGGTAATTCCGGTTACCCGGCGGCGAGCGGACGCTACCATCTCTATGTCTCATGGGCCTGCCCCTGGGCGCATCGGACGATCATTGTGCGGAAACTCAAGAAGCTCGAAAACGTGATCGGCATGACGGTCGTGGACCCGATCCGCGACGAGCGGGGCTGGGCGTTCCGCGAAGGGCCGGGCCATTCGCTCGATCCCATCAACGGATTCCAGTTCCTCAGCCAGGCCTATAAGGCCACCGATCCGAACTATCGGGGACGGTTCACCGTCCCTGTGTTGTGGGATACGGTGACGAAACGCATCGTCACCAATTCCGACGACGACCTCATGCGCATGTTCAACGGCGAGTTCAATCGCTTCACCGAGAGCACGATCGACCTGTATCAGGACGGAATCAGGAAGGAGATCGACGACCTCAATACCTTCATCTACGAGAACGTGAACGACGGGGTCTACCGCGCGGGATTCGCCACATCGCAACAGGCCTATGAACGAGCCGTGCGGCGTCTCTTCGACGCCTTCGATCAACTCGAGGACCGGCTGGCGCGCCAACGCTACCTCTTCGGCTCACAATTCGTCGAAACCGATTGGCGCTTGTTCGTCACCCTCGTGCGCTTCGACGCCGTCTACCACGGCCATTTCAAGTGCAACCTCAGGCGAATCATCGACTACCCGAACCTCTTCAGCTACCTCAAAGACCTCTATCAGACCGACGGCATCGCCGACACCGTGAACTTCGACCACATCAAGCGGCATTACTACATCACCCACGACGACATCAATCCGACCCGTATCGTCCCCCTTGGTCCCGACCAAGATCTCACCACCCCCCACGGCCGCGAACGCCTGCGATAACGAGTAGGCTGGTCTTTCTGGTTTGTTTGGTTTGTCTTGTGTATTTGGTTGAACCAGACAAACCGGATAGACCAAACAAACCAGATGAACCAGATAGACCACAAACGAAGTGGCCGACGCTCGATCCTCTTTCGCAGCATTCCTTGCATGACGAATACGTTCGTGGTAGGGTGACTGGTGATCGCGTAAGACCTTCCGTGCTCGGAGGCTGCAGTCCTCCAGCAGACACGAAGTTTGACGCGATCTTTTTTGTTCGCACGCAGCCGTCCTGCATCTGCTGAGCACACCCCCGAAGGCTTCACTGCCCATCGCTCGCATGACCGGCCCGACAGAGTCGTGGGATCTAACAATTTCAAGAGGTGTATTCTTGTTTCATGAATTCTCGTCAACCGTTCGAGCACTCCTCCGCGACACCGCAGGGAGTCTCTATCACATTGTCGTCGTCGCCCTGAGTGCAGGCATTGCGCTCTTGCTCCCGGCAGGCGCCAAACAGTTTTTGTCGTTCTGGTCTCGCGTCGAACATGACAGGCTCTCGCTCATCGCCGTGGAAATGACGGTGGCGATCCTCCTGATCGTCTGCCTCAACTACTTCCGTCGCAGCATACGGGACCGGGCCCTTGCCAATGTGGCGACCGGTGCCGGCCTCGTCTCGTTCTTCCCGCGCCGCACGCGGGGGGCACAACGGCACATCAAGCAACTCAAGGGAGAGCAGGGAACAGGCCGAACCATATCGGTCATCGGGTCAAGCGGCCACAGCTCCTTTGTGGATCAAGTGGGAGATCTGTCGTCGGTCCTTGACAAGTGCCTGGGGGCCAGAATCATGCTGGTGAATCCCTGTTGCCAGGAAGCGAGCGCGCGCATACAGGCGATCAACCATCCCGAGTTCACGTTGGAAGCATTTCGGGAAGAAGTTCGGCAAAGTATCCAGCTCCTCAAGCGGCTGAAGGCCATGGGGAAAGCCGTTAAACTCAAGCTCTACTCGGATTCCCCGTTGATCAAATTGGTGATCCTCGGAGATTACCTCTGGCTCCAGCATTACCATGCCGATCTGGATGTCCAGACCATGCCGGAGTATGTCCTCCGGCACAATAGCAAGGACCACGGCCTCTATACCCTCTATGCCCACTACTTCGTGCAGCGATGGGAGAGCGCCGAGATTCCCGAATATGATCTCGACACGGACGAGCTTGTGTATCGAAGTAGAACCGGCAACGAGATCCGGAGAGAGCGGTTTGAGATTGAGACGACGTCCGAAGAAATCGGAGCCCTGCTGGAACCGCTCGAACTCACCGCCGAACCGGCCCAACTCGGCTGAGCCGACCGGGCCAATCCGAGACCACAACGGTGCGAGGGGACTCCTCCCGAGACCTAAGAGGTTGCTGCAATACTATTCTGGCACGCGAGACTGGCGGGACGGGTTGATCTGATTCATCTGGTTTGTTTTGTACATCTGGTCTGTCTCGTTCAACCAAACAAACCAAATAAACAAGAAAAACCAGCCAGTGCTTGCGCTTCACGTGCCACGCTCCGTGGTGTTGGCCGTCTTTTCAGCATCCTGGTAGAGTACAATTCATTTTTTCAGAAAGCCTGTCCCTCCATGTCCATCCAGTGGTTTCCCGGTCACATGAATGCGGCGCGCAAAGAAGCGGCCAAGACGATGGAGGTGATCGATGTCATCGTCGAAATGCTGGATGCGCGCACACCGAACGCCAGCTGCAATCCGCTGATCGAAGAGCTGCGCCTGACCCGCCAGCGTCCTAGCCTGAAGGTCCTCAACAAAGCTGATCTCGCCGATCCCGCCGTCACTCAGGCCTGGCTCGACCTGTATAACCAGCAACCGGGCGTCAGCGCCGTGGCCCTTTCTTGCAGTCAAGCGGGCGATGCCGCCAAGGTGCCCCAGCTCTGTCAGCCGCTCGCCCCCCATCGCCACAACAGCGCAAAGCCGCTGCGCATGCTGATCATGGGAATCCCCAACATCGGCAAATCGACCCTGATGAATACGCTCCTCAACCGCCGCGTCGCTCGCGTGGGCGACGAACCGGCCGTGACCAAAGTCCAACAGCGTCACAAACTGAACGACCACATGGCCATCACCGACTCACCCGGACTGTTGTGGGGGACCATCAACGACCCTCATGTGGGCCTCCTGCTCGCCACGATCAATGCCGTGGGCCACACGGTCGTCGACGACGAAGCTGTCGCCGAATTTCTCGCCACCATCCTGCTTGCGCGCTATCCTTCGAGGCTTACGGCCCGCTACGGTTTTGCGGTGGACGGACTGACTAGTGCGGGTGTGATCGACGCCGTCGCCAGAAAGCGCGGCTGCCTGCTGACGAGGAGCGGCGGTGGGTTAGACCGAGACAAAGCGGCGAGAATCCTCTTGTCGGACTACCGCAATGGCACACTCGGCCGCACCAGCTTGGAGACACCGGATAAGCGGTCAGAAGAACAGCGCTGATAGCAAGAGCATGAAGCGTACATCGCGAGATGTGAGGGAAAGGCGCGAAAAGCAAAGCATGGACGGTTTATCTGGTGAGTGGGTTTGTCTGGTTTATTTCGTTCCCTGAAAAAGACAAACCAAATAAACCTCTGTAACCAGACAAACAAGAGGACGGCGACTCCCTCACAATCCGACCCTGACGAAATCGATGTACCCTCGTTCGACGTCCGTGCTCACGAGTTCCACTCGCACGCTGTCTCCGACGTCGAGGCCACTCTCGCCCGTCACCATTTTCCCTTCGACCGGCGGCTCAAGGAGCCGGACCCACGTGCCTCTGTCCGACGCGCCCGTTACGATGGCGTCGAAGCGCTGCCCAATCCGCGATTCGAGCAACAGGGCGGCGGCGGATTTCCGGAGCCGCCGCTCGACTTTTTCCGCATCGTCTTCTTTCTCGGTACAGTGGCCGGCCAGATACTTCAGTTCTTCCGGATGGTACGGCGTTGGCGCGCCGGCCAACGCCGCTTTGATCAGCCGTTGGGTGATGAGATCGGGAAAGCGCCGGTTGGGAGCCGTGGAATGGGTATACCCCTTCACCGCGAGCCCGAAATGTTCGGGAGAGCCATCCTTCAACTGGTCAAGCACATATTCGCCTCGGCCAATGAGCTTTACGATGGCCAGAGACAGATCGGGAAATCTGAGGGGGTCGGCCTGTCGGCGCTTGACGAGGAACGCTTCGAGCGCACTCGCATCCGGCTCCGGGGGTAAGTGCTCGCCCCAGCGTGCGGCCACCTCGATAATCCGCTGCCAGCGTTCGGGAGAGCGCAGGATGCGGCGGAAGGAGGGCACGCCCTTTCCATTCAGATAAGACACCGTCGCCTGATTCGCTGCGATCATAAAATCTTCGATCAGTTCCTTGGCGCGATTCTTCTGCTCGACCCTGAGATCGGTCAGCACCTCATCCTCAAACACGGCTCGTGGCTCAATAGTTTCAAGACTCAGAGCTCCCTGCTGGTGTCGTCGTGCCTTGAGCCGCTGCGCGACCTGGCCTTGGAGGCGGAGTTGCGCATCGAGGCCAGAGACGGCCTTGACCCGCTCAGGCGCGGGCGCCTCCCCTGCGAGCCACGAGGCGACGCTGTTATAGGCGAGCTTCGCGTGGTTGCGAACCAGGGCCCGAAAGAGGGTCGAACTGAGGACCGCCCCATCCTCCGCAATCACCATCTTCACGATGATCGCGAGGCGGTCTTGCCCTTCGCCGAGAGACGTCAGATCAGTCGACAGCTTTTCCGGCAGCATGGGGAACATGTCGCCGGCCGTATAGACCGACGTCGTATTGTGCTTGGCATGAGCATCCAGGGCGGATTCCTTCCTGACCAGCGCGTCCACGTCGGCAATCGCGACCAGGATTGTTACAGACCGATCAGGATGTGGTTCAGCCACGGTGAGTTGGTCGAGGTCTCGGGAATCGTCGTTGTCGATCGACGCCCAGAGGAGACCCGTTAGGTCACGCATGTCCGAGTGCCGGTCTGTGGCAGCAGCCTGTATGCGGGAAAGCTCGGCCATCGCCGGGGCAGAAAAATCCGGGGAAAAGCCCCGTTCGATCATGGCGCGACGAGCGATCTTCTTGAGATCTGTGCGATGACTTTTCATTTCCCCTTCAATCTGGTGGTTAACCCTACGAGGTGCATGGTTCTGATTGCGTTCTCAGTTTGTACCAGCTATATGATAAGCACCTAGCTAGAGTCGCCTCCGTGAGGAGAACCAATGAATAATTCAGATGTCCGCTTCAACATATGCGCAACAACCTAGCAATTAATATACTTCGATGGATCATCGCGGTTCCGGCAGGTCTCATGCTTTGGTTCTCAGCTAACTTTTCTATTGGAAGGGCATTCGGCATTATCCATGGGTTTGAACTTGTTGATTCTTTTTGGGAAGCGCCGGATATGGATGGGATGCCAATTATTGGCACATACATTATGTTTGTAACGAGGACTATTGCAGCTGCTTCCCTTGTGGGTGTGACTATCTATATCGTACCGCGCTATCACAAGCAGGTGGCGATCGTTGTTGCCTCTCTTGTATCCGCCGCCGCCGTCGTAATCTTATTGTTTCAAGTTATGAGTGCTGATCTAAACGTCGATCTGGGTGGCTGGTACAGAAACATTCTGGAAATGCTGAGCATCATCTTTGGCGCAATATTCGGTGCATGGATGGCATATGGAAATCAGAAACGCCGAGCTCGGGCTTAGCCCGGACTATTCATGACGATTCGTCGCGAAATGACAGAGTGGCGCGCGACAAGCGCGAGGAGCGAGACTCGCGTGACGTGTGAGCCCCGTCCCTGCCAGTCGCGCTTTTCCCGCCAGTCTTGCGTGTCTCGTGCGGCTATCTTGCAGACCGTTCCCGTTGGCGAAGGAGACGCTCCTGTCATTCGGGACAAACTTTCATTCTTTCACAATCACGCCGCACGCGATGCGGGGCCCACCAGGCGCATCCTTTGTCGGCGGGTCCGGCAGATACTTATCCTCAAACTCATGGATGATGAAGGCGCTCCCGTCCTTATCGAACAGGGTGTTGAGCCCTTCGGACAGGGTCACCCGGCTCGTGATCGTATACAGCGACCCTTTCCGGTCGTCGCTCACGGAGAGGTTCTGGAGATCGCCGAGATGGTAGGGATGGTTCCCTAACCCGGACGTGACGTTCGCCTCCGGATTCATTGCCGCATCCACATTCCCATCATAGTGCCCCTTGGCTGCCGAGAAGGGCTCGCAGCTGCCGGTCTCGTGAATGTGGATCGCATGGCGTCCCGCCTTCAACTTGCTTTCCGGCGTGCCGTCGAGCTTCAACTTAATCCTGACTTGCCCTTCATACTCCTCGTAGAGATACGCCTCTCCCGTAATGCCGGGACCGGCAATGACCGCCTTCGCATGCAAGGCATTCTCGTGCTTGCCCATATAGTAGGACGAGCAGCCGACAAGCGGTACGAATGCTGCCACCACGAGCGCGGTTCCCACAAGTATCCGATTCATACATCCTCCTTGGTTATCCGATTCTCCGACCAGCTGGCGGCCCTTATTGAGAGCAGCGCGCGAAGATCTTCTTGCAAAGGTTCTCGGCCCTCAACCATTCGGGCAC
>CAZPWD010000145.1:0-6555 GCA_964590025.1 uncultured Nitrospira sp.
CTTAAAATCCCTCGGGCTTAACAGGCCCATGCCGGTTCGATCCCGGCCTCCGGCACCATTTTCAAAGGAGGAGGCAGCCTAGTACGCTAAAGACAGTGTCACAACGTCCGCCGCCATTTGTTTGGACCCAGGAATACCATCATTTCCCCCGCTCGGTTCTCGCGCCGCCCTGCAAGATCCCTATGCCCTTCACGCTTCGGCTCTTTCGACGCTTGCCTGTGCAATGCTCCGTCACGTACAACGCGAGTCCGCTCCTTAGGCTGCAGGCCTACTTTTCTGGTTGTGGCTCAAGAATAGCTTATAGCTTGACGGCATGCGCCATGGTGCTAGCATCTTCCTCAAGACGTTCGAAGCCACGCTGACTGTCCTATTCCCTCGCGCTTCCTGATTTCTTCCTGCGCGGGTGACTCTCTGGTCTCCGCCGCTTGCGACGCCCCAGTTTTTTGAAGTGCTGCGTTTCTTTGTGTCGAACGACAGGAGCGAAACTATTCCCTTGCCTGCGAGGAGAGGCGTCACATGAATAAACAGTTCAACGGTCTTCTGCAAAGAAACCCGATTATGAACACATATTGGTTGCTGCAAGCATGCATCGTATTGGCAGTCGGAGTGGGGCTCGTGTCGTGCACGAAGGCGCAGAAAGATCAGGTTATGACCCGGCCAGCGCCGTTCAGTCAGTCAGTGAGCCCCTGCCAGCCGGCAGGAGTGTCCTCCACTGCAACACCGGAGTTTTGTGTGAATGTGACGGAGATACAGCTGTTCAGCCATGAGACAAAAGTTGATGTCGGTCTGTCGCTCGTGAATCGAACTGGCCGCAGGCTCTTCATCACGTTGATCGGGCTCACTTCTCTGATAGACAGCAGCGGAAGAAAGTGGAATACGGGGGATAGCAAAGGTCTTGGCGGCCCCAATAATCCAGTGTCGTTAGAGCCAGACGGAGAAACGCAGGGAGCAATCTCGTTTTACCAGAATGGACAATCTCCTATGGACCTGACCTTCTCGTTGCGTGGAGAAATTGGGATTATGAAGGTGGACTCTCGCGGTCAAGCGATCCTGGGTCAGATTGCACTAACACGCGGGATCAACCTCTCGGGAATTCCTATCCAGCAACAGCCACCTCAGTCTACTGGCGCTACGGAACAGAACAAGGACACCAAGCTTGCCCAATTGTCTCCTCGGCACGCTAAGCCTACGACGCCCAAGTCATCGGCTTCGTCGAAGTCGTCCGTACCTGGGGCAGTCGTGGGGACATCAGGCAGCGGGAAACCGAATAGCCAGAAGCCAGTATCGCCCAACGCAGGTCGTTCACCCGATCAAAAGGCTAATACAATCGATTCTCCGGCGGGCGATGCCGCGACAAGCAAAAGCGGATCGAAATCGGTCGGGAGCGGCGGGGCGGGCCCGGACGTGATCGGTTTGCGCATCGGCATGACGCCTGATCAGGCCCGCGAGAAGTTCAAGTCGCATGGTTTCAGATCCTCGACCAAATCCCCGAATAGACCCGCTGACAGTTATGCAGAGGGCTCGAACAGGCTGGCATTTAGTCTTCCCGGACGGGCTCCGCAGCCTGTGCCAAACACGAATTATGTAGCCCAGATATCCGGTGTAATTAATAACATAAAATATCCTGCAACTGAGAACTCAGGTGATGTACTTACCATATTCTTTGGACCGATTCCTGGACAGGAGGGAATTGTATTGCTCAATCGGACTGAGTATATTCCGGCCAGCAAGAAGCCGACTTTTGACGCCTTCGCGAAGACACTGGTGGAGAAATACGGGACTCCCACCGAGTTGCTACCGGATTCCCCCGGTATATATCGATGGCGCTACGACAGCAATGGAACACTGCGTAAACCCACCCCCGCAACTAGTTTCGCCGGCTGCCCCAGACTGACACCGGGCGTCGTCGAATTCCATCCCCTAGAGTCCCCCCTGATGATTCAGGCGTATAAGCAGTCGGTGCCCAGATGTGGTGCCATCTTCCTCGAGGTGGCCTTGGGGTTCGAGGGTTTTAACTATGCTGGGCCCGGGACGATAATCAAAAATTACACCACTCACATGACGGGACTTGATGCGACCATACGTGCGTTGGACGCTGCCAAAGGGATTGTCGATAAGGCTCAAGCAGAGGCGCAGGGTGCTGCCATCAAGAAGGGACAGCAGCAAAAGCCGGGTCTTTAGGCTCTTGCTCTGTACGGAGGAAAAGGGGGTCAGGCAGTGACCGCCCCCGCGTAGCCGAAGTGGCTACTTCGGCGGAGTAGGCTGCTGCGGGGAGCTTCATGAATAATGCGGGCTAGGCCCGAATGAGAAGATGGTCGATTAGAGCAGGTTCTTCGATGTGTATGGCTGCGGGGGCATCGATAAATCGTTTCAGTCTCATCCGGTCATTTGGGCTCACCTGGATTACTTCCACCGCGATCCAGTGCCCGTGAACCCTTCTGACTTCCGCCAGCCGGATGTCTATAAAGGCCTCTTCGCCTTCCAACCACAATTGGACTTTCACAAAGTCCCCTGCTCTCAGGTGATCAGGGGTGGTGAGCTTACACCCAGCCTCCAAGCGTTCGAGTACGCACCCGTCCGCTTCAAGCTGCCTGCGTACTTTCGCTAGTACGCAGTCAATAGTAAATTTTGGACTATCCCACCAGGTCTGTTGTTTCCCCTGAGCCAACATGGTATGCGCAGGGTAGTGCGGGAAAGGGGGGTGTGGCTATTCCTCAAGAGGTGGGGGGCTTACCCAAAATGGTGGTGTTCGAATAGCTGTCTGTACCTCCGAGAGGCATAGCGAGACTTAGTCCACATTATGCGTGAGCGCTTCTGCTACAATCCCCGATCCCTGACTCAAGCGAGAAGGGCAAGACTGGCGGGAAAAGCGAGACAGGCGTGGTCCGAAGTCTGAAGGCTGAAGGTCGGGGTTCGAAGTTCCGAACACTTCAGTCTTCAGCCCGCCTCACCCGTCCCGCTTTTCTCGCGAGTCACGCGAGTCATGCGCGAAGAACGAGGAACGCGCGCTCGGGCGATTTCGCGGCAAACCGTTTTGAGTAATGAGGATCAGGAGTCTCCCGAAGAACAGTTGGGGCACGGTGAAAATTGAGTGGTCTCAATTTCAAGAACAATAGGATAAAGTCACGCAGGATGCTCAAAAAGGCCAGCCTTCTCACCCGCCCAACCTTGGCGGCTACTTCACCCGCCCGCCCCGAGTCTGCCAAGGCAGCCTCTCCGCCCAGGGACGCGCCTTGTCCCAAGCAAGGCCGCAGCTCCGCGACTGACCCGCGTTTCACGTTTCACGCCTCACGTTTCACGGTTCCTGGGAGCGACGCGAGAACGATGCTGGCGGACTTTTCCAGCATCCTGCTAGGAGGATACGTATGATAGGTCATTCACCCGCTCAGCGATTCCTGGTGATTGGGAGCATTTTGGCAGGATGCGGTGTTGCGGCCGGCGCCTTTGGTGCCCATGCACTCAAGGAAATTCTGGATGCGCCCATGCTCCAAGTGTTTGAAACCGCAACAAGGTATGTGATGTATCATGCCTTTGGACTTTGTATCGTTTCTTGGGCAATTGATCGTTATCCCGGACAAGGTCTTGAAAAATCAGGATGGCTCTTTCTTCTCGGGATTCTTCTCTTTTCAGGCAGTCTGTACATGGTGTCTCTTGCGGGCATCCGGTGGATGGGGGCTGTGACCCCGATCGGTGGTCTGGCGTTCATGGCAGGCTGGGTACTCTTAGGTTGGGGAGTCTGGCGGGACGTGCTCCCTCGAGCCACGAGCCGTAATCGCGGCGACGCGTGAAGCGAGAGAGGGGCGAGAAAGGCGCGACGTGGGTAGACCGGATGTTACCTCGTCTCGCTCGTCCCGCTTTTCCTGCTAGTCTCGCGCTTCACGCGGCGCGTTATGGCGCGCAGCCGGCCGTTCTCTTTCCGCTGATCGATCCCCAACCTCCTTGGGAATTCACGAAGGTCCCTTCGAGGCGTTGGCCTTCATTGCTGAATTGCAGACTATCTTCTTGGACCCGACCATCGATTTCCCACCGTAAATAGACGTTCTCGCCCAGCACGATCGTTTCCACGAGTCCCGGCAGAGTGGCCTGTGTATTTCCTGCTGGTGGAAAGAGTATCGAAAGTTTCTGTTCTTGATGGTGCTGCTGATGGTTATGAACAATCCACTGCCAGGTCCCGCATAGTCGGGCCTGTCCGCGGAGCCCACGCACACGATCCTTCCAATTCCGTATCCGGTCCCACTCCTGGTAGCTGGCTTGCATGGCGTCCACTTCCAAGCGAGTAGCTCGCTCCAAGACTGTTACCAATAGGGTCGATACAGATTCTCCCTGATTCCCCTTGGTCCATTCTGGAGAGGCAACCACGTCAGAGAGTTGATTCAGTGAGTCCTGCCAGGGGGCTTTCCCCTGTTGATCGAGCCATGTCCTGGCTTGCGGAGATCCGAATAGTCGCTCGGTCACCGTCGCGAATTGCTGATCTTTCACGGCCTGCCTAACGGTGGAAGCGAGGTGCCAGGCGGCCAGATCACCCATCAACCGATGCACTGCCGCCGTCAGCTCCGGCACCAGGAGTTCTTTCGCGAGCTTGGCCGGCAAGGGGTTGGCCCCCAATGTCCTGGCCCCATCGCCCAGCTGGAGTGCGGGACCGATTGCCGACACAAACAGGTTGCTGGCTCCCTTGTCGGACTCTAGTTTGGCCAGATAATCAGAATAGGCACGAATGACTGATGGGAAATCGGGTGTGGAACTCGGAAGGGATTCGTCTGCCTTGGCATTGAGCCAGGTTCCGAATACAGTGACGATCACCATCGCAAGGGCGAGACCGATTCGTGATTGGGCTGGTCGAATCAAGAGGATGTGATTGCGCATCGCACTACTCTACCGTGCTTCCACTCACACCCTCAAGCGGGGGCTCCTAACAGGCTGTGGAAAAACTATGTTGGCACGCGAGAACTTTGACGGTCCGCACGTGGGGGGTAAGCCCGGTTTGTCTGGTCTATCTGGTTGATCTGGTTTGTTTAGTTCATCGAGTCGATCTTGTTTAACCAAACAAACGAGACAAACCAAATAAACCAAATAACGGTCTTCTTCTGCTGGCGGACTTTTTCAGCATCCTGCTAAGTGCCTTGGAAGCAGGTCTTCAGAAACGCGGCAGTTGACTCCCAAGCCTCTGCCGTCGCGTCGGCACGATAGCTCTCCACGCGTTGTTCATTACAAAACGCATGGGGGACATTGGGGTAGGTCCTGATCTCGATGCGCTTTTTATGCTCAGCCGCAGCAGCACGCAACCGGTCCACATCCTGACTGGGCACCCACTGGTCCTGACCGGCCTGGTGATAGAGCACCGGACAGAACAGATCTTTGATCGCGGTTTCAGGCTGCATCACGCGGCCGTAATAGACGACCGCTGCTCGAAGCCGTTTCCGTTGACAGGCGAACCGGAGTGCATACGATCCACCCATGCCGTAACCGATCACACCGTGGATATTTTGCTTAATGTGGTCGCGCGTATTCAAGAATTCACAGCAGGAATTGATGTCTTGGAGGACAAGCGACTCGTTCAGCTTGCCCATGAGCGCATCCGCAACCTCTTCGTTGGCCGTCACCATGCCACCCAGTCGCCCGTACAAGTTCGGAATGACGACGCCGTAGCCTTCGCACGCCAGCCTGGCGCCGAGATCTTTGATTTGCGCGGTCAGTCCCCACGCTTCATGCAATAAGACGAGCCCGGGGTAGAGCCCTTTGTCCTGAGGCCAAAACTGAATGCAGTCCACCTGCACATGTTTCGACACGCGTGTCTGGATATAGGGGTCGACGGCGGCATCCGTCAGCGTGGGAATGGCGACGCCACTCGGAAAGCGAGCTGTGCCTGTGCCGATTTGATTCAAGGTAAAGGGAGCGATGGTCGATGTCATTGCGATAATCTCTTTGCCTCAACGCGTTGTGGTCACGCGGGAATTTTATTGTTCAGCATGTTTGGAATAACAGGGCAGCACCACACAGGATGCTCAAAAAGGCCAGCCTTTTCACCCGCCCAACCTTGGCGGCTACTTCACCCGCCCGCCCCGAGTCTGCCAAGGCAGCCTCTCCGCCCAGGGACGCGCCTTGTCCCAAGCAAGGCCGCAGCTCCGCGACTGACCCGCGTTTCACGTTTCACGCCTCACGTTTCACGGTTCCTGGGAGCGACGCGAGAACGCCGCTGGCGGACTTTTTCAGCATTCTGTTAGACAGGGCTGACACTACGCGCAGGTACTATAGGGAGCAAGCCGTCGGGCTGTCAATCTGGTTGCACGGGTCGAGTTTTAGTTGACCCAGCGTTCGATGGCGACTAGCCCGCATGATTCATGAGCGTTTCTGCTACAATTGCGAATTCGCCGCTGCGACAAGCCTGGACGCGGTCAGCCCGGCGTCCAGGCAGGCGGGCTCGCCGCTCGGTCGGTCAACATACTGTTTCAAGTATGCTTCCCTCCCTCGCGGCTCCACGCGCCTGTCTCGCATGGCGACTACGCGATTTCGCGACGAACCGTCATGAATCATGTGGGCTAAAGTTTTCTCACCCTC
>CAZPWD010000146.1:0-5073 GCA_964590025.1 uncultured Nitrospira sp.
TTGTCCCAGACGTGCAGGCCGTCGAAGTTCTGCCGTGCCGAAATGGTTTTTCCGCAGCCTGTTAGACGTGGAGCACTCTCAATGGGGAAGGATCTCCGGCCACCTGTGTCACGTGCTGCGCAACCGTTTCCACCGTGAGCCGGTCGAGACAGTCCCAATAGGGACAGGCTTCATAGATACATTTTTCGCAAGTCGGCACATCAGGACGCAGGACCAGTCCCTTGCCGAGCGGCTGCCAACGCGTCGGAAGATTGTTGCGCCGCGGATCGAACAGACTGACATTCGGAACTCCGCAGGCTGCGGCAATATGGGCAGGGCCTGTGGCTCCGGAGACCACCGCGTGACTCGCCGCAATCACGGCCATTAACTCGCGCACCGATAACTGCCCCATGAGATTCAGGACCGAGGCAGGAAGCGGCGCGTCACTGTTCACGTGCTGGTTGAACATGTCTGCTTCCGCCTGGTTTCCGGTCAGCACCACCCCCACGCCCTTCCGATGCAACTCACGCACGAGCGAATGATAGTGCTCAACGCGCCAGCGCCGGGCCGCAAACCCGCCTGGATGGAGCACCACCCTGGGTGTCGGCATGCCGCGCAACCGCTCTTGCCCCCGTGCTCGTTCTGCATCAGTCAGCACGAGACACGGTGGAAACACGATGCCAGGCTGCAATCCAAGCCCCGCAAGCATGCCGACGTTATATGCGGTTTCATGCTTGGAAAAATCTTTCCGATGTTCATAGACCCGACGATTCGCCAACACACTATACCAGCGGTAGCCTGTCGCCACTCGAATCGGAACGCGCGCAAGAAATGCCGCCCACATGAGGCGGCGGAACGGCTTGAGAAAGATCGCGGCCTCAACACCATCAGAAAAGGCGGCCCGCAGATCTCTCAAAGGATCGGTCCAGCGAATCGTTCGGACATAGTCCACATCGGGATGATGATCGAGGATGGGCGCCACGACTGGACTCGTAAGAAATCCAATCCGCACACCAGAAACCAGCTGTCGAAGCTGTGACGCAACCGGGAGAGAAAGGACCACATCACCGATGCCGTCTGGCCGGACTATCAGGACATTCATGGGGATATCGTTTGCGCGGTCAACACGTGCCGCGCGGCCTCGGCCACGTTGTTCGGCTTGATGAGATGGAGACACTCCATCTCGGGAGAATGTCGGCAGACTCGACTGAAGCAGGGACTGCAAGGCACCTGACCCGTCAGCACGCGATGGCCCGCCCCATAGGGGCCCGTCAGAACCGCACTTGTCGGCCCAAACAGGGCCACGACCGGCGTACCAGCCGCTGCCGCGATATGCATCGGGCCTGAATCGTTCGTAATCAGCAGCGACGCCTTGCTCAGGAGCGCCGGCAGCAACCCCACTGTCGTGGATCCGGCCAGATTGATGGCAGGGGTCTTCATCATCCCGCTTACCGCGGCAACATCCGCTCGTTCGTCAGGACCGCCGATCATCACCACCGCACCGCATCCTTCTTGCTGCAGCCGATCTGCGACTTCGGCGAACGACGCAGCCGGCCAACGCTTGGTCGGCCACCGGGCAGAGACATTCATCGCCACCCAACTCGTTCCAGGCGTCACACCGGATCGGCTCAACAGGCGATCGACCTCCTCATAATCGGTTTGCGGGATACGGAAACGGAACTCCGGCGCACTGGACCCCACCGCTCCCACGGCCTTCGCCACAAGCAGGTAGCGATCGACCGCGTGCATCTCCAATTGTGGAACGGGCACGCGCCTCGAATAGAGCCAGGGACTCCCCTCTCGCCCATTGGCAAATCCCACAAGCAGAGGAGACCCGCTGAGCCACCCGATGGCGGCGCTCCGAAAGAGACCTTGAAGATCCACGACGAGATCGAAGCGCTCTGCACGAAGAAGGGGCACCTGGGAGAGCCACCCCTTGAGCGTCGATTCCACCGGCCACACCCGATCCACTCCGTCGATCCGCTCGACGAGACCAGCCCACTCGCGCTTGACCAGCCAAGTCAATCGAGCCTTGGGATAGGCTCGGCGAATTGCCGCACAAGTCGGCATCGCATGCACGATGTCGCCCAGTGAACTTGGCTTGATAAACAAGATGTGACGATAGTCTTCCATCATATATGCCGCGCGAGACTGGCGGGAAATGCGAGACAGGCGTGACGTGCAAGATCCCCGAGTTTCACGACTCTTGCCTCTCTCGCCTTTCCCGCTCGTCACGCCCGTTCGCGCTCTTCACCGCATCGGTGAAAATCCAGTCAACTGCCTCAGCCATAGACTTCGCCACGGCATCCGGCATAGCCTGTTCAGCCTTGAGCATATCCAACGCCTGCGTGTCCACCAGCGCTGGTGTGAGGAGAATAGCCTTGGCGCCAACCCTGTGTGCCAATTGTATGTCACGCGCGTGATCGCCGATCAAATAGGAACGTCGGAGATCCAGTTGCAACTCTGACACAGCCCGTTCCACCATCCCGACATTCGGTTTGCGACAGTGGCAGCCATCGTCAGGATGGTGAGGACAGAAATAGATCGCATCCAGCGCCGCGCCCTCCTGTTCCAAAAGACCTTCCAATCTAGCATGGATCGCTTCCAGATCCTTGAGGGTAATAATTCCACGGCCGACACCGGATTGGTTTGTCACGACCACTAATTTCGCCCCGGCCACTTTCAAACGAGCCAGGGCTGGCCCAACCCCCGCCAACAACTTCAGCTCAGCGGCGACTTTCAGATAGCCTGGATCGTAGTTCAATGTTCCATCTCGATCCAGAAACACGGTGACACCATCGAGGGCTCCGTAAGGCGTAAGGCGTGAGGCGCGAGGCGGAGATGGGGTTTCCCCTAACCCCTCACCCCTTACCCCTAACCGGGTCAACTGTTTCGTTGCCGCTTCATAGACTTGATCAACCGTCACCCTTGTCATGCACCGATGGTCGATGGGACATTCACGCAACAGGCAGGGAGCGCAATCGACCGGCTGCCGCACAATGGCATGGGCACTCCCAAAGGGCGACGTGGTGCGCCAATCGGTCGGCCCGAAGATCGCGACGACCGGTACCTGGAACGCGGAGGCGATGTGCATGGGACCGGTATCATTGGTGAGGAGCATGGCGCACCGTTTCACCGCAGCCATTAGTTCCCGGATCGTCGTTGCCCCGGACAAGACCAGGGATCGGGACGACAGACGCGCGGCAATTTCCTGACCCAAATGTTCCTCCCCCTTTGCCCCAAAAATGACCACGCTGACTTGTTGTTCACGAGATTCGCGAATCGTGCGGCAGAGTCGTTCCGTGACCTCGGCATACCGTTCGGGCAACCAGCGTTTGGCCCCGCCGTAGGTCGAACCGGGGTTGATTCCGACGACGACATCCGTGGCAGTCAATCCACCCTGGGCAAATCGCCCCGCCATTGCCTGTTCCTCCTCAGGAAAGACGACGAGTTCCGGTGCAGAAGGATCGCCCGTGAGGCCCAGCGGCTTCAACAGCTCCCAATAATAGCGGACTTGATGGACGAGCGTGCGGCGATCCGGTGCAGCGACTGGATCGGACAACAGCAGACTTCGTCCGTCTGTCGCATACCCATAGCGCCGAGGCACACCGGCCAGGAAAGTCAGGAAGGCCGCCTCGAACGCATTCTGAAACAATACCGCCAGATCGAAGCCTTGCCGCCGCAACTGCCCGGCCAGCGCCCACTTACCGGAGAGCCCCGCATGACGCCCCTTGGTGTCGTAGGTCAGCACACGCGTCAATGCCGGATGCCCCACGAATAAATCGGCTACAGCCGGCTTGACCAACAGTGCGATCTGAACGTCGGGGAACAGCTTCCGCAACCCACGGAGCGCAGGCTCGCACATCACCGCATCGCCAAGCCAGTTGGGTCCACGCACAAGAATTCTTTTGATGGTTTCTTTTTTCACAAGCCTCCGCAACAGCGATGCGCGACGCGCGGGAAAGGCGGGACGGGCGAGATGGGCGGAGTTCGAAGTTCCGAAAACCTTGGCCTTCAGCCTTCAGCCTTCAGCCTCGCCTTCTCACCAACCCCCAACACCAACCGCCGCAATCGTTTTTCCCCGACCATCACATCCGTGGTCAGTCGGACCGCCCACCAGCTATCGGTGAGTTGAAGTAGCGCGGCCAACTTGCAGGCATCTTTCTCCGTCGTCACGACCAGCTCAGCCTGGAGTTCAGTCGCTCTGGCTCGCAGTCGCTCGACATCCTGGCTCGTATAGGCATGGTGATCGACATAGGCCACTTCATCCAGAATCCTGATCCCTATTCGCTCGACGAGGGAGCGAAATGATCCGGCATGGCCCAGGCCGCTACAGAGCAGCGCTGTTTTTCCCTTGAACCTGGAAAGCGGCTGCGACGCTCCGGTCACCACCGACACGAGACTCTCTGGACGAAAGACCACCTGGATCGGGTCCGGCATCGTACCGAGCGTTGCCTGCAGCCTGTGACATACCTGTGTCACCTGATCCGGCACGTCCGCTCTCGTGACCACGATCGCGGTCGCGCGCGCCGCCGCCTGAAGTGGTTCCCGGAGCCGACCGGCCGGCACCAGGGCCGCGAGTCCCTCCGCATCCGTGGCATCGACCAGCAAGAGATTCACGTCGCGATAGAGCCCCAGGTGCTGAAATCCATCGTCGAGTACCAGACAATCGATCGGAAATCGATTCAAGACCCAGTCACCAAGCCCATAGCGATCGGCGCCAACGGCAACGATCGCCTTGGGGCAACGCTGCGCCATCAAGAATGGCTCATCGCCTGCCTCGTTCGGGCCGACCAGCAGGCGTTCGCCATTCGACACCAACAGATATGGATCCGTACTTGTCCGTCGATAGCCCCGGCTGAGAATCGCCACCCGTTTCCCCTGTGCAAGGAGCCAATCGGCAAGCACAATGACCACCGGCGTTTTTCCCGTCCCACCCAGCGTGAGATTCCCGACACTCAGTACAGGGACCGGTAATCTCCGCTGAGCAAACCAGCCCCAGTCGTACAGAAGCGCGCGCAGCCGCGCAACCACTCCATACGGGATTGCGGCCCATATCAGCCACCATCTGACCTTTGTCCCAGGATTCAACAC
>CAZPWD010000146.1:5173-6524 GCA_964590025.1 uncultured Nitrospira sp.
CCAGCCATGAGGGGGAGCGACCGGTCCGTGAGAGGAGACCCGCTGGTGCCTTGCTGCGGCGTCAGCAGCCTGTCGATGGCCTCCAGCGTCTGTTGCAAGGCTCCCTGATTCTGTTCGACCACCTGACGAGCCGACCGGCCCATCCGCTCCCGTTCCGCATCATCAGAGAAGAGGGCCATAACTTGTTGTGTGAGATCCTCCGCCTGGAGAACCCGACGGCCACCTCCCGCCTGGATCAAGAGGTCTGCAATCTCCGCACAGTGATCGGTGTAGGGACCGAACAACACCGGCTTCGCCCACTGAGCCGGCTCCAGCAAATTGTGTCCACCAATCGGAACGAGTGTGCCTCCGACGAACGTCACCACAGCTTCCCGGTAGATCGCAGCCAATTCGCCCCGCGAGTCGAGCAGCACCACACGGGGGCCGGTAGACCGCAGCGCGCCGGCCTGCCCGATGGTACTGCGTCGCTGCACGGCGAGCCCGCGCGCCCGAATCATCGCCTCGACCGAGTCCGCCCGTTCAGTATGTCGAGGAGCCAGCAGCAAGACCGCAGAGGGACACTGTGCCACGAGCGCTCGATAGCATTCCACGAGAGTCTCTTCTTCGCCGGGATGGGTACTGCCTGCCACAAACAGCTGTTCCGTCTCCTGAAGCCCAAGATGAGCCCTTGTCGTCCCACCCTCCGTGACGGCTGGTATCGGCTGGTCGAACTTAATGTTCCCCGTTCGCCTGACTCGTGAGGCCTCTGCTCCCAGCGCGATGATACGGTCGACGTCCCGGTCCGACTGCATCAGGCAGAGGCTGAGCGTCTGCAACATCGGCCGGTAGAACGAATGTACGGGCCCCCACTGCTGCCGCGCAAAAGATCTGCTCGAGAGCCGGCCGTTGACGAGAGCGGTCGGCACTCCACGTCGACGCAGGTGCCACAAGAGATTCGGCCAGAGTTCGGTCTCGACGAAAAGATAGAGGCAGGGTCGCAGTCGCTCGATGAAGCGGGAGACGACGCAGGGGAAATCGAGCGGCGCATAACAGTGGTCTGCCACGCCGGCCAATCGCTGCTCCACGGCTTCCCGCCCAGTCTCGGTCACCGTCGAGACCACCAGGCGGTACGCAGGATGACGGCGATGGAGCTCGTTGACGAGCGGTGTCACCGCCACCACTTCACCGAGAGAGACGGCGTGGACCCAAATTACAGGTCTATTTGGTTCATCTGGTTTATTTGGTTTCTTTTGTTCGAAAATACCAAACAAACTTAATAAACGAAACAAACCAGATGAACCTTCTTGAAGTCCCAACCGTTGCGGCAACCCGCGACGGCACCGTCGCTTGGCCAGCAGGACCGCCACGATGA
>CAZPWD010000147.1:0-6517 GCA_964590025.1 uncultured Nitrospira sp.
ATTCAATCGCCTGCACGCTTAGGACTAGAGGTAAACACTGCGCAGGATGCTCAAATAGGCCACGGATCTCACCCGCCCAGCCCCGGCGCGCCAAGACACGCCGTTCCGCAGGCAAGGCCGCAGCGAGCGAAGAGGCGACGGCGTACGCTTCGGTACGTTGAGCTTCTGAGCGAAGCGAGAACGCCGCTGGCGGACTTTTTCAGCATCCTGCTCGTGGTGACTCCCTTGTTGCCGACATTCCCTGGAGTCTAGCTGCATGCCCGCCGCCAGTTGCTCCGCCAAGATTCATGTCCTCCCAGACGACGTAGTCAGCCGCATCGCAGCCGGCGAGGTCGTCGAGCGCCCTGCCGCCGTCGTCAAAGAATTACTCGAAAACAGTCTCGATGCAGGGGGCTTGCATATCACGATCGATGTGAAGGATGGAGGGCTGGCCCTCATTCGAGTCACGGATGATGGAGAAGGGATCAACCGTGTCGATCTTCCCCGTGCCTTCGAGCGGCATGCCACCAGCAAGCTCCGGTCCGATCGGGACCTCGTCTCGGTAACGACGATGGGTTTTCGCGGCGAGGCGTTACCGAGCATTGCGTCCGTTTCCCATGTGCTGGTGACGACCGCGACTAGGCAGGATACGATGGGATCACAGCTCACCCTGGTTGCAGGAGCAGGCGGCTCTATCGTGGACGCGCCCGCCGTGCCTGGCACCCGGATCGACGTCTCCAATCTATTTTTCAATCAGCCGGCCAGAAAGAAGTTTCTTAAATCGACCACGACCGAGTTCTCCCATATTAATCATGTCGTGCAACTCGCAGGCCTTGCCTGGCCATCGGTGCACTTCCGCCTGACCCATAACGGCCAGGAGATTCTCAACTATCCCGCCGTGACAGCAGATCGTGATCGAATACTTCAAGTATATCGCCAGGCGTTTCTCGATCGGACTATTGAGGTGCGAGGCCGGACAGCGGGATCGTCGATCCGTGGCGTGATGGTCGATCCTATCCATGCGCGGTCCTCGAGAATGCCACAGGAATTGTTTGTGAACCGGCGTCCCGTCCGCAATGCGACCGTGTTTCATGCGGTCATGGATGGGTATGGATCGTTTCTTCCCAAAGGGCATCACCCGACGTTCGTGCTCTTTCTGGATATCGAACCGGACCGACTCGATGTCAACGTGCACCCCACGAAGAAAGAAGTCCGTTTTGCGGAAACAGAGGCGCTTCATCAGTTGGTGCGTCAGTCGGTTCGTCACGCACTCAGTGGTCCCGAGCGGAAGGTCGTGCTGGGTCTCACGCAGGCGGGGTTGTCGCAGACGGCGCCGGAGTTCGCTCCCACGGCCGAACGGCAGACCGTATCATTCGGGGATTCTCTCCCGGTTGCCTTGCTCTCAGCTCGCAGGCGGGACTCCAGCATCAATGTTAGTGACACGGTGTCCCTGTCCGGCATCGTCGAGGGAAGTCAGTTGGCCTTCGCCCACGAGGCAGCGGCTGCGTATCAGCAGGCAGAGAAGCCCGACATCGTGCCGCTCGGACAAATCCTCCGGACCTACCTTGTGGCGCAGGTGGGCGAAGAACTGCAAGTGGTCGATCAACATACGGCGCACGAGCGCGTCCTCTTTCAACGGCTTTGGCGAGGGTGGCAGAGCCGGAATATCCCCTCGCAGCCGCTTTTGATTCCGGAGCCGATCGAGCTGTCGGCGGCGCAGAGTACGCTGTTGCTTAAGCGCCGTGATGATCTGGAGAAACTCGGCCTTCTGATCGAACCGTTTGGTGCGACGGCCGTGGCAATTCGCGGGGTGCCGGTTGGACTTGGCAAGGTAGATGCGGCTGTCTTGGTGCAGGATCTACTCGACGATTTGACCGAATGGGACAGCGCATCATCTCTGGATCTGCGGGTTCACCCTGTCTTGGCGTCGCTGGCCTGCCATGGAGCGGTGCGTGCTGGACGCGCCTTGGCCCTTCCCGAAATTCAACAGCTGATTCACGATTGGGTGCAGGAAGGGTTGATTATGACCTGCCCGCATGGGCGCCGCACGGCGTTTCGCCTTTCAACAGATGAGCTTGCCAAACTGTTCGGGCGGGTTGGCTGGTCATGATGGCCACTCCAGCGAGAGCGGCGTGTCGTCTCTCCGAGACGCAGGTCCGTTTCAAGCCCGTTGTCGTGATGGTTGGACCGACCGCTGTGGGGAAGAGCCGCGTCGCGGTCGAGGTGGCAAAGGCTTTCGAGACCGAGGTACTCACGGCAGATTCCCGGCAAGTCTATCGTGGTATGGACGTCGGCACGGATAAGCCGGTCCTAGAAGAGCGCCAAGGTGTTCCCCATCGACTGATCGATCTCGTCGATCCCGATAAATCTTTTAATGCAGGATTGTATCGCCGCCAGGCGGTCGATGAGATCGAGCGCCTCTATCGAGACCGCCGCCTTCCCCTGGTAGTGGGTGGCACAGGGCTCTATGTGCGGACCCTCCTCAAGGGCTTGTGCGACGCACCACCGGCCGATCCGACTGTGCGGGCTGCCCTGCGGCAGGAGGCGAAGGACCAAGGAAATGATCGCCTCTATGCGAGACTCGTGGATGTCGATCCCGCGGCCGCGGCGCGGTTGCACCCACGCGACGAATCGAAAGTGATCCGCGCGCTGGAGGTGCACCAGCTATCCGGCCGTCGGATGTCTGAGTTTCAGCAGGAGCATGGGTTTGCCAAACGGCCATTTTCAGCTCTGATCATCGGTTTGAACCGAGAACGCGGCGCGCTATATCGGCGTATCGAGGAGCGGATTGATTGGCAGCTGGCTCACGGCTTGATCGAAGAGACGAAGCAGCTCTTGGCCCAGGGGTATCAGCGCGACAGTGCGGCGATGAAGGGCTTGGGGTATCGGCAGGTGGCCGAGCACTTGGCCGGCAAGTATGACGTTGTTGAAATGGTTCGGCGGTTCAAACGGGACACGAGACATTTTTCCAAACGACAAATGACCTGGTTCCGAAAGGAACCGGGGATTCAGTGGTTGACGATCAAGGAGTCGGAGTCAGTCCAGCACACGGCAGCGCTGGTGATCGGACAGGTCGATCGATTTCTCACCACACTACGTGAGGACTAGGAATGACACGACAGGGGAACGCAGCGCGTGCAGACATTGGGATCATCGGCGGCAGTGGATTGTACGACATCGAGGGGCTTCGGAAGGTCACGGAACGCTCGGTCAAAACTCCCTTCGGGGCTCCCTCCGACAAAGTGGTGGTCGGCGAGTTGGACGGGATTCGTATCGCCTTTCTCTCGCGGCATGGACGCGGACATCGGGTCAATCCTTCGGAGATCAACTATCGCGCGAATATCTATGCCCTCAAGTCCCTCGGGGTGAGCCGGGTGATTTCTGTGAGTGCGGTCGGGAGTATGAAGGAATCGATCAAGCCCGGGGACGTGGTGGTGCCGGATCAGTTTATCGATCTCACCAAGCGGCGGGTTTCGACATTCTTCGAGGGGGGCATCGTCGCGCACGTGGCATTTGGCGATCCGGTCTGTGCTTCGCTCGGGGCGGCATTGTTGGCTGCAGCCCGTACGGTCGGCGCCACCGTGCATCGGGGCGGTGCCTATCTCTGCATCGAAGGCCCACAGTTTTCGACCAAAGGGGAATCCCGGTTGTATCGCCAGTGGGGTGCGAGCGTAATCGGGATGACGAATCTCCCTGAGGCCAAGCTCGCACGCGAGGCGGAACTCTGTTATGCCACGGTGGCCCTGGCAACCGATTACGACTGTTGGCATGAGACGGAAAAGGCCGTCACCGTCGAGGCGATCTTGACCACTCTCCGTCAGAATGTCACGCTGGCCAAGCGGATACTGCGGACGGCGATGCGTGCGGTGGTCGACGTCAAGGCCTGCAGCTGTCAGCGAGCATTGCAGGATGCCATTATCACGGCGCCCGATCGGATGCCCACCTCGCTCCGACGGAAGCTGGCCTTGTTGATGGATCGGGTTGTTCCGGTGAAGAAAGGATTTCGGTAAGCCATGGGAAAGTTGCTCGTAGTCGGATCGGTTGCGTTAGATACGGTGAAAACACCCTTCGGGGAGGTCAGCGAGGTCCTTGGAGGTTCGGCCACCTATTTTTCAACTGCGGCCAGCTACTTTACCAGTGTCGACCTCATCGCAGTAGTGGGGGAAGATTTCCCCCCGCAACACCTGGCCTTCCTCAAGAACCGTGGTATCGACTTGACAGGGTTAGAGCGGAGGCCCGGGGCGACGTTTCGATGGAAAGGGGAGTACACGCATCAGTTGAACGAAGCGCACACTCTCGATACGAAACTCAACGTATTCGAAACCTTTCGACCAAAGATTCCCGAGGCCTACCGATCCCCCGACCTGTTGTTTCTCGGCAATATCGATCCGGAGCTTCAGTTGGATGTGCTGCAGAAGCTTTCGCGTCCGCCGTTGGTCGCGTGCGATACAATGAACTTTTGGATCAGCGGCAAGCGAGACGCGTTGTGGCAGGTCTTGGAGCAGGTCGATATTCTGATCATTAACGATGGGGAGGCTCGGGCACTCGGCGAAAATACGAATCTGGTGAAGGTCGCACAAAAAGTACTCGCGCGTGGGCCCAAGCACCTCATCATCAAGCGTGGAGAGTATGGGGTTTTGATGTTCAACGAGAAGCAGGTGTTCGGGGCTCCGGCCTTTCCGCTTGAAGACGTGCGCGATCCAACCGGTGCGGGGGATACCTTCGCCGGTGGTTTCCTGGGCTACCTGACGGCCACCGGCAATCGTTCGGTCGAGGCCTTCAAACAAGCGATTATCTTCGGGAGCGTCATGGCGTCTTTTACTGTAGAATCCTTTAGTCTTGACCGTTTGCGATTCCTGGACTACAAAGAGATTCAGGAACGGTTTCGAGCCTTTAAGCAGTTGACTCATTTCGAGGACATTTCATGATGCAGAACTTCTTTGCCGGTTCGATTGTTCGAGCGTTCGCGCGTCCGTTGCTTGGGTTGGCCCTGTTGATCGGATGGGTGCCTGGCTGTGCGACATCGGAAGGTTCGGCACAGAAGTCAAAAGGGTATTACCAGGAAGGCGTCGCGAGCCTGGAGCAAGATCAGCAGAAGGCCTTTGTGTCGTTCCAGAAGGCCGTGAAGCTCGATCCGAGCAACAAAGAAGCACGATACGGGCTCGGCCATATTCTGGCGCTGCAGGGTAAATTGTCCCAAGCCGAGGAAGAATTGGTGGCCGCGACGAAGCTTGATGAGAATTACTCGGAGGCGTACACCTATCTGGGCCAGGTCTTGGAGAAACAGGGGCGGTGGACCGAAGCGATCACGGCATACCGTCAGGCGCTGTCCAATCCCTTGTATGCCACGCCGGACCTGGCCCGATTCCATCTCGGTCGGTCGCTGGCTCACGAGAGTGATTACCAGGGCGCGATGGAAGCGTTTGAGGATGCCTTAGTGGTCAATCCACCCAATGTTCCCCCGGCTCTATTAAACTTGGAGCTGGGGCGGGTGTATTACAAGCTGGGGTTCGAACGACGCTCAAGGGAAACGCTGACCAAGGTGACGACACTCGATAAGGGCGGCGAGTATGCCGCAGCCGCGAAGGAACTGCTGACACGGCTCAAGCCGTAGAGAAACACCCATGGAATCGATCGGCGAATTTTTCAGGCAGGTGCGAGAGACCAAGGGGCTCACCATCGACGAAGTCGCATCCAAGACGAGAATTCGAACTGATTTTGTGAAGGCGCTGGAAGATGGGAACTTCGCTAAGTTGCCCGATCAAGTGTTTGCGCGAGGTTTTGTCCGGTCCTATGCCCGGTCCCTCGGGCTCGATGAAGACGATGCGATCCACCGATTCGCTCAATCGGCAGGCGCCTATTACGACAAGCAAGGCGAGCGGGAACGTTTAAAAGTCAGGCAGGCGGAAGAAGAGCGCAAGCGCCAAGCCAATCGAAAGGCCGTCGCGATCGCGATCGGCATCGCGATTCTCACGCTCATCTTCCTTTTAAGCCGAGAACAGTCGTCGCTCCTAGTCCGTCGTTCGAGCTCAGACCTTCCAGCTTCCGCATCCAAGCGGACCGCTCCACCGACTCCAGAATCTCAGGACACACCGCCAAGCCAGCAGGTCGAGGTGGTCCCGCCGGCTCCGCCAGCCCCCAAGACCCAACCGAGCGAGTCCCCTGTCGTATCAGCCAAGGTGAGCGAAGGAGATAATGCTGGGCCGGTCACCGGCCCAGCATCCACAACTTCGGCCGTGCCGGAGCTGGCGGCTCCGGCCCCTTCGTCGCTCGGGAGCGACGGGCCGCTGGGAGGGATTTCACTCGAAGGGTCTGGAGCACCGGAGGGACAGTTGACGCTCGACCTCGAGGCGACAGAGCTGAGTTGGGTCGTCGTTCAAATCGATGGCGGCAGTCCCCAAGAGGCCTTGCTCCGACCTGGAGAAAAGGCCAGATGGAAAGGCCAGGACCAGTTTATCCTCACGCTCGGTAACGCCGGGGGCGTCAAGGCCGAACTCAATGGCAAACCTCAAAAGCCCTTCGGCCCGAGCGGCAAAGT
>CAZPWD010000148.1:0-4738 GCA_964590025.1 uncultured Nitrospira sp.
GGATGCTTTCGAGGCGAGAACGACGCTGACGGACTTTTTCAGCAGCCTTGCTAGGGGATTTTCTTGCCTGCTGAGGGCGGAGGAGCCGGAAGACTCTTCTGTGGTGCAGCAATGGCCGGGGCCGTCGACGTCGAGGCAGGTATTGATTCCTGCGATTTCTTGACATCCATGATCTTGGTCCGAATCGTCGCCTCACTGGTGAAGGGAGAGTTCGGATAGGTCTTTATCAGTTCCTGATAGCGCGCCAAGGCCCCCTCAGGCCGCGATTGGGATTCTTCCAGCCGCGCCAACTCAAATAACGCCTGATCCCGGTTCAAAGTACCGGGGGTCTCCAAGATGCCGGTGAGTGCCTTCACTGCCTGGTCCCGGTCTCCCTTGTGCAAGTACACATAGGCCAGACGTTGTTGCACCAACCCAGCCATTGAGGGATTCGAACTGTATAATGCAAGAAATCGCTGATAGGCCTCAATAGCCGCGCTCAGTTCATTGGCCTGGACCAACGTATTTCCCAAATGATACAAGGCGAGTGGTGCCGTGGAGGTTCTTGGATATTGATCGACAATTTGCCGATACTTCGCGATCGCTTCCTTGAGCGCGTGATCAGCCTTTTGAGGATCGTTGGCAGAAGGAGCAGTCAAGAAGCGCATCGCCTCATGTTCAAGGTCTTGTGCTTTCTGCGCAGCCTGACGGTCAACATAAAAAACCCCTCCGACCACGGCAGCCGCAAGCACCAACACTCCCAGACCGACCAGCAAGGGGCGTAGATAATCCTGTGACCTATGCAGCGTATGGTCAAGCCAGCTCAACATGTGGGCTTCATCGACCGGAAGAGTTTTCGCCGGGACCTTGATACGGTAGCTCATGGATGGATTCGTCGGAGAGGGCGGGGCCCGTTTCCTCAAATTGTGTGCGCGCCTTATACTAAGGATGTCACGATTTTGTCAATGAGGCAGCCGCTGCGTGTCGGTTCTCAAAAGGCACACCATCTCCCATTTTTAAAGACGGGCCACTTCACATGTTTGAAAAACGACTAGACGAATTGGCTGCGCGGCATCTGACCAGGCGCCTCATTCCGCTCCATTCCGGCGTCGGCCCGGTGGTTGAGATGGCAGGACGCCAGATCCTCCTGCTCGCCTCGAACGACTATTTGGGGCTGGCCATGCATCCGGAAGTGATTCAGTCCGCCATCGAGGCGACACAACGGTTTGGTGCCGGAGCTGGAGCCTCTCGGTTGATCTCAGGTTCGTTGCCACCGCATCAAGAGCTAGAGTCTGCCCTGGCACAGTTCAAAGGAACCGAAGCCGCGCTGACTTTTAGCTCCGGCTACCTTGCTAATATAGGGACCATCCCTGCATTGACCGAACAAGGCGGATTGATCCTGGCCGATCGCTTGTGCCATGCCAGCCTGATCGACGGCTGCCGTCTAAGCGCAGCCGACTTTCGAATCTATCGCCACAACGATACCAGCCACCTCCAGTCCCTTCTGGCCAAGAGCCGCCGGGCGCGACGCACCCTGATTGTGACCGACGGCCTGTTCAGTATGGACGGAGACCTCGCGCCGTTGCCCGAACTCAATCGGTTAGCCCAGGACTATGAGGCCGACCTCTATATCGATGACGCCCATGGCACGGGCGTGATGGGACCGCATGGACGAGGAACGGCCGAACATTTCGGCCTCGATACACAAATCCCGTTGCAGATGGGGACCTTGGGCAAAGCCTTCGGCAGCAGTGGCGCCTACCTCGCTGGGCCCTCCACATTGATCCGCTATCTCATGAACACGAGCCGGTCCTTCATCTTTACCACGGCACCCCCACCGAGTTCGGCTGCTGCCGTCACGGCAGCGTTACGAGTCATGCAACGAGAACCGGAACGACGTGCCCGCTTGTGGGCCAACCGCGAACGGTTGTTCTCAGGATTGACACAATTGGGATTCAGCCTGACCCCCAGCGTCAGTCCGATCATGCCGATCCTCGTCGGCGATGCTGAAACTGCACTCACGTTTGCCGAACACCTGTTCACAGAAGGCGTGTATGCTCCGGCGATTCGTCCTCCTACCGTTCCGGACGCCACCAGCCGCATCCGCGTCACGGTAACATCCGAGCACACCCCCAGCCATATCGATTACGCCCTCACCGTATTTCAACGCGCAGGACAAGCGGCGGGACTGATCTGATTGAAGCCCTCATCTATCAGTAAACCACCGAGGAATTTGCGCAGCCGCTTCCGGCTATTTCCTTGCTTTCTCATCACCCTGTGGCATTATGCTCTCAAGTTGCCTTGAGGCCCTACAGGCCATCATCTTACTTTCCTTTCTTACCGAGGAGTCCTCTTCATGGATATTTCGAAGCTTCTGACCTTCACCGCAAAGGAGGGCGCGTCGGATTGCCACATCAGCGCCGGCGAGCCACCGATGATCCGTGTGAACGGGGACCTCAAGAAACTCGATCACCCCGCACTGACCACGGAAGAAACGCACTCGCTGATCTATGACATGATGAGCGATACCCAGCGGAAGAATTTCGAGGAAAAGCGCGAGTGTGATTTTTCCTTTGAACTGGGCGACATCGCCCGATTCCGCGTCAATGTCTTCGTCCAAAACCGTGGCCTTGGCGCCGTCTTCCGAAACATTCCCACCACGATCATTCCGATGGAAAAGCTCGGCATGCCTCCGGTCGTGCGACAGCTCTGCGACCGGGAAAAGGGACTGATCCTCGTGACCGGCCCAACCGGGTCTGGTAAATCGACGACTCTGGCCTCCATGGTCGATTATTTGAACAATACATTCGAAGGCCACATCATCACAATCGAAGATCCGATTGAGTTCATCCACAAGACAAAAAAATGCCTCGTGAATCAGCGGGAGATGGGCGTCCATACCCTGTCGTTCGCGAACGCGCTGCGAGCCTCCCTCCGCGAAGACCCGGACATCATCCTCGTGGGTGAAATGCGCGACCTGGAAACCATCCAACTCGCGTTGACTGCTGCGGAAACGGGCCACTTGGTCTTTGCCACACTCCACACCTCCAGCGCGCCGAAAACCGTCGACCGCATCATCGACGCCTTTCCCCCAAACCAACAGTCCCAGATTCGCACACAGCTCGCCGAAGCCTTGGAAGCGGTCATCACGCAGACCCTGCTGAAGAAAAAATCAGGCGGGCGTGTCGCCGCCCTCGAAATCCTGGTCGCCACGACCGCGGTCCGGAATCTCATCCGAGAGGGCAAGTTGCACCAGATTCCCGGGGTCATGCAGGCCAGTCAAAAAGACGGCATGCAAACGATGGACATGGCGCTGTTCGATTTAGCGGCCCGTGGAGTCGTCACGAAGGGCGAAGCCCAATCGCGCAGCATGAATCCCAATCTGTTTGGAACCGCAATGGGCGGCGCGGCCTAAGCTACCTGGCAGGAAGAAACGGGGGCAGAGATGGATGTTCGCAGTCTCTTGAAAGTCATGGTGGATCAAGAAGCGTCAGACCTGTACCTGACCGTCGACTCGGCTCCCGTCTATCGCGTCCACGGCTCGACACAACAAACCGACGCGCCGCCGTTTACCAATGAACAACTCGAAGCCCTCGCGCTGGCGCTGATGCGCGGTCAGCAGCGTGGGGAATTCGAGGAAAAAATGGAAATGAACCTGGCCCTCTACTACAAGGAGCTCGGCCGTTTCCGTGTCAACATTTTTCGGCAGCGAGGGAACGTCGGCTTGGTCTTTCGGCATATCAAAGCCGAGATCCAAACCGTCGAGCAGCTGGGCTTGCCTCCGATTGTGAAAGACCTCTCCATGACAAAGCGCGGGTTGGTGCTGGTAGTCGGAGCCACCGGTTGCGGAAAATCCACCACCCTCGCAGCCATGATCGACCACCGTAACACCATCCATCCCGGCCATATCGTGACCGTGGAAGATCCGATTGAGTTCGTCCACAATCATAAGCGATCGCTCGTTACGCAGCGAGAAGTGGGCTTCGACACGCTCTCATTTCAAAATGCGCTCAAGAATACCCTGCGGCAGGCGCCGGATGTGATTCTGATCGGCGAAATCCGGGACACGGAAACGATGGAAGCCGCGATCACCTTCGCGGAAACCGGGCACCTCTGCATCGGCACCCTCCACTCGAACAACGCGAACCAGGCCATCGAGCGCATCATGAATTTTTTCCCGGTAGAACGGCATGCGCAGATCTATCTCCAGTTGTCGCTCAATCTTCGTGCCATCATCTCTCAGCGGCTCATACCATCCGTCGACGGAAAGCGGGCCCCGGCACTGGAAATCATGCTCGACACGCCCCGCATTAAGGATCTCATCAAGAAGGCCGAAGTCGACTTGCTCAAAGAAGCGATGGAACAAGGCGTGGATGAAGGTTGTCAGACGTTCGACCACGTCTTGTTCCAACTGTATAAGGAAGAGCGGATTTCGCTCGAACAAGCCTTGATCAATGCCGACAGCGCCAACAATCTCCGGCTCAAGATCAAGATCGAAGGTCTGAGAGGGGACGATGCGATCAACGCGCTCCTCGACAAAAAATCAGGTGTCTCCTCGACCGGTGCCTTCAAGATCCAGGGGGGAGCCTCAGGAAACGTGACCCCCCTGCGTAAACGATAGCCCCGCCTCACCACCCACGCGCCTCGTCACCAATCCGGCGAGGGATCACCGGGCTTACCCGACATAATTCATGAGCGCTTCTGCTGCAATCGCGGATTCGCTGCTACAACAAGCCTGTCGGCAGGCAGGCTCGCCGCT
>CAZPWD010000148.1:4748-6516 GCA_964590025.1 uncultured Nitrospira sp.
TCGCGACGCGGCTGCGCGATTTCGCGACGAACCGTCATGAATAATGTGGGTTACCGAGCCGCAGTAACTCCTTGTCGCTCAAGATACGACGCAATCTTCTCCAGCGCGAGGGCGCTGAGTTTCGCGCCATACCATATCGGCATCGTGCCGGCAGGATATCCGGGCACGACGAAGACTCCCGGTTCGAGGACCGATTCAATCACATAATCATGCACCGTCTTCGCGTGGCCCCGGTAAGCCGGATCAGCCAATCGCGTAGGCCCGGTGGTGCCTAACAAGAGGGGCGGCCCTACGCGCCCATCGGCCCCCGGAATACCCGGAACGGTGTGGCACACCGCGCAGCCGGCTCTCGTAAAGATCTCTGTGATCGGTTCATCTCCGGTAACCAGCGGAACCATGTCAGGAGCAAGCGCTACCACCGATGAGACAGGCGCCGGCGTCACCGAAGAGGAATTGATGGAACGGAGGGCCAACCACGTCCCCAGTAGCAGCGCAATCACGATGAGGGGTGTGATAAATCGTTCGGGCATGGAACCGGTCGCAGGAAAAGTCCGGCAACACTCACTTTGCCACATTCATGGCACAGCGAAATCCGATCGTCCGATCCTCGAAATCAGGCTCAGCTGAGAACCGCGCCGTCACACGCAAAGCAGACGGCAAATCCGCCCATGACCCACCTCGCAGCACGCGCTTCTCACCAGTAGCCGGGCCGAGTGGGTTCCTCCCAGGACTCTGTTGATAATAGTCGCGCTCATACCAGTCCGCCACCCATTCTGCCGCGTTCCCCGCCATGTGCGAGACGCCAAACGGGCTCCTTCCGCCCTCTTTGAGCCCATGCCGCACGCTCATTCCCGCGAGACCGCTGGTGACCGCCACCAACGTGATGGCTTCACTGACCCACATTCCTCGGTTATAGTTTGCAATGTCGACGAACGGCTGCATATCTCCCCACGGATACCGGCGCCCGTCGGTCCCTCGTGCCGCCTTCTCCCACTCAGCCTCCGTCGGAAGCCGTTTCCCCGCCCATTGGCAATAAGCGGCTGCCGATTCCCATCTCATCCCAATGGCCGGCCGATCTCCAACCGTCGTCGCCGCCTCATCGTCCCATGTCGGAGGAGATTCGTGTTTCCCCGCTTCCAGAAACTTTCGATAGAGGCTGAGGGTGACTTCATACCGATCGATATAGTAGGCATCAAGCGTCACGGTGTGTTCAGGCCGCTCGTTTGGGAGGCCGTCGTTACTGCCCATGGTGAATGGACCGGCAGGGATGAGGACCATCGGAGCGCCATCCAGTCCACGACTCGCCTCGACCGACAAAACCACCTGCCCGTCCTTCGAGGGCTGTGGCTCTGCCGCCCCAAGGCAGACTACCCCTGTCACGAGGCTGATCCCAATCCACAAGATCGTCTGTTGTCCACGCATTGCCGTCTCCATCACCATAGCGTTCTGGCAGGATGCTGAGAAACTCCGCCAGGCCACGCACCGTGGCGCGTGACGCGCGAGACATGCGAGGAAGGCGCGATCCGTAGTTCGGGGTTCGGGGTTCGAAGTTCCGAAAACCTCGAGCTTTGGACCTCGAACCCTCCCCGTCTCGCTCGTCCCGCCTGTCTCGCGCGCCCACAGAGCTTTTTCGCAGGCTGCTAGAAGAAGTGACCCAACCACCGCCGGCAGTGTATCCAGCTCACACGACAAACTCAACGAAATGAAAAGACTGAAACGGCAAGTCTGGTATGAGGAGATGAAAGCTAGGTTTGGTGTCCCCAACGGG
>CAZPWD010000149.1:0-1760 GCA_964590025.1 uncultured Nitrospira sp.
CTCGGCAAGCTCCGTGCGGAGTTGCCGGAGCCGCTCAAAGAGCTGCGGGTCCGCCAGCGATGCTCGCAGGCCAACCACAGACGCCGCCCTCTCGCGGGATGGCTTCGTCACCGGTGAATCGGGCTGAGACTCTTCTGCTTGATTCAACACCACTGCACCGACCCCCTGCAGGATCTCCCGTCCCTTGCGCGTGACATCGAGAGTAGGATACTCCGTGCCTTCCACCTGAAGATAGGCTGAGTCAATCAGCTCCCTCACCAGACCGGTCACCGACGACTTCGAGCGTGCGCGACACATTCCGTATGTCGGACAGTCTTCCGCGCCACAGGCCTGCATTGCTTTCGAACTGCTCCCACGGAGAATCTCGACGATTCGACTCACGCCGAACCGACCCCTGCACCAGGACACGGTCTCCAAAATTGCCTTCGCGGAATCCACGTCATCGTGGAGTACCTCCCTGCTCGGCTGCGGCACCGGCGCAACGCAGCGATCGCAGAGGCCGCAGGGGCCCAAGGCCCGCTCGTCTTCATCGCTGAAGTACTCAAGAATCGCGAGCTGTCGGCAGGTCGATACCGACACGTATCCCAGCATTTCTTGGAGTAGCGTCTTCATCCGCTCGGCGCGATCTGCGCCTTCAGAATCTTGTGACGCCTGCTGAATGAAGTATTCCTGCGTGGCCAGATCCCGCTCATGGAACAGCAACACGCAGGCCGCGGGTCGTCCATCGCGACCGGCTCGCCCGACCTCTTGATAATAGGCCTCCAAACTTCCCGGAATGTCGAAGTGGACGACCAGCCGGACATCCGACTTATCGATGCCCATGCCGAAGGCATTCGTCGCAGCCAGAATCCTCACGGTCCCCCGGCGAAAGTCGTCATGCACGAGTCGCCGTTCCTCATCCGAGAGACCGGCATGGTAGTAGCCGACCGACTGGCGAGACTGTCCCAGCCATTCCGCGACCTCCTCCACCGCCCGGCGCGTGGCGCAATAGATCAGGATCGTGCCTCTCTCCGTCTCGCGAACCAGACGCTCCAACGTCGCCAGTTTCTCATGGCGGGACTGGCAGAGACGAACAGACAAGGCGAGATTGGCCCGACGGAAGCCCGCGACCAATCGGAACGGATCGCGGAGCGACAACCGTTTGCACAGATCCGTTTGAACGCGGGCCGTGGCCGTGGCAGTCAAAGCCAGGCAGGGAGGATTGGTGAGTTCCTGGCGAAGGCGGCCAATTTTGAGATAATCGGGCCTGAAATCGTGGCCCCACTGGGAAATGCAGTGTGCTTCGTCGACCACCAGCAACGAGACCCAGAGGGAGCGTAAAAGTTGGAGAAACCCCTCATGCTGCATCCGTTCCGGCGCCAGATAGAGCAACTGAATCCGCCGCTGACTGAGATCCTGAATCACGCGGCTCTTTTCAAACCCGGTGAGGCCAGAGTGAAACGCCGCCGCCGCGATCTTGCGCTGCTTCAAGCCGGCCACCTGATCTTGCATGAGTGCGATGAGCGGAGAAATGACCAGGGTCAACCCGGGCAAGAGGGTCGCAGGCAATTGATAACAGAGCGACTTGCCCTGCCCGGTCGGCATGACCGTCATCGCATCGCGCCCAGCCAACACGGCGCGGATGATCTCCTCCTGGCCAGGCCGAAACTTCGCAAACCCGAACTGTTCGCTGAGCTGTCGAGTCAGATCATCCACGGTGAGGTTAATCAGAAAGAAGGATGGTGGTAAAGCGCGAAAGTCAGCAGAGTATAGACGACTGA
>CAZPWD010000149.1:1860-6504 GCA_964590025.1 uncultured Nitrospira sp.
GTCCACTTCGTCGCCGATGTGCCTCTTGTTGTTGTCCACCCTTGAAAAGACATAGACCCCCTGTGTGGCTCGATACCAGTTGTCCTTCGTATTGGCCAGATTGAAGCGGGAGGCCCACACTTCAATGTGGTCATCCTTGGTTGGACGGAATTGAAAGTTGACCGCGAAAGCCATCATGTTCTTCCAGCCTTGCACGTCCATGTAGCCCATGTGGATGTGGTTGGTCGGGTACAGATTCTCAAACGTGTTGGCAGTTTTACAATCTGTGTTGCCACCGATCGTGCAGTTCGCTCGGCCATCGCCCGACGCATAGTCGAAGTTGAAAGCCAACCGCGGCTTCCAGGCCGACTCGTAATGTGTGTAGCCGATCCAGGTTCTGGTCGCCCAGGCACTGATGTGGAGGTTCTTCGAGTTGCCGTACCCGTTCTGCGATGCGTTCGTACCCCCCACATCGCCCATTTGGCCGAACTGATAGATCGTTTCGTTGATCGCGTCGAAGTTGCCCTTGCGCATCTCGATCCGGCCTCCGACATTATGCCGGGTTTGGTTCGAGTGCTTCGGCGTGCCGAGACCCTGGAGCCGGTTGTCCATCGAGTTGTACCGGTTGGAGTAGAGGAAGTAGTAGGGCTCGATAATAAATCCCGGCACCGACTTGATCTGGTTGTAGAAAATAAATATGTCTGAGTCTTGGTTCGCATTGCCGTTATTGAGGGCGCTTGGGCCAATGTTCGGGCCGAGAGCGCCGACCGGCACTGCTTGCCCGAGATCGGATTCAGAGGTGCGGAACCAACCAGCGTAGGTATCCCAGGCCTTGGTGCTGTGTTGCAACATCACACCATCATGGGAAAATCCTGTGTTGGACCAATCGAAGGCGCCGAACAGGGACTGATTACCGAACACCACATACTGACGACCGGCCTTCAGGCTCAGGCCTTGAAGCCCGGCGAAGTTCCGGACCAACATGTAGGCAGCTCGGACCCCCAATGTGCCGCAGTTGCCCCCGCCAGTTTTTGCGTCCTGACACCCGTTATGGTTCCTCACATCGTCTTGGAGACCCCCGACGCCATTGGCGCCATTTCCACCCCAGGTCCTCGAGTCCTGCAGCTCCATGTAGAAATTCAGGTCCGGCGAGAGATCGTAGCCGATACCCAACCGTGTCAGCTGTTGAACATAGAAGTCGTTCGCCTTACCAGGGGTGCCGTTCGCAGCTGTGCCGGAGTTGGGGGTGTTACAGGCCCCAGTACCTAAACCTATTGAGTTAACGGCCATGTTGCTGCCGAAACAGACGCCGTTCCGCATGACCGGCCGCACGCGGAGATCGGCGCGCATCCAGAATTTATTGAGATCGAAATTCTTTCCGATCTTCGGATCGTAGAGTTCGTATTCTTCCTTCTGCGGAATCGCGCGAGGAACGACCGGGAGGTGGGTGATTCTTTCACCCTCCGGCAATTCAAATTCGGCTTGCGCTTGGGCCGTCACGAATGACATCCCCACTGCCATCACGGCCGCACTACAATAGGTGAACAGACCGGCCCACCCTGTCTGTCTGATGATTCTCATCCGGTTCTTCTGTGAATTGGATAACGGCCTTGGGGAGGCCTGGGGTTAGCCCGCATTATTCACGAACGTTTCTGCTGCAATCATTCCGGTGAGAGGCAAGGGGCCGGAGGCTAAGGGTAACCGGGAGGAATGTCTTCCCTCTCGCCTCGTGCCCCTCGCCCCCTTCCTCACCCTGCTGCCGCATTTTCAACGAGCGACTAAAGAGACTGGCTGCGGCCCTTGAAGCCAGAAGTTCTCCTTTGGAAGTGACTCCTTGACGGGGAAGCTTACGGGGGGAGCGTATGGTCGGGTGAACGGCGTGGTAGCATTTTACTCCGATTCTATCCCAGGACAGCTCAGCCCCAAATGCTAATCTGGGCAAAAGTGTTATTTTTTATTGAAGAAAAACTTTTCTTTTTCTTCCAAGTTTTCTACATACGTTTGCATATCTAACTTGAATTCTTCTTCATCAGCGTAGGCTCGTTCTGCATGTTCGCTGATATCTAATCCTGCATCCTCTACTTCGGGTGACACTCTAACTCCAATTGTGACATCTAGAAATTTCATAATGACCCAGGTACCACAAAAACCAAGTGCAGTAGCGACTCCGACTGCAATGGCTTGAATACCTAATTGAGCCGGATTACCAAAGAATAAACCGTCTACTCCAGCTGGATTCACTAATTTACTGGCAAAGAGTCCAATTGAAAGAGAACCAATAATTCCTGCAATACCATGGACTGAACTGACATCTAATGCATCATCTATCTTTAGTTTCTCCTTAAAGAGTATCACTCCAGAATATGAGGCAAAGCCTATTGCTATACCAATAACAAAAGAATGTTCTACGCTGACAAACCCTGATGCTGGTGTAATTCCTGCAAGACCTGCAATAGCACCGTTAACGGCAGCAATAACTGAGGGCTTGCCTGTTCTCAGCCAAGACATTCCTACCCAAATTAATGCGGAAACTGAAGAAGCCATGTGCGTGACAATGACTGTGTTTCCAGCCAGTGAACCAGAGGCTAATGCACTGCCGGCATTAAATCCAAACCAACCTAACCAAAGAAGTGCTGAACCTGTCACTGCCAAGGGTATGCTATGTGGGACTTCAATTGCTGGGCCAAAGAATCTTCTGCGACCAAGTACCAGTGCAGCCGCAAGGGCACCCATTCCAACACTCGTATGAATAACTATGCCGCCGGCAAAGTCGACTGCACCAAGTTTTCCTAACCAACCGCCCCCCCATATCCAATGCACTAGCGGATAATAGATGAACATGGACCAAGCAGCTATGAATAGGAGAAATGCATTAAATTTCATTCGTTCTGCAATAGTACCCGTCAGAAGCAAGGGTGTAATTGCAGCAAACATTAATTGGAATTTTACAAATAATACTCCAGGAATTGTTGGTGCATAAGGGAGTGCCTGGTGCCATGGAACTCCTCTTAGGAATACCCAATCCAGGTTACCAATAAAACCGGTTATATCAGGACCAAATGCCAGACTAAAACCGAAGATAAACCACATGACGCTCAGTAAGGCTAATCCAGTGAAGATTTGCATAAAAACAGATACGGCATTTTTCTTCCTCAATAAACCAGATTCGAATAGACCAAGAGCAGGTATCATTAAAAGCACTAAACTTCCTGCTACTAGCATCCATGCTGTATCGCCTGAATCTATTATTTTATCTATTGGCATAGCACTCCTGAATCTCTATAATAAGCGCATCAGATAATCATTGATTACCACATGACTATCAAAATCTGAAACAACTATTTTTGGAAAACCTTTCAGGATAATCAAATGCTAAAAATTGAAGCACTACTTGTAAGCAACTGTGTCATGGAAATAAGTGAAGCATTAAGAGAAATAGAGGTCGGTGGGATGACGGTTGGTAAGGTACGAGGAAGAGGTAAGCATAAACCGGCAAAACTTCATGCTGCAAAAGGAAGTGAACTATTCCAACCTCAGTTCAGTGACAGATACATCATGACAATAATCATTCCGGAGAGTAAGGAAGATGCGGTGATTAACATCCTTAAAAAAAAAGGAACCGGTGGAAAGATCTTTGTGTCGCCAATATCACGTGCTATAGACATTACATCTGGTCTCGAAGGGGAAAAAACAATCTGACTAAAATTCTTGGAAATTATCTCCTTACACAAATTATTGTAAGTGTTGGCTGCTTCTCAACTCTGCCAGGTCTCATTCTTCTCCAATTCATGCCTTTCACGATTTTCTCGCCGCCCTTCACGCCTGATTAGCTGATCCCTTTGAATCAGCCTGTTTCTCTTCCGGCGTAGTCGCAGCATTGATCTGCTCTTCCGCGTCTTTGATCGAGGCCTGAAAGTCCTGCTCGACCATCTTCACTTCCTGCTGGATCATGTTGAGCTCCGGCTCCACCGACTTCCGCAAATCTTCCGCCGTTGCCTTGAACCCCTTGACCGCTTTCCCAACCTGGCGAACGACTTCAGGCAGCTGCTTGGGGCCGAACAGCAAGAATGCAATCACCAAAATAATGAGAATTTCGCCGGCGCCCAATCCGAACATGGTTCACGACCAGTGATGCGTGATCGGTTCGGGCTGTGTTGGCTTATCACTCGTCACCCATCACCCATCACTGCACTTTCAACCTTGCTTGACCTGCTTCCCTGATTGAACCGGTGTCGTGACCGGCGGGGCGGCCTGCGCTTGCGCGACCTGCGACGGCGGCGCTTCAGGCGCATCGGACGGAGGAGGCGTCACGTCGATGGCATCCGTCTCGTTGACGCTCTTCTTGAATCCTTTAATGGCCTTCCCGAGCCCCTCACCCAACTGCGGAATCTTCCCGGCGCCGAAAATGATCAAGACAATGATCAGAATCAGCATCAATTCCATCCATCCGAATGACCCAAACATCAATTACTCTCTTTCTCTTCTTGTCCCACCCCAGCCCACTCGCTCTGCGGCCTTGAACCAGCCGAAAGGTGGGGGCCTTCCTCATGCGAGGGGGAAGGTCATAGAGGCTATAGAAGAACAAGAACTGAGTCAAGCGGAAATTCAGCAAATCGAGACGTTTGGCTCTAGGAGCCTGTCCGACATTGCCTTCGTGACGAGGCG
>CAZPWD010000150.1:0-6458 GCA_964590025.1 uncultured Nitrospira sp.
ACCTTTCATTGACTCCTCCCCATCCCCTCCATATAATGCCGCCCGATAGTAGATTTTGACTGCCTTTCCACACAGTTATGACTTCTTTCTCCAAGGCATCATTGGCGGAAAAATGGGAGAAGGTCCGGGCGGAACTCTCCCATGCCTTTTCGACCAAATCCGGGGCCGAGGTGTTCACGATTGAAGACCTCGCGCTGCTTGAACGGGTGGCTGATGCGGTGGTGAAACGGGGCATGACTGCTCCTGCCACGGTATTTCTGGAATCTCTCGGTCCCATGAACTTTCTCGGCAGTCAGGCGCTGTATTTCCTGACCCCGATCGTCGAATGGGCGTTTAACGCGAAGGAAGTCGAGCAAGTAGCTCGATTGCTTGAACGACGCGAGACGATCTCCCGTCTCATCACGATCATTGACATGAAGTCTGCCCCCCAGGCTCCTCAAGGAGCCTCCGCTCGATGAGTGTGCCGAGTCCAGCACCCATCAAGCCGGTGCTCGCCCATCCCCTCAATGTCATTGTCGCCACCGACTGTGGCAGCACCACGACCAAAGCCATTCTGATCGAGAAGATCGGCGATGAATACCGGCAAACCTATCGCGGTGAAGCACCGACGACGGTGGAAGCACCGTTCGAAGATGTGACGCGCGGGGTGCTGAACGCGATTGCGGAAATTGAAGAACTCTCCGGCCGGAAAATCCTCGCCGGTGACAAGATTCTCACGCCCAATCGTGCGGCTCAGGGTGATCCGAAGACGGGCGTGGATATCTATATTTCTACCAGTAGTGCGGGCGGCGGGTTGCAAATGATGGTGACCGGGGTGGTGCAGAATATGACGGGTGAAAGCGCGCAACGGGCTGCGCTCGGGGCGGGCGCGATTGTCATTGACGTGCTCGCGTCGAACGATGGCCGTCTGCCGCATGAAAAAATCGAGCGCATTCGTACGATGCGACCGGACATGATCTTGATGTCCGGCGGGACGGACGGGGGGGCAGTCACCCATGTGGTTGAGATGGCGGAGTACATTTCGGCAGCGGAGCCACGCCCCCGGTTCGGGGCCACCTACAAGCTCCCGTTGATTTACGCGGGAAACAAAGACGCGCAGCCGCAAGTAAAGCAAATCCTGGGCGAGAAAGCCGCGCTGGTGCTGACCGATAACATTCGACCGGTGTTGGAACGGGAGAATCTCGCGCCTGCGCGGAACAAGATTCACGACCTGTTTCTCGAACATGTCATGCAGCAAGCGCCGGGCTACAAGAAACTGATCGAGATGGCCGGTGCGCCGATCATGCCGACGCCGGCGGCGGTCGGCGTGATCATGGAAATGATCGCCAAGCGGGAGCATCTGAACTTGATCGGGGTGGATATCGGCGGTGCGACCACGGACGTGTTCTCGGTCTTTGAAGGTCTCTTCAATCGAACCGTCAGTGCGAACCTCGGAATGTCGTACAGTATTTCCAATGTGTTGGCGGAAGCAGGGCTCGCCAATATCATGCGTTGGGTGCCGTTCACGATCGACGAACAGACGCTCCGCAACCGGATCAAGAACAAGATGATCCGGCCAACGACGATCCCTCAGACAATCGACGAGCTGCAGATCGAACACGCGATCGCCCGCGAGGCGCTCCGGCTCGCCTTGATCCATCATAAATCCCTTGCGACGGCCCTCAAAGGGGTACAGCAGGAGCGCACGATCTCGGATGTGTTCGAGCAGCAGCAATCCGGCAAGACGCTGATCGACATGCTCAAGCTCGATTTAATCGTCGGGAGCGGCGGGATTCTGTCCCATGCGCCGCGCCGCGTGCAATCGATGCTGCTGCTGGTGGATGCCTATGAACCGCTCGGAGTGACGAGGCTCTCGGTGGATAGCATCTTCATGATGCCGCATCTGGGCGTGCTCTCGACGATCAATGAGAAGGCGGCGACCGATGTCTTCGTCCGTGATTGCATGGTCTACTTGGGAACCTGTGTCGCGCCGATCGGGCAGGGGAAGGAGGGGGAACGGTGCGCAGATTATGCCATCACCTTCCCGGATGGTCGAGTGGACAAGGGGACACTCTTGTTCGGCGACCTGCGGCTGGTTCCCCTGGCCAGCGGGCAGAAGGCCTCGATCACGGTCCAGCCGGCGAAACAGGTGAACCTCGGGGCAGGGGTGGGAGTCGCGGTTACGCGAGAGGTGCAAGGCGGTGTGGTGGGACTCTTGCTCGATGGGCGCGGGCGTCCGTTGCAGTTGCCGACCGACCACGCGGCCAGAGTGGCATCGCTCACGAAATGGTATCAGGCGGTGGATCTCTATCCGAAGGGGAGCTGATAGCTTTGAAGAGAAGAGCAGGTGGCTAATAGCTTATGGCGTATAGCAAGAGACAGATGGGAAATGGCACATGCACCCAAGTTGGCATGTCAACCCATCACCTCTGAGCCATTAGGCATCAGCTCTTGATCTCGGGCCTTCAGCCATATGCCATCAGCCATTAGCTCTTAGATTTAAATTATGGCCCATTCCTACACTCCAGGTTTAACCGTCACAGAGCAGACCGTGGTCCGTCGGCGGCGGATGTTGTCGCTGCCTGGCAGCGTGCTGGTCACAACCGGGGAGACCGTGCGCGCAAATCAGGCGGTGGCTCGCGCGGAATTGCCCGGGAAGGTCTATCCCTTGAATCTCGCCAATCAGTTAGGCGTGGCGCCGGATGAGATCCACGAATACTTGATCAAGAAGGCCGGCGACCCGGTGCAGAAAGACGAGATCCTGGCCGAGAACAAACCGCTCATCAAGTGGCTCAAGACGGAAATCCTCTCGCCGATCACCGGCGTCGTGGAATCTGTTTCTTCTGTCACGGGGCAGGTGCTGTTGCGAGAGCCGCCGCGCGTCCTGGAATTGCTGGGCTATGTCGACGGGCGCATTGTCGAAGTGATTCCGCAGCAAGGCGTCGTGGTTGAAACGAATTGCAGTCTGGTGCAGGGCATCTTCGGCATCGGCGGTGAAACCTGGGGCGAGATTGTGATCGCGGTGACGTCGCCGGACGAAGCGCTCACGCCTCGTCACCTTACCACGGACATGAAAGGCAAGGTCGTCGTGGGCGGCTCCTTCATCTCTTCGGACGCGCTGGCTCGAGCGAAAGAGGTGGGGGTTGCGGGGTTGGTTATCGGCGGCATTCATGATAAGGATTTGCGCGCACTTCTGGGCTACGACCTTGGCGTGGCCATCACGGGCACGGAACAGGTCGGCTTTACCCTGATTCTCACCGAAGGGTTCGGCGCCATCCCCATGGCCGGCAAAACATTCGCGCTTCTCTCCGCTCATGCAGGACAACCGGCTTCTATTTCAGGCGCCACGCAAATTCGTGCCGGCGTCATTCGGCCGGAGATCATCATTCCCAAAGGCGCAGGCGCATCGAGCGATCACAGCGCGACAATCGTTCCACAGCGGGAAGGCATCCGAATCGGCGACCAGGTTCGCATCATTCGAGACCCGTTGTTTGGAAAGATCGGCGAAGTTGCGAGTCTGCCGTCCGATCTCCAGAAGATTCCGACCGAGAGTGACGTGCGCGTGATGGAAGTCCGGTTCGGAGACGGGTCGAAGGCCGTCATCCCGCGCGCGAATATTGAATTGATTGAAGGAGCATGAAAGGCGTGAGGCGTAAGGGGTTAGGGGTAAGGGGTAAGGATAGTGCAGTGGCGCAATGCTTCTTTCTTGCTGCCTGTATCATCGGTTTGTCGCATTCCATCGTGTTGGCACAGACACCTCTCACGCCGCCTCAAGATGTTCGTGCGTTCGATACACCGAGCGATGGAGGTGGCAGCCTGACTGTGCTCTGGTCGCCCGCTCCCTACGATAGTGCCGCAGCCAGGTATCAGGTCTTGCTCAGCGAGGGAACAACGGTGTCCGATCCGGCTGCGATGAAAGTTGTGGCGGAGTTCCCCGCGAACCAACACTATGTCCGTGAATCCAAGTGGCCCTGGTGGACGAGGCCGACAACTGGAGACCAGCACCAGTTCACGCTGAGGAACGGGAGGGGGGTCGAGCTCAAGGACGGGACCGCCTACAACATCACCGTGGCTGCCGTGCAGAATGACGATCGTGGAATCGCCACGCCGGTGCAGGCGACGCCACAACCGAACTGGATGAACTGGAATCAGGTAAATAATCTGTTGCTGGCGCTCCTGTTCGGCGGCATCGTGTTCTACGCCATCGGTACGGCCAGAAAGCGGGAGATCTTTCTCCGGCGCATTCCCGGCCTCGATGCCGTGGATGAGGCCATCGGCCGCGCGACCGAGTTGGGCAAGCCGATCCTCTACCTCACCGGCGCCCACGACATGAGCGATCCCTCAACCATTGCCGCGGCGGTCATTCTCGGGCGCGTGGCCAAACGCACGGCCGCCTATGAGACCGATTTGCTCGTGCCGCACCGCGATCCGATTACCATGGCGGTCTGCCAGGAAATTACGAAACAGGCCTACCTGGAAGCAGGCAAGCCCGATCTCTACAAGGACGATTCGAATTTCTTCATTACGTCGGATCAGTTCAGCTATACCGCGGCAGTGGACGGTATCATGCTGCGCAAAAAACCGGCCGCGAATTTCTTTATGGGGTATTACTTTGCCGAGGCGTTGTTGTTGACGGAAACCGGCGCAAGCACCGGCGCGATCCAAATCGCCGGGACAGACGCCGATCACCAGCTGCCGTTCTTCGTCACCACCTGCGACTACACCTTGATCGGAGAGGAACTCTACGCCGCCAGCGCCTATCTCTCCAGAGAACCGGTACAGGTCGGCACGCTGCGTGGACAAGATATCGGCAAAGCACTCATCCTCGGCGTACTCGGCGTCGGGACCATACTGGCTACCCTCGGGGTCATGCTCGACGCGCAGTGGCCACAAATATTTCTGGATCTGTTCAAGGACGTGAAATGATCTTTCTCCGACGTCAGGTTCCGCTCTTGATCACGCTCATCACCGGCATAGTGTTCGCGGCGCAATACTATGTGCCGCACCCGGCCTCGGAGCAGATGCTGACCTCCGTCACCAAGTGGCTCCAGATCATCGGCGGGTTCGCGCTGGTGCTGGGTGTCAGCAGCCTGTTCCACGTCCATGCCGTCAAGATCCGGCGCAAAGAAGCGGGATGGGGCTATAGTTTCGTTCTCTATGTCAGCATGCTGGGTACTATTGCAGTCGGCCTGTGGTCGAACGGTAAGGAAGCCGTCGACGGCACCATGACGGCCTTTGGGTGGATCTATAACTTCATGATGGTCCCGCTGCAGGGGACGATGTTCGCCATCCTTGCGTTCTTCATCGCCTCGGCAGCCTATCGGTCGTTCCGTGCGAGGAGTCGCGAGGCGGCGGTGCTGCTCATTGCGGCGGTGATCGTCATGATGGGCCGCGTGCCGCTCGGAGAATATCTGATCCCGCTCAGCGGCGACCTGTCTCAGTGGATTTTGAACGTGCTGAACGCGTCGGTGCGGCGCGCGATCTTGATCGGCGTCAGCCTCGGTACGATCGCGCTCTCCATCAAGATCATCTTCGGCATGGAGCGGTCGTATCTTGGGGGAGGAAAAGAATAGCGTCAGGGGTAAGGCGTCAGGGGTAAGGTGTAAAACGAGCACCTCCTTCTCTGACGCCTAACCCCTTACGCCTCACGCCTTACGAGAGTGTGGTAACTCTATGACGTTTGCCGAACGAATGTTGCGCATTGATAGACGGATCATCTTCCTGGTGATCGGCTTCTGTACGCTTCTCCCACTGCTCTACCCGGTTGGTTTGCCGATCAAGATTTCGCCGGAGGTGCGCGGGGTGTACGACTACATCGAGACGCTCCCTGAGGGGTCCGTGTTCCTTCTCTCGCTAGACTTCGATCCGGCATCGAAGCCTGAGCTACATCCCCAAGCGATTTCGCTGCTGCGTCATGCCTTCAGGAGGAACCTCCGCGTGATCACGATGACGCTCTGGGTCTCCGGCACCGGCATGGCCGACCAGGTCGTCACACAGGTCGCCCGCGAGATGGGCAAGGAAAGCGGGAAGGATTATGTGTTCCTCGGATGGAGCCCAGGCGGGACTGCCGTCATCATCAACATGGGGCAGGACCTCTATGAGGCTTTCCCAGCCGACTACAACGGCAAACCCACGAAGGGCCTACCGGTGCTCCAAGGCATCGGCAGCTTGCGTGATGTGAGTTATGCCGTCAGCCTGGGCGCCGGCAATCCCGGTGTTGAAGCCTGGTATGTCTTCGGCAAGGACAAATACAAGTTCGAACTTGCCGGCGGCTGCACGGGCGTCATGGCGCCCGGGCTGTATCCGTTATTGCGCAGCGGGCAGATCAACGGCCTGATCGGCGGCCTGCGGGGCGCGGCGGAATACGAAATCCTCATCGGCCAGAAGGGCAAGGCCGTCGCCGGCATGGATGCGCAGTCGGCCACCCATCTTGCGATCATCGTGCTGGTCATCATGTGTAACCTGTTCTATCTGTCGTT
>CAZPWD010000151.1:0-6343 GCA_964590025.1 uncultured Nitrospira sp.
TGCGCGGTCCAGGCGCAATCGAAATCCGACAGATTGGCATATGCCCTCGCGCCACCCTTCAGGGGATGAGGACTATCTTGCCGTAGGCGCCTGGCTCCATCACGGCACGGTGAGCGCGCGGCGCATTCACAAGCGGCATCTCTTGGCCAACGACGGGGCGCAACGTCCCGTTCTCCAGACCAACGCCGAGCGCCGCGTGAACCCTGGCTGAATCGTGCGCGGAAATATTAAACAGAGACATGCCCAGAATGGCGGCGTCGCGGCTCATTGCATCGCGGGGATCGATCTCGACGGTGCCCCGGCTTCCGATGACAACGATGCGCCCACCCTGGGCCAGAACCTTCAAGTCCTTGCCCAGGTTGACATTGGCGAGCATCTCGAGAATCACGTCCACGCCGCGACCGCCGGTGAGCGTCAGAACCTGCTCCAGGTAGCCCGCCGCGTGATGATCGAGCACATGATGCGCGCCCTGCTCCGCCACGAGGCCCCGGCCTCTCTCCGTCCCGGCTGTTCCAATGACCGTCAGTCCAGCGGCGCGCGCGAGCTGCACCGCGGCGACACCGACCCCGCCACTTGCGCCATGCACGAGCACGCTCTCCCCCGGCGCCGCCCGAGCGAGCTGGAAGAGGGCCCGATAGGCGGTCGCATAAGGAACCCGGATCGCGGCGCCCTGCGCGAACGATACCCGCTGCGGCAAGGGGTGCACCTGGGACTCGTTGCAGAGCGCCTGCTCGGCATACGCGCCGCTGATCGTCCCCGCAACATAGACCCTGTCGCCGACCGCCACACGGGTGACACCCGTGCCGATCGATTCCACGACGCCGGCTGCATCATTGCCGGGGGTGTAGGGCAAGGCGGGCTTCCTGGGATACAGTCCTGATCGGATGTACGTATCAACCGGATTGACGCCCGCAGCCTTCACCCGCACCACCACCTGTCCGGCGCTCGGCTGAAGGTCCGGCACCTCCTCCAGCCGCATCACCTCAGGATCACCCAACTCGTGAACTCGAATCGCCTTCATGGTTCTCTCCTGTCCATGCGAACAGCATCGCCTAGATCTACCCTGCCGCTCTGACCTTAGACTCTTCCGGTACGATATAGTAGCGCTCAATGCGACAATGATCGCACAAGGAGGGAAGTCCCGGCAAGCGTCGTTCGCCAAGTCACTTGACACCTCTTCGCTATATGCTGTGACGGCAGGTCTGCACGCTCCATCCGGTTATCTATCGGGCCAGTCGCTCGACGAGGAGGGCAAAGAACTCGCGGGGCGTGACCACCCGAATGGTCCTGAACTGGTGGGGGAAGTGTCGGGTGTTGCCAGTGACGAGGTAGGACGCATCCGCCTCCACCGCACACTCGAGGAACTTGTTATCCTCCGAGTCGCGGGTGACAGCAAGTCTCTCTGTGGGCGTGACCTTCCGTGCGGTCGCTTCGAGGTCCGCGAGAAAACGGGAGACGCGGTCCGGAGGGAGCCCGAACTTCCCTCGGGTGAGCACGTGCTGGTACTCGTCTCGGATGGCGTCGGAGAGGCACAGCGTGAAGAGCTGCGCGGTCGCGGCGGAGACAATCGCGGCGGGGAGACTGTGGGGCTTGAGCGCCGCCGACACGACGACGTTCGTGTCGAGGACGGCGCGGAGTTCAGGAGCCGCCACGGTGCTGGGCCTTCCGGATGCGGCGGATCTCCCGGTCGATCGCGTTCATCGAAAGCTTGTCGAGGCGCCTTTTCTTTGCCTCCTCTTGGAGCCGAATCAGACTCGCCGGTTGCTTCACCACGTTCCGGAAGTAGTCTTCGACCGAGAGGATCACCACCTGCGGCTCGCCGCGTCGATCCACGATGAATCGCTCCTGGTTCTCTCTTGCTCGCTGCATGATCGCCCCGAGCTGGGTCCTCGCCGTCAGTGCAGAAACGACCTTGGTCATAGAATGCGTTGGTTTCCTGCCGATGGGTCTCACCTCCTTTCAGCGGGCGAACTGATTAATTAGTTGAACTCCAGTGTAAGCGAAGCACGAAAGGATGTCAAGGAGAGTGAATCCAAGAGGGTGGCTGAGGGGGAAAGGATTCGAACCTCGTTACGCAGATCCAGGATTCAGACGATCCCCGTGATCATCCCCTGATGTAGGACACTTGCATTGGAAAGTTGAAGCACAACCGCGCAAACTGCAGCGAAAAACGCAGCCCGCGCGCAACCAGATTCGAGACCTGTTTCCTGACTACTTGACCTTCATTATTGGGCATTGCGGTGCGTGTAGATTTCGGGGGTGTAATCTGCACTGTGGAAGGCGGCTCACACTACCCGCCTAGTGGACCACTCCCTGTACTAAAGGCCGACCGGCGAAGCGCGAAAGTCCGAGCCGTAGCCCCTGATCCGCCAGACGGTCAAAGTCTTCAAATGACCAAATAATCGATCACAAGCAGCCGCCCCGCACGGCATGGACGAAGAAGCTGCAGCTCTTGCCGTTAGCTTCCACAGAGCTGTAATATCGGCACTCCATCCACGTGAGACAGAGGCGTCCCGAGCAGCGAAGAAAGCGTAGGTGCAAAGCATTCGACGAGAACAGCTTTCTCCACGCAGCCTCCCCCCCGGATGCCCGGCCCGCGAACGAAGAACAGGCCGTCCGGCATGTGATCGCCTGTCCTTCCGCTCAGGTACGTGCCTTCAATGTGTCCTACCTTGGGCGAACCGATGGACGTGATCGGCGCATCCCGGTTCCATTCCACGAGAAGATCCGGCAGGTCACCCACATGCTTGCCTTCAAATAGATCGACGGTGCGCAGCACTGTCTTCACTAGTGGTTTGCCGGTCTCGAGATTTACCAGATCCAGGAGGTCTTTCCTCAAAGCCTCGCAGCATTCATCGTACTCAGCACCAGGCTTGACCTTCCCATTCCGCTCCCGTCCCTCAAGGTTGAGGCGAACCGCACCGCTGATGTCGTTATGAGGTATGGCAAAGAACTTACGTTGACTCCGCTCCTTTGCCAGCGATGATTCGTCAACACGATATGCAAGCGGCGTCAATCTCGCACGCAGACCCTTGGGGACCGTCCACCTGTACACGGCCTTCATGGCTTTTAGGAAAGTAAGACGCGACATAGGTGGGACCCCTTCAATGCGCCGCAGGATGTCGTCCAGGAGGTGATTGGCGGTGTAGTCGGGCCCCATGCCGCTCCCGGCGAAAACAATCACAACCGCCTCCGGGCCTACATGCTCTAGCAGTCGACCGATCGCCGTGTCTAGCGCGACATAGACATCCTTAATCGGATCGCCAATCGTTCGAAGAAACTCAGCATCGTGCATGGGATGAGCCGGATCATGAAGGTGCCAACACTGGTGTCCGACACAGTGACTATCGGAAAATACCGCCATGAACAGGTCCCACCCGCCATTCTTCAGAAAATGTTCAATAAGGTCTGTCTTCCTTTCCACCCTTTTGATAAGGCGATCACGAAGCTCTTTGAACTCCGCCGGTCCACGACCCTCCACATCGCACGGTCCGACCGGATCTGTGCCGAATCGTTCGGTCACCTCTTCGGCCAGATCGGCTGGCCAGGTCCGCACCGATGGATATACCGCGTCATGCGTCCCCCAATCCTTGATTTGAATCCCATTCAGGTTCTCGCATAGAGGTGCGATAGGGAAATCGATGATCGCCACCCGTCGACCGGCCCGACTGAGCACGTTCCAAAACGGCTCTCTCTTTATCTTTGATGGTACGAACCTGTACGCTTGAAATTTCCTGGCATTGAACTGGCGACCAAAGTACCGGCCGTGTTTACCTGGCGAGACACCGCTGTAGAGAGACGTCCACATGGCGCCGGTCCCCAGCCCCGGAGGCATCGTGGTTCTACCACAGAGCCCTCCCTTTCGAAGCGATAGAAACGTCGGAAGCACTCTCTCTTCACTCCACCGCAGGAGAAGGCCCGGATCCGCCGAGTCCAGCCCCAAGAACACCACGCGCTTCCCCGCCTTCATGATGCTTTTACCTCCACCTATCAAGGCAACGAGGGATCGACTGCGCCTTCCCGCCTCAAGTCCCGGAACTCAGGACACGGCGATACGCTTCGAGATGGGCGTTTATCGCCTTGTCCATTGCAAACACCTCCCTGACGTGCTCATGCCCACGCTCTCCGCAGCTCTTCCATCTGTCGGTCTCGAGCAAAATCTCAAGACCCTGCCGCAGCCCTTGCTCTTTGGCATGATAGCCAAACCGTGAGGCGAATCGGTCCGGATCGACATAGCTCAGGATCGCGCACTTATGAGCAACCGCCTCCAGAAAGGTATTCGGCAATCCCTCCCTTACCGACGTATTGACCATCACCCAACTCTTTTCCAGGATCTGGTAAAGGTTCTCGGAGCGAAACTGATCGAGGATACCGGGCATCTCCAGATTGGCAATACCAGAATAGGCCCTTCTGAGGTCGCGGTCCCGCTCCTCGTCCCTTGCTCCCCCAACGGCGATGAAGTCCACTTTCGGGAAGTCACGGGCCAGTTGAAAGAAATGTTCAGGTCTCTTTCTTCGATCCCAGCGGCCCACAAAGCAGACCGTTGGACGCCCGGCTTTGGATACCTTGTCTGGGACCTTGACCGGTGTAGGCAGGAACCTCGGGGCAGATGTCAGATTATACTTGGCCATGACTTTGGGAATCAGGAACTCTGCCGCACAATAGAGTCCTTGTGCGCGTTTGACTGCTGACTTGACCAGAGGGTTATCTATGTAGAAGCGATACTGAAGCCACCCTAGACGCTTGGCACCTGAATACTGCCACTCGATCTTCCAATCGTGCCTGTTCATCGGGTCTCTGAACGTAATAAGGTGGGGGCTGTTTGGCTGGGCTCTCATGGCCAGATACGTGCCGAATGACGTATCCTGAGAGTGGTAGATATCGGCTTGACAGGACCGGTAGAGGTCCAGTGACGCCCAGGGGGAGACCGGCGGAAACTGCAGCACCCTCATTCCGTCAACCATGTAGTCATCAGGATAATGGCGTGAGCGTCGGGGAATAATGACCGTGACGTGGTGATCGCGTTTAGCCAGTTCGCGTCCGATAATACGGGTCGCCCGACCAAAGCCCCCAAAGATCCCAAACCCGAAGAATTCAACACAAACCAGGCAGACATGCACTTTCCACAATCCTCAGCTCTGAATTTTCCCGAAACAGATCCACATTCAAGTTCTAGAGACTGGGCCCTTTAGGCGTTATCCGTGGGAGAACGACTCGGGTTGATGAAGTGTCCCCGCTGCCCATCGGACCGGACAGGTGGCGCCAGCCACAAACCCTCTGATGAACGCTCATAGACGGAGCCCCTTCGGTGGTCTCCTCCCCAAATCGACGCCCGGACCCAAGAAGGCCCATCGCCAGGAAAGCCGACATAAAGGAACGACAACAGACCAGCGTCCACATTTCAAATGCTTGGCAAAGGTCGCGCCTAGGCTATATAAGTAATCATGCGCAAGCGTACGCCATTCTTTCCAGGTCCGAAAGCCTGTATGAACGACGTGCGTCCGGCGGGTTCCGGAAACCAAGTAACCAGCTTGTAGAGAGCGCATCGAAAAATCCGACTCCTCAGCTGCCCTGAATGGAGCCCCCACGCCCAGCATAGCGTCGAAGCCACCGAGGTCCCTCCAAACGCAGCGCCTCAGCGCCATGCTGGCGCCCATCCCTTCTATGCAGTGCTTATCGGTCATGGAGCGGGCAAGAAACGGATTCCTTATTGTATAGGCTGGTCTGAATCCTAACTCCTGTTCATATGGTCCGGCAAGAACGTTGCTGAAGACTATCTCTATGCGTTGATCAATCGAAAATACTTTGGCAATCTCTCGCAACCAATCCTTCGCCACTTCGCAGTCGTCATCGGTAAGGGCAATAAGCTCTCCACTGGCGTTTTCTATCCCAAGATTTCGGCCTCTGGCTATCCCATTGGAAATGGAGTACAAGGCGCGCAGGTATGCAGCAATGAATTGCACGCGTTCACTCATCGGATCAGTCTCTTTCCACGGCATGGCGCACCTCTTGATGCGCCGCACCTTACCAGACTGTCACCGATGTTGCCGGTCTAAACTGTCACCAGTCTACCCGGTCTTTACCCGCGACCCACCAAACACCAAGGTCTTCTCAGGCCGAACGAGACTCGAGGGGGCATCGTTGGGGAATGCCCATCCACGTTGCAAGCCGTGACTCAGGGTCTATACTCACCCCGGGACACATCGCGATTACCTTTGGTGGGGACTTCTTATTACACCCTCCGCAAGATTGTCAAGTTTTTGGGCCCCCTTCCGGTGACGGAAGTGTAGATTACAACCACAAACCTTCACTTCGACGAGTGTAGATTTCGCTGGTGTAATCT
>CAZPWD010000152.1:0-6224 GCA_964590025.1 uncultured Nitrospira sp.
CAATTCGTAAGGCCCACGGGGCGAACATCGAATTTAACGCCGTGCATGGATCCGATTCGCCCGAGACCGCCAAGTTCGAGATTGGATATTTCTTTCCTGGAATGGATCTTATCGGATAGGGACGCCTGTCGGTTAGCAGGATGCTGAAAAAGTCCGCCAGCTTCGTTCTCGCATCGTTCAGACCCTCAACGTACCCCAGAGGGTACGCCTCGGGCCTTCTCTCGCTGCGGCCTTGCTGGACGGCCATTTTGAGCATCCTGCGGGAGTGTTCTCCTGTTTGGCCACACGTGCGGACCATCGAGGTTCTCGCGCATCAAATTTGTTTTTCACAGCCTGCTAGGCTGTGAACGGCTGTGCTCTTTCCCGTTCATCGTTGGCCGGATGTTGTGAGATGGATTTCGTGTGTGCTGCTCGTGGTCCTTCCGGGGTGCGCTAGTCTGGCGCACCGGTTCCCTCCATCGATGCCGCCGGCCACGTCAGGTATCGATCCGGTACTGGACGCTCAGACGCGGCTCATTGAGTCCGCCTATCGTGCCTTTGTGCAAGAGCGCTATCCACTCGCGAGTGCACTCTTCCAACGATTTGTTGACTCCAATCCTGATTCTCCCAGGCTGAGTGAAGCTCGTTGGTGGCTCGCGCGCTCGTATGAGCAGCGGGGGGACCTCCCGGCCGCGCTGTCTGCCTATCGCGCCGTGGTCGGGGAGGCACCGCGATCCACCCCGCTCGCCGACAGTTATGAATTTCACGCCCTCAATCGGCTGGACGCATTTCGCCGGAGCCTCGGCCCATCGTCCTTGCTGGAACGCAGGCAGATTGCGCTTTGGCTGACGCGCGCGGACTGGCTCACGATTCCTGATGTCGGGCTATGGATTGCGCAACTCGCTGACGCGGGAGTGACATCGTTGATTGTCGAGGCGGGATCTCCTTCTCGTGAAACGATGCAGTCAGGCCCCATGGGGGTATACTTTCAGACGTCAAAGGTCCCAGTTATCGAGGATCTTTTTGCGGTGATCGTGCCGGCCGCCCATGCCAAAGGGATGGCGGTGTTGGCGTCGCTCAATCTGCATGAGCCTGGATGGATGGTGGTGAATCCTGAGTGGGGCATCGCCATGGCCAACCGGACAGGCCAGGCGTTCCAGCCGGTCGGTCATGTGGATGTACTCCATCCTGACTATCAGCGTCTCGTCAGTGAGGTTGCACGGGATTTGTTGCGGACAGACATCGATGGGCTGGTGGTTGGGGCCAGGAGGGCCAAGGGATTTGCCGAGGAATGGAGCCCGACGTCGCGACGGATGTTCGAAGGGCTTTTTGGGCCGCCGTTCGATAGCCGCGATCAGCCTGTCTCACCAGACGCATGGCGCTGGGTCGGGTGGAAGACGAGGTCCTACCTTGGGTTTGTGGCACGATTAGCTCAGCAGTTGCGACTGACACGACAGGGACTTCTGGTCGCCGTAGTCGTGCATGAGCGCGCGGTCTTCTTTCCAGTAGATGCCTTGACGGAGTATGGAGAAGACGTGCTCGAAACGAAGCAACAGGGGCTCCACCTGGTCGTCCAGCCAGAGGCGGGCATGCCCGAACGGTTGGATGAGCAAGGGACGAGGATGGAAACGGTGCGACAACGATTGGCGCCGACAGCTGGGGATGAACGGCAACTCTGGCTGGGCATGGCCCTGGGCACGGCGGAGCCATCATCTCAGGTGACGGCTGTGAAAGCCATACTCGCGACGAAAGTTGGGCAAGTCGGGCCACATCTGCTGCTGATGAACGGGCCAGCGATTCCTTGACAAAAGATGCGCCGGACCACTACGATCCCGCGATAAAAATTTGCAGGTTTAGGCTCAGGCTCAGGTTGAGTAGCGACAAGAAAATTCCCGGCTTTCACTTGACCTTAACCTAGACCTCCTCCAAAGGGAAGCGCGCATGATTCCAAAACACCTCCGTTACCACCAAGAGCATGAATGGGTGCGAGTGAGCGGCACGCAGGCTACTGTCGGCATCAGTCATTTTGCCCAGGATGCGTTGGGCGATATCGTCTTCATCGATATGCCAAAGCCTGGTGCCCATGTCAAGGCCGGGCAGCAGATCGGTGAGGTCGAATCGACCAAGACGACCTCCACGATTTATACACCCGTGAGCGGCACCATTGCCAAGGTCAATGCCGACTTGAAAGACCACCCAGAAGTGGTGAACTCCGATCCCTATGGCAAAGGCTGGATGGTGGTAATTGATCTGTCGAACGTCGCTGAAGTGGAAACACTCATGACATCCGTTCAATACGAGGCGTTCCTCTCCAGCCAGAAGAAAGGTTAAGGTCAAGTCTGAGGTTGAGCTTCCGAGAAGCGTTCGTACCTATTGGACTTCAGCCTCAGCCTCAACCTGAATATGTCAGTTCAAACGCACATCGCTATTCTCGGCGCCGGACCTGGTGGTTATGTCGCCGCGATCCGGGCGGCCCAGCTTGGCGCCCGCGTCACCGTCATTGAGTCCCACGTGCTCGGCGGCGTCTGCTTGAATTGGGGCTGCATTCCCAGTAAAGCCCTCCTGTCGGTTGTCGAGCTCGGCGACAAGGTCAAAAAAGCCGAGGACATGGGGCTGCTCGTCCAAGGACCAGTCATATATGACCTCGCTCGGATGGTCGCACGGAAAAATATAGTGGTGGCGACTCTCGTGAAGGGCATTGCGACGCTCTTCAAAGCGTGGAATATTGAGCATGTGCAGGGAACCGGATCACTGCGAGATCGGCAGACGGTCACGGTAACCAGAGCCGATGGTGCGCCGCGGGACGTTCAGGCTGACGCAATCGTGATTGCCACTGGGTCGTCCTGGCCGAACCTGCCGCAGTTTCCGATCGACGGACAGCAGATGCTCACAAGCCAGCACCTTCTGGACCTCGATCGCATTCCTGCCAGTCTGCTGATCGTCGGCGCGGGAGTCGAAGGATGCGAGTTCGCAGCGCTCTATAGCGGTCTAGGGACGGATGTCACGATTGTTGAATTGATGGCGCGCGTGCTTCCTCTGGAGGATGACGACATCTCATCGACGATGGAGCGGGAGCTGAAGAAACGCGGCGTGACGGTCCTGACCGGGACCACCGTTGAGAGACTGGAGCGGTCACCGACGACGATCACAGCGCATCTCAAAGATGGCACGCAGGTAGCGGCTGCGAAGCTACTGGTGTCCGTGGGGCGGGGATTGAATAGCGGAGGCATTGGACTGGACAAGGTGGGGGTGCAGACGGGACGGCAAGGGGAGATCCTTGTCAACGAGCGGATGGAAACCACTGTGCCAGGGATCTACGCGATAGGCGACGTCGTCGGCAAGGCCATGTTGGCGCACGTGGCTTCGGCGCAGGGCAAAGTCGCGGCCGAGAATATCATGGGGCATGAGGCGACGGTCCGCTACGACGTCATCCCTGCCGGAATTTTTACCCTGCCGGAGATCGGTCGCGTGGGCATGACGGAACAGCAAGCCCGCGAACGAGTTCAGGTTGCCGGGCAGAATCCGGACCAGGCACTCACGATTGGACGTTTTCGATATGCTGGGTTGGGGAAGGCGCAAGCGACCGGGGATACGACGGGGTTGTTCAAGGTCATAGCCGAGTCAGCGAGCGGCAGGATTCTGGGCGTGCATATCGTCGGAGCCCACGCAGCCGACCTGGTGCATGAAGCAGCCTTGGCAATGCAAGTTGGCGCGACAGTGACACAAATGGCGGAAATGATCCATGCCCATCCGACGCTGGCCGAAGGCCTGATGGAAGCAGCTGAAGATGTCGCGGGGAAGGCGATTCACCAAGCTAGAAGAAAAGATGTCGCAAGTCCTAAAGTCATCAAGTCTTAGCATTATCGACTTTGGACGTTTGACCTGACAACTATGCTCTGTTCTCTCATCATCAAGCTCGGGATGTTCGCGGCGACTATGGGAGTCGTCTTCTGGATCGGGTGGACCCTGCCGACCTCCTTCGATCGAGCGCGCGATCTTGCAGCCGACTCGTTTGAGAGGCCGAAGGCTGAAATTGTTTCCGGCAGTGGGCACGTAACCACGGTGAGTCCGCCCCCTGTCGCCTTATTGTCAGATCCTCCGCCCGCTGCTGTTCCGAAACGATCTCACAAGGGCCTACTCGATCTGAATCGGGCGACGGACCAGGATTTTGACGCTCTGCCGGGGATCGGCCCCCGGTTGGCCGAACGGATCATGGAGTATCGGCAATCGGCGGGAGCCTTTCGCTCTCTTGATGAATTACGGGCTGTCAAAGGGATTGGGAAAAAGAAGTTTGAGCGGATTCGTCCATTGGTCACGGTGACGCCGGGTGCCATATTTATAGACAGACGGAAGAAGACGACATGAGCGAACTCTCCCGTCAACTCGAGTTGATTCTCCGCGGAGCCGTGGAGGTCATCCAACGGGCCGAACTCGAATCAAAGTTGACACGTTCCTTGAAAGAGAATCGGCCTCTACGTGTGAAAGCAGGCTTCGATCCGACTGCGCCGGATCTGCATCTAGGCCATACGGTCTTGATCCACAAACTTAAACTCTTTCAGGAACTCGGACATCACGTGATCTTCTTGATTGGCGATTTCACCGGCATGATCGGTGATCCGACCGGCCAATCGGAAACGCGCGTCGCGCTCTCGAAACAAAAAGTATTAGAGAATGCCAAGACTTACGAGCGGCAGATCTTCAAAATTCTCGATCCTGCGAAGACCCTGATGGAGTTCAACAGCCGGTGGATGAGTGCGATGACGGCGGAAGCGTTGATCCATCTGAGTGCGCATTACAGTGTCGCGCGGATGCTCGAGCGGGACGATTTCCATAAACGGTACCACGAGCAGAAACCGATCAGTATCCATGAGTTCATGTATCCCCTTGTGCAGGGCTACGATTCCGTAGCGCTCAAGTCCGATATCGAACTGGGCGGCACCGATCAGAAGTTCAACCTCTTGGTCGGGCGCGACTTGCAACGGGGTTACGGCCAAGAGGCGCAGGTGGTCATCACGATGCCGCTGTTGGAAGGGACGGATGGCGTACGCAAGATGAGCAAGAGTTTCGGCAACTACATCGCGCTGGAAGACAAACCGAACGACATGTTCGGGAAGCTCATGTCGATCAGCGATTCGTCGATGCTCCGATACTACGAGTTGCTCACGACGGAGGATTTAGCCGGAGTCAAGGCCGCTCATCCGATGGAGGCGAAGCAAGCACTCGCGGAGTTGATCGTGGCACGGTATCACGGGGCGGAAGCAGGTCAGCAGGCGAGGGCGGCCTTTCAGCAGAAATTTCAGGAGCGGGAATTTCCAAGCGAGCCGGATGTGCGATTGATCTTGACCCAGGCCGATCTGCGCGAAGGGCAGACGATCGGTCTTGTCGATCTGGTGACCAAGACGGGGCTTGTGCCAAGTAAGAGTGAGGCCCGGCGGCTGATCATTCAGGGTGGCTTAGAGGTCGATGCACAAAAACAGAGCGATGCGAATGCCCTGTTACCGATTGTGGCCGGACGATGCTATCGCCTGAAGATCGGGCGACGAAAGTTTGCTGTGGTTGAATTGCGGGGGTAGAGACGTCATTGGTCAGTAGTCAATGGTGAAGTGCGCTTATGAGAGTTGCCGCCATTTCTCAGCCCGGTTGACCAATGCCCATTGACGATTGACTTGGCTCCTGGCCCAGCGTAGGATTCGATTTAGCGAGCGGGCGTAGCTCAGTGGTAGAGTCCTAGCTTCCCAAGCTAGTTGTCGTGGGTTCAAATCCCATCGCCCGCTCCAAACCAAGACGTAAAACGTTAGGCGTAAGACCGATCTGAATTTGAACCCACGACAGGGGATTTCGAAAGGGGTGTGCCCCTTTCGAGGGGAGCATGCGAGGGGGCTGGCCCCCTCAGCAGGAGCCGGGAGGCAAGCTTCAGGGCCGAACCGGCGACGGAGTGCGGTTCAAATCCCATCGCCCGCTCCAAATAAGACGTGAAACGTGAGGCGTGAAACGTCACACGTAAGCGCTGGAGGACTTGAGAGGCATGCGCTTCCAAGTCCTTTTTGTATTTCGGGGACGAGCCAGGCCCCGTAGAAGGCTGGGGAGAAATTACGCTAAACGGCTTTTTGGACTTTGCCGCTACGCAAGCAGCGTGTGCAGACCCGAATACGTTTTGGCTGACCGTCGATCAGTGCCCGGACTGGCTGGAGGTTGGGCTTGAAGACCCGCTTGGTCTTGTTATTGGCGTGACTGACGTTATGGCC
>CAZPWD010000153.1:0-6160 GCA_964590025.1 uncultured Nitrospira sp.
TATTGTGGTAGTCTTTAATGAAATGAAGGACCAGCCATGACTGACATTGGACCCTATTCCAACTACCGCTTGACCGTTCGTCTCGAACTCGCCAACACACCAGGCATGTTTGCAAGGGTGGCCGCTGTTCTGGCCGAGGAAGGCGCCAACTTGGGCGCGGTGGATATCGTCTCTGCTACGGCCGACTGTATGGTGCGAGACGTAACCTTCGACGTCCAGAACGAAGCGCATGGAGAGAAGGTGCTTGCCCGACTCGGGGCGCTGCCGGACGTGAAGGTGCTCTCCGCCTCCGACCGGATTTTTCTTCTGCATCTCGGCGGAAAGATTCGCGTCCAAAGCAAATTCCCCGTCACGACAAGAAACCTGTTGTCGATGGTCTATACGCCAGGCGTCAGCCGGGTATCGCAAGCGATCGCAAAGGATAAAACCAAAGCCTATGCCTTTACCAGCAAGGGCAATACGGTCGCCGTGGTTACTGACGGATCCGCGGTGCTCGGCCTCGGCAATCTTGGCCCGGAAGCCGCGTTACCCGTGATGGAAGGCAAGGCCATGCTGTTCAAAGAATTTGCGGGAATCGACGCGTGGCCGATCTGCCTCAACACGCAAGATCCTGATGAGATTGTTCGCACCACTCAGGCCATTGCCCCGGGGTTCGGCGCCATCAATTTGGAAGACATCAGTTCGCCGCGCTGTTTCGAGATCGAACGCCGCTTAAAAAGCACCCTGGACATTCCGGTCATGCATGACGATCAGCATGGCACAGCCGTGGTCATCCTCGCTGCCTTGACCAATGCGCTCACCGTCACCGGGAAACGGATAGAGGACATCCGCGTGGTCGTCAATGGTCTCGGCGCCGCTGGAACCGCCTGCTGCAGGATGCTGCTTGCCGCCGGCCTCTCTCACTTGGTCGGATGCGAGCCCCTGGGAATCGTCTTACGAGGGGACGGCCAGCAGCTGCGGGCCTGCCGAACGGATCTCGCCTCCTGTATGACCAGAGACCGTCCCCAAGGCACACTCCGTGATGCGCTCAAAGGGGCTGATGTCTTCATCGGATTATCCGTCGGCAATATCGTCACGGCGGAAGACCTGGATCTAATGGCGGCTGATCGCATTGTCTTTGCCATGGCCAATCCCGATCCCGAAGCCCCTCCTGAATTGGCTGCCTCCCACTGCCGGATCTTTGCCACCGGGCGCTCGGACTATCCGAATCAAATCAACAATGCGCTCGCGTTTCCAGGAATTTTTCGAGGCGCCCTGGACGTACAGGCGCGCGACATCAACGAAGCGATGAAACTGGCTGCAGCAAAGGCCCTGGCTGAAACCATTCCCCCTGCGGCCCTCAGCGAGGACTACATCATTCCGAGCGTGTTTGATAAGGATGTCGTCCCTCGTGTGGCCAAAGCCGTAGCGGCCGCCGCACGGGCCACTGGCGTGGCCCGACGCCGTACCAGAATCAGCGATGACTTCGCGTCACGCTGACCAGTCAATACACATGAATCCAGCTGTTTCTACTGCCCTTCTGGCATGCGACCGTGCTGTGCTACAATGCGCGTCTCTTGTTCATTTGGTCTGTTCGGTCTTTCTGGTTTGTTTGGTTGAACGAAATGAACCAGATAGACCAGAGAAACCAGATGAACCAGACAGACCAAGCTTTTCCCAGACGTGCGGACCATCGACGTTCTGGTGTACCCACATAGTTTTTCTGGAGCCTGCTGGGAGAGAGTCTGGTTCACATGCCGTTCTCACAAAGTAAATTCATCAAGTTTCAGAAAGGGATGAGACGACGGATCGAGTCGTTGCGCCCGAAAGCCGAAGAGAGTCTGGAACTCGCCGTCGATACGATGATGCAGGAGCGGGTCGACAGCTTCTTTCGTGTTGAACAAGGACTGGAGGAAATCATCAAGTCACTGGTCCAGATTGAAGAGGAGATTGGGGAGATCCGTGAGCTCTCCGGTGCGATGCGGCTGGAGTCCCGTCTCGAGTTTGTTGAAGATCGATGGGACGATTTCGACAGCGAGATTCGAGAGCGCCCCCGTCGCCGGCGCAAGAAAATCAGCTTGGCCGATATGCTGAAAGCCGCCGGTGGGGGAGGCGGCGATCTGTCACAAGGATCGAGCAGCATCAACAACGCGATGGACGCGTATGCCGCGATGGGCATGGAATTCGGCAGTTCGCTCGCTGATGTCACCGCCGCATTTCGTCAAAAGGCCAAGCAGCTCCATCCTGATTCGAATAACGGCGACCGCAGCGCCGAACCGGAATTACGCCGCATGTTGGAGGCCTACCAGTTCTTGAAGGAATACTTGAGCCTCAGCAATGTCGAGCCTCCGCGGTCACCAGACGCCACCTACCGTCCAACAGAATGAGACACAGGTGATACCCCCCAATCCACCTCTGCCGTATGTGACCGACCAGCGTGCGCTTGAATCCCTCTGCCACACGTTGCGGCAGAGTCCGCGGCTGGCTCTGGATACGGAATTCGTCGGGGAAGACACCTTTATTCCGCGACTCGAACTGATCCAGGTCGCCACCGCCGCCACCGCTGCCGTCATCGACTTTTCTGCCGTGCAGGCGAGCGGATCGCTCGACGTCTTCTGGGAACTCATTTGTGATGTCAAAATTGAGAAAATCGTCCACGCCGGGCGGCAAGATCTCGATCTTTTTGCCATACATGCAGGGCAGATCCCGAAGCCGTTTTTCGATACCCAGATCGCCGCCGCCATGGTCGGGTATGGCGCCCAAGTCGCCTATGCGAACTTGGTTCAGCGACTCCACGGCACGAAGCTGGCGAAAGCCCATACCTTTACCAACTGGAGTGCGCGACCGCTCTCGAATGACCAAATCGCTTACGCCTTGGAAGATGTCGAATTCCTCCTGTCAATCCATACGCATTTACGAGATCGCTTGAACAAACTTGGCCGTTTGGAGTGGGTCAGTGAGGAATTTGCACGCCTCGAAACGGCGGTGGGAGAAAAAAGTCGAGAGCCGCAGGAACGCTACCAACGAATTCGGGGGTGGGACACGCTCAAGCCCAAAGGAGCTGCGGTGCTTCGTGAATTGGCTGCCTGGCGAGAAGCGGAAGCCCGCCGCCGGAACGTGCCTCGCGGACGCGTCATGCGAGACGAGGTGCTCCTCCAACTCGCACGCCATCCACCCAAATCGGTCAATGAGCTCCGTGGTCTCCGTGGCGTCCATTCCTCCGAGGTTGATCGACACGGAGGACAACTACTGGCCACTATCACCTCGGCACTGGCGCTTCCATCGTCTGCATGGCCAGAGGTCCCTTGCGAGCGAAAACCGGATCCTGAGTCGACCGGCATCGTCGAACTCCTGCAAGCTGTGCTGAAGGCCCGCGCAGCAGAGGAGGGGATTGCCCCCACCATGCTTGCCACCAGCGCCGACCTACAAACACTCGTGGAAGCCAGGCAAAATCGAACAGCCCTTGATGTGCCTATCCTCCGTGGCTGGCGACGACAGCTGGCCGGGGACCTGCTATTACAAATATTAGATGGAGCGGTCACCATCACCGTAGACCGAACTTCCGGTGCCCTCCGGATGACCCAGGGACGCCTCTTGAACGCTTCACGCTGACGAGCCGTCTCTCACTCCCCTTGCCTGACAACAACTTCATCTGACTGTTCAAAAACGGCCCAGACTCAGTCCTCGCCCTCGTGGCTCCCGCGCAAGGCACCCGGCGGACGACTAATTATCACCGGGAAAGCCACGGTTTTACAGGATCGTTGTAGCCTCCTCCCTAGGCAGGGACCGGCTGGTATGGATCTGGCACAAGTCAAGAGGCCTCCAGACTACTCTTTTTACACAGGTACGAGCCATGCTAAGCCTGCTCTGGAAATCCTTTCTCGCGGTTGTCTTCCCTGGAGGGCTGATTTTTCTCATTGCGATTGGATTTCTCCGCCCCCAGGGACTCCCCATGTGGCTGCAACAGCCAATCGCAGCCCTGCCGTATATCGTCCTCGCGTTTGGGCTCATCATTGGCTGGTATTTTTCCAGCAGCCGCATGATTCTCTCCCTGCTTGTGCTGGCAATCGCCGATCGAGCCCTGGCCTTATTTCCCACCACCGGTGCCGATCAGGAGTCCGTAAGCCAGACGATTTTCGCCATAACCGCCTTTCTGGTCCCTCTCAATCTTTTGGCCTTTTCCATCCTCAAAGAAGATTCCCTCTCGACACTCCGTGGCTTGATGCGTGTAGTTCTCGTCTTAGTCCAACCTGTTCTGCTGTTCTGGCTCTGCCTTCCGGACCAGCATGACCTGGCTTCCTCCTTCACATGGGAGTACATCCCCTCGCTGTACATGGAATGGACGCCGATTCCACAGCCGGCACTGTTTGCCTTTGGCACAGCGTTGCTGCTGCACTTTATACGATTCGCCTTTCATCGTGACCCACTGGAGGGAGGAGCAATCTGGGCTCTGTTTGCCGTTTTTGTGGCCTATCATACGAGCCGCTACGGCTGGCAACCGACAAACTTTTTCATGGCTGCAGGACTGATTCTCTTCGCCACATTGCTTCAATCCTTCTATCGGCAGACCTACCGAGACGAACTCACCGGCATTCCCGGTCGCCTGGCTTATGACGAAGCGATCGGGCAACTCGGGAAGCGATTTTCCATCGCAGTCATCGGTATCGACCAACTAACTCAGTATGCCAATATTCACGGGAAATCTGTCAGCGAACAGATTCTGAAACTGGTTGCACCCAGAGTTCATGCCACTTGTTCTGGTGGGCAGATCTTCCGTACGACCGGAGAGGAACTCACCGTGCTGTTCCCTGGAAAATCGAACACCGAAGCCTTGAGTACGCTGGAGACTGTCCGTAAAACGGCCGAAGCCATCAATTTGTTCCTCCGAGGACGAGATCGGGTCTGGGAAAAGCAGCGAGTGACCCAAAAGACCGGATCACGCGACCAGGCACTCCCAATCACTCTGAGTATCGGTGTGGCGGAAAAACTGAACGACAGCGCGACGCTGACTCTGGTGATTAAGTCGGCCTACCGCGCCCTCTATGAAGCCAAAGGAGCAGGAGGGAACGTCGTGAAGCGCGGACTCGAGGCGGTTGCTCCGGCACGACGGTCTCATGCCGGATCAGGAAAAATTGTCGCGAGTGGAGAATACGAAACCTAGGTCCTGCTAAAGAAGTTCTTTCACAGATTCCGCTGGTCTGGCCAAGATCACCTTCTCACCCTTTTCGACAATCGGACGCTGAATGAGATCCGGATGGGCCACCATCACATCAAGCCATTCATCATCCGAAAGATTCTTTTTCGCTAAACCGAGCTCCTTGTAGATGTCCTCTTTGGTTCTCAGAATATCCTTCGGTGAGAGACCCGCCTTCTTTAATAGGTTCTTGAGTTGTGCCTGAGTGAAGGGCTTCTCATAGTAGTTGATGGCCGTGAAGGGTTTGCCGCTCTCTTTTAACAACTGTACCGCCTGACGGCATGTACTACAGGTTGGTTTCTGGTAAATCGTCACCTTTGCCATGTTCAAACTCCTTTTTCAGCGTCTCGCCCACCTTGACGCCATTTTTACCCGTGTGATACATGGGCTCATCTTATTCACATGAATGTCATTATGCCAACGCCAATCTTCGGAACCAGCTCCACCGGTCAGTTTTCTTGCGCAACGGACGCGCAGCACACCCTACGAGACCTCCGCACGAAGCGCAAGGGACAGCCGGTGTTCGTCCTCGGGCATGTCTTGGCAAGAAGGGGGCAGGAAGGAACCTTCGAAGTTTTTAACGACCGCCTAGCCATAGTCAAATTCTCCGACAGCGGCGTGATCGGATATGACCCGCAGGAGCTATTATTGCCTACCGATATCGACGATAAGGGAACCGCCTACTTCGAAATTCGCCCCTGCCGGCAATGCGAACAACTCTTCCCCCTGACCGCCGAAGAGTGTGAGGCAGCAGAAGAACCCACCTCTTGTCCGGAATGCCGACACGCCTAACCTGTGGTGCGTGAAACGCGAGACTTGCGAGAAAGGCGCGACGCGCAAACCGTGATTTCGAGTGTCTCGCCTTTCTCGCCCGTCCCGCCAGTCTCGCTCAGCTATTCTGCTAGTCGACCAGCGGCGCGATCTCGATCGCTTTCTTAATCAAGCAATCGCCCGCAAACGACTGTAAGGACATCGGCAGCATGCCGG
>CAZPWD010000154.1:0-2430 GCA_964590025.1 uncultured Nitrospira sp.
AAGAGGCTGTCTTGGCAGACTCAGGGCGGGCGGGTGAAGTAGCCGCCGGGGTTGGGCGGGTGAGAAGAGCGACTTTTTCAACATCCTGCGAGTGGCGTATGTCAGGAGAGTCGTAGACACGAGAATTGTTGGACGCACCCACGTGGTGATGTCCGGTAACCGGAGGTAGAGCAGTGGCAAAGTATCGCGGTCCCGTCTGTCGGTTGTGTCGGCGAGAGGGCGAGAAGTTGTTTCTGAAAGGCTCGCGCTGTATGACAGAAAAGTGCGCCATCGAGCGACGGAGCTATCCTCCGGGGCAGCATGGGCAAAAGCGTCCGAGGAATTCAGAGTACAGCACGCAGCTCAGAGAAAAGCAGAAGCTGCGCAGGATTTACGGTCTGATGGAGTGCCAGTTCCGTGGCGTGTTTGAGCGTGCGGAACGCCAGTCTGGTATTACCGGCGAGGTGCTCTTGCGGTTGCTGGAATGCCGGTTGGACAATGTGGCCTACCGATTAGGGTTCGGCGCCTCACGAAAAGAAGCCAGGCAGCTAGTGAGCCACGGGCATCTGACCATGAATGGTCGAAAAATCAATGTGCCCGGTGCGCAGGTCAAGGCGGGCGATATCATCAGCGTTCGGGAGCGAAGTCGCACATTGATCTCGATCCAGGCTGCCTTAGAGTCGGTTGATGGGCGAGGCGTTCCGGAGTGGTTGGAGCTGGACAAGACGGCTTTTAAGGGCGTGGTACGAGCGTTGCCGTCCAAAGACCAGATTTCGCTGCCGGTGAATGAGCAGATGGTGGTGGAGTTGTATTCCAGGTAGATGCGGAATTGGGAGGGACGTCGGTCTCTGTGGCGAACTAGTGCCGTTCAGTGGCTGGCTACTCGATGAGATGAAGGGGGAGTCATGATTAAAGCGATGAAAGACTTTCAGATCCCAATGCGGGTAGAAGTCGACAAAGATACGCATTCCCAAACGTTCGGCAGATTTACGACAGAGGCCTATGAACGTGGGTTTGGTACCACGGTCGGCAACGCGTTACGGCGTGTGCTGTTGTCGTCGCTGACGGGTGCGGCAGTGACTACGGTGAAGATCGAAGGGGTCTTGCACGAGTTCTCCACGATTCCTGGTATCACGGAGGATGTGACCTCCATTATTTTGAACGTCAAAGGACTGCGGCTTGCCGTACATACCGATAAGCCGAAGACGCTCCGTCTCAAGAAGAAGGGACCTGGTGAAGCGAAGGGGTCTGACATTATTCATGATGCAGACGTGACCATCCTGACCCCGAATCTCCATATTGCGACGTTGGACAAGGATGCCTCGTTCGATATGGAAATGACGGTGAAGCATGGACGGGGCTACGTGCCTGCCGAGCGAAATAAGGAAGAGGGGCTGCCGATTGGTGTGATCGCGATCGATTCGGTGTTTTCACCCATCAAACGCGTGAACTTTCACGTGGAGAATGCCCGCGTCGGTCGCATGACCGATTACGATAAGCTGACCTTAGAAATCTGGACGGATGGGACCATCTCGCCTCGTGATGCCTTGTCCACGGCGGCCGGCATTCTGCGTGATCACGTTGATATTTTTATCAATCCCGATGAACGAGTCGAAGGGCGTGCTGATCTTGGGAGCGATGAGGCGCAACGTGAGGTTAATAAGCATCTGTTCCGTAGCGTGAACGAGTTGGAGCTGTCGGTTCGTGCCGCAAACTGCTTGAAGAATGCGAACATCAAGACCATCGCCGACTTAGTCCAGAAGACCGAGGGGGAGATGCTGAGGACGAAGAATTTCGGTAAGAAATCGCTCAATGAAATTAAAGAAATCTTGACGGAAATGGGCTTGGGTCTCGGTGTGAAGCTGGATGCAGTGCAACAGAACAGCGGTAGTCCGAAGAGCGAGTAACGAAATAAGAGGAAACCCGTGCGTCATCGAAAAAAAGGTAGACAGCTCGGACGACAGACCAAACATCGGTGGGCCCTGTTCCGAAGTCTCGTGACCTCGCTGCTCGAACATGAGCGCATTGAGACGACTGAGGCCAAGGCGAAGGAAATTCGAGGGTTCACGGATCGGATGATTACGCTTGGCAAGGCGGGGACATTGCCGGCTCGGCGGCAAGCCCTCGCGTTTATCCGAAGCAAGGACATCGTCTCAAAATTATTCAGCGACGTGGCGGTTCGATTTAAAAACCGTTCCGGCGGCTATACGAGGATGGTGAAGACGAGACGGCGGATCGGCGATGCCGCGAAGCTAGTCGCAATCGAACTCGTCACGCGGCCGGATACTGCGCCCGCAAAGAAACAAATACCTAATGCATCAGCTCCCGCGAGTCCCGCTGCCGACTAGGTCTCCTGTCGATGGGATCTAGTCGCGGGTGCGACGTCGCGGTATCGTTTCGACAATTCTCCCATCCCATTCACTCCATCTCTACTGAGTAAACCATGCCGGG
>CAZPWD010000154.1:2530-6123 GCA_964590025.1 uncultured Nitrospira sp.
TAGCATAAGTTTACTTGGTTTTGAGTGCATGCTACTATCGTGCCAGTCTCCTTCATGCTACGTAAAAGGAAGCAGGGACAAAGTGTGGCAACGCTGGGTACGGGGAGGTTTGTTAGCGCTCAGTGTGGTGTTGGCCTGTTTCCTCGCATACCTGCTCGTGACCAACTCGACAATGGTTTCCACCCCGACGGCGGCGGCGCCCGGCTCCATGGACACAGCTGATGCCACGATCTCCCAGTTTACGTTCACCCAAACGAAGGGCGATACGGTTCAATGGCAGGTGCAGGCGCAAGAGGCTCGGCTCTTTGAACGGGATAGGCGGGCGATGCTCCAAGTCGTCGCAGTCACACTATTCGGCCAGCGGGGAAAGGAATTGACGGTGACCGGAGATGAAGGGACATTGAATACGGAGACGAAGAACTTTGTGCTCGCGAACCGATCAGAGCCACTCGTGATTCACACCGAGAGTGGATACGTGATCTATACCAACCATCTGGCTTGGACTGATCAGACGAGAGAGATACGCACGCAAGATCCCGTCCGTATCGTTGGGCATGGGTTAGAGGTGACGGGGCGTGGGTTGTTGGGACATTTGGACCGCGAAGAATTTGAAGTACTTGAGGACGTACATGTGGATTTGGCTCCTGCTTCTTAATTTGTTCCCGCTTGGGATGGCATCATTGAGCGAATCGGCTGACGCAGCCCTTCCCAAAGGTGGTATTGATCAAGCGGTAAGCACCACCATTACGGCCAAGAAGATGACCGTAAAAAGTCAGGATAACCAAGCGGTGTTTGAGGGGGCGGTTGTACTGACTCGCGGGTCATTGGTCGTCTATTCCGATCATATGGTGGTGCTATTTCGCGTGCAAGACCCACCCGCGAGCGATAACCAGAAAGGGCCTGAGGCTGTCAAGGGCGCCGCGCCTTCGAAAGGGCCTGATGCCGTGCCGGCTGTGTCGAATCGTTCGGTCAACAGGATTGAGGCGACCGGACGAGTGAAAATCGAGAAGGATTCAGGGAGTGCGACCTGTGAGAAAGCTATCTACTACCACGATGGAGATAAGATCGTCCTGACGGGTGACCCGGTGGCCTGGGATAAGGGAACAAGGGTCAGCGGCAAACAAATCACGATGTTTTTGGCAGAGGATCGGAGTGTGGTGGAAGGAGGCTCGCATGTGCGGATCGAGCCGGATGGGGGGGCGACCAAGTGATCGAGGCAGTTCAGGGGGATGCGCCGTCGACTGGCTCCCCGGTGAACAGAACAGACGGAGTTGGTTTACGCGCGACGGGATTGGTGAAAAGTTTTCGCGCGCGCAAGGTCGTGAAAGGCGTCTCGGTCGAAGTCCGCGCCGGTGAGGTCGTGGGTTTGCTGGGACCCAATGGGGCTGGGAAGACCACCATTTTCGACATGATCGTCGGGCTGTGCCAGCCTGATGAAGGGGCGATCTCGCTCGGTGAAGAGGTGATCACGGATCTGCCAATGTACAGACGCGCGCGGAAAGGAATTGGGTATCTTCCGCAAGAATCATCTGTGTTTCGACGCTTGTCGGTTGAAGACAATATTCTGGCAATTCTTGAGATGCAGGACTACTCTCGGGTAGAGCGTCGCGACCGGGTCGATGCCCTTCTCAAGGAACTGGACCTCACCCATATTCGAACGAGCATGGCGTATGCGTTGTCGGGCGGGGAACGCCGGCGGTTGGAAATTACGAGGGCACTCGCGACGAGCCCGTCATTCATGTTGCTCGACGAACCCTTTGCAGGGATCGACCCGATTGCCGTCGCTGACATCCAACAAATTATTACTCGATTGAAAGAAAAAGAGATCGGCATTTTGATCACTGATCACAATGTCCAGGAGACGCTGTCCATCACGGATCGGGCTTACATCATCAACGAAGGGTTGATTCTTGAGGCCGGGTCTCCCGAATCCATCGTCAAGAGTGAGAGGGCTAGGGCTATATACCTAGGTGAACGGTTCAAGCTATGATATGTAAGGATCTGTGCGTATGAAGCTCAGGCTCGACCTTCGACTGAGTCAAAAGCTGATCATGACTCCCCAATTGCAGCAGGCGATCAAGCTGCTGCAATTGTCGCGACTCGAGCTCCAGCAGAGCCTCACGCAACATTTGATGGAAAACCCGCTCTTGGAGGATCTCCCCACGGAGGCTGAGGACAGCGAGGCCACAAGTGCAGAGGAAAAGGCGGAAGATGCGTCGGCATCAGCGGACAGTGAGCCATCGAATGCGGAGGAGTCGACTCGGGAGGAACGGGATACGCCGGATGAGGCCTCGGCAGCTGGTTGGGAGGAGTACTTTGGGAGCGATCGTCGGATCGGCGGATCCGAGTCTCATTCGTCCTCACAGGACGAGTTTCCTTCCTATGAACAAACCATGGCGAAAGCTACATCCTTGGAAGACCATCTCCTCTGGCAGCTGTCGTTTTCCGGTTTATCCGAGCGTGAAAAGGGGATCGGGCGGTTGATCATCGGTAACCTTGATGATGATGGGTACCTGCGCATGTCTCTCGCAGAGATGGTCAGCGGGACCGACTTCCTCGAAATGGAGGCGGAGTCAGTCCTGAAGGATATTCAGAGCTTTGATCCGACTGGCGTGGCGGCACGAGACCTTGCGGAATGCCTGCTCTTACAAATCGGACATTTGGGGAAGAGTCCCATGGGATCACTGGGGGCTCGGCCCGGCGCCTTGAAGGGATCGATTGTTGAAGCCATTGTTCAGCACCATCTCAAAGACTTGGAGAAGAAACAGTATGCGAGGATCGCGAAAGCCTTAGATGTCACGGTAGAAGAGGTCTTTCAGGCGACCAAGGTCATCGAAGTGCTTGAGCCGAAGCCGGGACGACCGTTTGCGAACACCCAGAACTATGTAATTGTCCCTGACGTGTTTGTCGTCAAGAATGAAGGGGAGTGGGTGGTATTACTGAACGACGATGGACTGCCCCGTATGCGGATCAGCCCGTACTATAAGCAATTGATGGGGGCAGGTGAGAGCGGGTCGGCGGAGACGAAGGCCTATCTGGACGAAAAGCTGCGGGCGGCGCAGTGGGTCATTCGCAGTATCGAACAGCGGAACAAGACGATCGTAAAGGTGGTCTCGAGTATCGTGAAGTTTCAGGAGCAGTTCTTTGAAAAGGGCGTGCAGCATCTCAAGCCGTTGGTGCTCAAGCAGGTGGCCGAGGATATTGGGATGCACGAGTCGACAATCAGTCGTGTGACGGCGAACAAGTATATGTATTGCCCGCAGGGGATGCTGGATCTAAAATTCTTCTTCAATGCCGGCCTGCAGCGAGCGGATCAGCCCTCCGACATGATGTCGTCCGTGACGGTGAGAGAGATGATTCGGAAAATGGTGGCGGAGGAGGATGCGAGCCACCCCCTCAAAGATGAAGAGATCGCGGCGCGGTTGCTCACGCAGCAGGTTGTGATCGCGCGACGGACTGTGGCCAAGTATCGAGCGGAAGAACATATTCCCTCCGCTACTCAGCGCAAGCGGTTCTTTTAGCAGGATGCTGAAAAAGTCCGCCAGCGGCGTTCTCGCATCGCTCAGAAGCTCAACGTACCGAAGCGTACGCCT
>CAZPWD010000155.1:0-3736 GCA_964590025.1 uncultured Nitrospira sp.
CCCTGGAAGAAATACTCCGAGGGCTCGGCTATCCAGAAGAGTCTGTCATCCTCCCGTAACTCGACCTCCCGGCATTGCGTCGGCAAGAATCCTCATGACGTCTTCCCGTTAAGAAGGGCCGTTGACATTCAGCCGTCGCAGCCTCTCTCCGTTCTCAGCATGCTATGCTTCCCCAAGAAAGGCTCATCTGATACAGCATGACGACCTGGGGGTTGTTTCCTGGTCATTCCACGACCCACAGCGTATAGCCAGACGCGTCACGCAGCAACTGATCCGTGATGCCCCCGCCGAAGAATCGTTTGAGCCCGTTCGATCCGTGACGGGTCACCACAATTGTTCCGAAGCTCCCGTTTTGGGCCTCGTCGAGGATATTCTGCGCGATATTGTCTTCGTGTCCGAACTTCAACGTGACGCGATCCAGAGGAAATCCGGTTTTTCCGAACAGCTCCAGCGCGTTCACCAAAATGGGGTACTCACTCACGCTTTCCTTACGCACCCAGTTCTCCTGATCCTGTTGCAACTCCGTGGCCAAGCAAACCTCTTCTACGGGATTTTCGGATCCGCCATGTTCCAAGAGGTCGCGCGGCATCGGTTTCAACACATGAAACAGGGTGACGTGCACGTCGTGAGTGTCACGCAGCAGTGTGCCCACGTAGCGCAGCGCCCTGGCGGAATGCTCAGAGTCATCGACGGCGATCAAGATTCTCGAGAGAAGGCTATTCCCGCGAGGAATTGTCGCCGGGAGAGGTTGCGGCATCATACGTCACCAGACTTCTGAGGGTGAACGGTGGAATTCCTCCACCACCGGGAAGGCAAGCGAGGCAAAGTCCCAGTACCGCATACGGATCGCGTCCGAATGGGTCCCGGCTTGGAAGACGATCTCCTCGTCCTCCGTGAGCGATTGATCGACGTACACAGGGAGCCCATAAAGGTTGCCGAAGGGCGGCATGGCGCCCAACTCGCAGTCGGGAAACAGGCCTGTGATCTCATCCTCGGTCGCGAGCCGCACCCGGTGGGTGGCAAAGACAGTCCTCAAGCGACGGAGGTCCACATTCCAACGGGCCGGCAGTACCATCATCACAAACCGCCCCTGTACCTTCACGATCACGACCTTGGCCATTTCTTTCTCCGGGGTTTGGAGCGTGTGGGCGATCTCTGCAGCGCGAAACGCTTCCGGGTGGGGCAACACATCATAATGAACTCGTTCATGATCGAGATACGCGTTGAGTGTGCGTGAAATGGACATGGTGACACCTCCTATGGTGGCTGACCTCCCCAACAGAGGTCGCTGCTGGAATGTTTGAGAGAGATAGAGGACTGCCCGATGACGACGTGACTGTGGTGGGGACGTGTTTCATGATCAAGACTCCGCTGTGATCATGATGGCTCACTCGACCTGTGCAGTATACGCCGTTTGCAATGTCCAAGTCTTGGAGAAAAATTCACATCCTAAACAACGAGTAGATCAACAAGGAAGGAGGTGGGCAAGCAGGTTGCGGAAAAACCATGTTGGCTGGCTAGAGCTTCGATAATCCGCAGGTGTGCCTGCGACGAGCTCAGTCGAGCGGTACAAGAGGGGAACACTATTGCAGGATAATTGCGCGAGACAGGCGGGACGAGCGAGACGCGAGGGTTGATCTGGTTCATCTGGTATGTTTAGTTCATCGAGTTAGTCTGGTTCAACCAAATAAACGAGACAAACCAAACAGACCAAATGAACAAGACAGGCTCCCAGGCCGGTTATATGGCGTGAACCGTTTCCCGTCATTGAGGAGAGCTGCCTATGAGACAAATAGGTAAGTGGTTACGGCTTGTGATCGTCACGGGACTCTGTGTGCTCGGTGGCTGCGCCGGGCCAGGTCCATTCGGCATCTTCGTGGATTCCACGAAAGATTGTGCGGGGATGCTCCTGCAACGAGATATTCAGGCAGTCGCGAAGACCAGAGAACAACGATTCTTGGGAAAGGCTCCGGACACAACCGCGCGTTGTCTCGGAGGGAAGCATGCCGAGAGTCTCAGGGAGGGGCCGTGGCTGGATTGGCCGAATTATTGGGCCGCTGGTGATGCCACGTCTCTCGCTCCTGCGCGGCTTCTGGCCGATGCCAAGGTGATTGGCCCTAATGCGCACGGGATCAACGGCGCGCTCTATGAGCTGGAGTTGCAACGTATCGAACTCATCAAGTTCAATCTCTTCGACAACAACAAGACCTACGAGGCCTACGTTACAGGCCGCAACGGCGAGGCCGGGCCGGTGCTGAATACCTGGCCGGAAATGCGATTTCCGCAGAGCCATCCCGACTTCAAGGCTGTCGGTGGCGACCAGACGCAGGTCTGTCGCGGAGAGTTGATTCGCTTCCGTACCCTGACCGGCACCTGCAACGACATCCGCAACCCGCTGATGGGATCGACGCATCAACTCTTTGCGCGGAACGTGGAGTTCAACACCACGTTCCCCGATCTGGGTCTGAATGAGACGACCAAGAATCGCCATGGGGATCGATTAGGGCTGTTGAAGCCAGACCCACAGATTATTAGCCGGAAGCTGTTCACGCGAGCACAGTCGCAGCCGGACAGATGTCGCGAAGGCTACAGCATGCCGGATGGAGCAAATGAGGCCGAGTGTGAGTACAAGAAGGCGCCGTTCTTCAATGTGCTGGCGGCTTTCTGGGTCCAGTTCATGACCCACGACTGGTTCTCGCATCTAGAAGAGGGGCACAATCGGCCGCAGTGGATGGCCGTCGGCTGCGCGACGCAACTGGTCGAGAACGTCGAGCTGCCGCTGACGGGAGCGGATGCCAAGAAGCTGGGCTGCCGGCCCGATGACAAGATCGATGCGGCCTATATCGCTGAAGGCACGGAGCCCAGGTCGTTTGCGCAGGGCGGTAAGACCTATCTCACGCGGGCGCCGAAGACCACCGCGAATCACGTCACCGCCTGGTGGGACGCCTCCCAGCTCTATGGATACGACGAGCGGTCCAGCAAGCGAGTGAAGCGCGATCCCGAAGACCTGGCCAAATTGCTGCTGATGCCGGTCAGAGAGGGGGCGGGCGAGGGCGACAAGCTGGGATATCTGCCGGTCTTCGAACCGGGTGACCCGATCAATCCTGAGTGGTCCGGTCAGGAGGCCACGGCCTTTCCCGACAACTGGAGCATCGGGACCAGCTTTTACCACAACGTCTTTGCCAGGGAACACAACGCCTTTGTCGATGAATTCCGGAAGCAGGCCGCGCTCACGCCCGATGGTGACAGTGGCTTAAGAAATCCCGCCAATCCCGATGCCGTCATCCGCTACGCATCCGTCACGCCGAACGAGTTGTTCGAAGTCGCCCGGCTGGTCGTCGCTGCCGAGATTGCCAAAATTCACACCACCGAATGGACCACGCAGCTGCTCTACAACGAGCCATTGAACCGAGGCATGAATGCCAACTGGCACGGGGTCTTTGCAAAGCAGGAAGTGGTGGCGGAGGCGCTGAAGGAAGTCGTGCGCCGCCTCGACGATACGAATGACGCGAAGAAGGCGAACAGCCTCTATGCGGCGCTGGCCGGCGGACCGGGCATCTTCGGGTTGGGCAACCGGGTATATGACGGAGTGCCGCTCGTGGGCCTGATCGATCCCAACAAACAAGACCGCTGGGATCTGAAAAACGACGATCATATTAACGGGGGCGTCAACCATTTCGGCTCCCCCTTCAATTTCCCCGAGGAGTTCATCACGGTGTACCGGTTACACCCATTG
>CAZPWD010000155.1:3836-6074 GCA_964590025.1 uncultured Nitrospira sp.
CTCCCCCTTCAATTTCCCCGAGGAGTTCATCACGGTGTACCGGTTACACCCATTGCTGCCGGATCTGATCGAATACCGTGAGTGGAACAAGGAGCCGAACGTCATACGACACAACGTGCCGGTGATCGAGACCTTCCGGGGGAAGGCGACTGAGGCCATGCGGCAGAAGGGCCTGGCGAATTGGGCGCTCAGCATGGGCCGGCAGCGGCTGGGGGCGCTGACCCTTCAGAACCATCCGCAATTTTTGCAAAATCTGAAGACGCCCCGCCTGCAATCCCCCACGCAACAGATCGACGTGGCCGCGCTCGATCTCATCAGGGACCGGGAGCGGGGAGTCCCGCGCTATAACGAGTTCCGCCGGCAGTACGGGTTGAAGCAATTGATCAGCTTCGATGACTTCGTCGATACGCGCCTGCCGCAAGATTCGCCGGCTCGGCGCGAGCAGGCGCAGCTCGTGAATACGTTGCGCGAAGTGTACGGGCAGCATGCGTGCGATTCGTCCAAGAAAATCACGGAGGCGCAGTTGAACGACGACGGCTCGCCCGTCAACGATTGTTTGGGTCATCCGAACGGCAGCCTGATCGACAACATCGAGGACGTCGATACCGTGGTGGGATGGCTGGCAGAATTCAGGCGGCCTCATGGCTTCGCCATTTCCGAAACCCAGTTCGTCGTGTTTATTCTCAACGCCTCTCGCCGCCTCTTCAGCGACCGGTTCTTCACCTCCAGTTTTCGCCCGGAGTTCTACAGCACCCTCGGCGTCGAGTGGGTGATGCACAATGGACCGGGCCCGGAGATGATGGAGCAGGGAACGCCCAATGGCCATGAGCAGCAAGTCTCTCCCATGAAACGCGTCCTACTGCGGACAATGCCGGAACTGGCCGGCGAACTCCAGGCGGTGGTGAATGTGTTCGATCCCTGGGCGCGGGATCGCGGAGAGTATTACAGCCTCCAATGGAAGGCTCGGCCTGGGGCGGAGGAAGATGAGGCATTCGGGAGCGGTCAGGTGCCCTCCTTGCTCGCAGAGCCCCCACGATAAAGCTGTGGTCGCTCGATGCGCGCAGTGAAGGGCAACCTCGACGGCTCCCTTTAGTAGATATTTTTAGCAGTGGAAGAATTTCCCTTGACGCGCGCATTCGAGGATCTACTAGGCCGTCTACGTTCCGGGTGGCGGACCTTTTGAGCATCCTGTTAGAATCTTTCACCATGCCGGTCGAAACGTTTGCCGCACAAGTTGAAATGATCAAAGATCTGACGCATGACGTTCGTCAGCTCGACCTGCGGTTGATCGCGCCGAAGACCATCACATTCAAACCAGGCCAGTTCGTCTCGTTCGAAGTGTTCCATCCTCAGACCGGCCACGTCGTGACGCGGCCCTATTCCATCGCCTCGCAGCCCAGCCGTTCGGACGTCATCACGCTGCTGTTTAACCTGGTGCCGGGTGGACCAGGCTCCACCTATCTGTTCAACCTAAAGGAAGGTGAAGAGACACACTTCAAAGGGCCGGCGGGGAATTTCTATCTGCGTGACGATCCGAATCGCGAACTGCTGTTCATCGGCACCAGCACCGGCATCGCGCCGATCCGATCCATGCTGCTGGCGAACGCGGAACGTCCCGATGCGAGACCGGCAACCTTGTTCTGGGGACTGCGCGTCCAGCGGGACTTGTATTATCAGGAGGAGTTGGCCGAATTGACTCGGCGAACTCCGACCTTCACGGCCATCACGACGCTTTCCCGCCCCGAGCCCGCTTGGTCCGGCTTATCCGGCCGCGTCCTGAGGCTGATAGAGGAGCGGATCGTTTCGGTCAAGAATCTCGCTGTCTATATCTGCGGGAACAGCGCCATGATTGCCGACGCCACATCCTTGCTCCAGAAAAAAGACCTGTGCCCCATTTACCGCGAAAAATACTACGACGACACAGGCTCGCCAGAAGATTAAGAAGTGGGCAGCCTGGTCGTCCTCCTGCTCGCGGAACGCGCACGATAGGAATGTGCTCGTTCGACGCGCGCAATCGAGGATCGACCAGGCTACCCTTGAGCGGGCACAGGGAAATTTTCTGGTCGCGCGCAGTAGGAGACCAATCGGGCCACCCGCTACTACAAGGAGCAAGCGAGCTTGGAAGGAGGGGATAGGGAGCGGCCAGGTGCCCTTCTTGCTCGCAAAACGCGCACGGTGAAACGGTGCTCGTTCGATGCGCGCAGTAAAGGGCAGCCTTGGCCACTCCCTTAAAGAAAG
>CAZPWD010000156.1:0-6044 GCA_964590025.1 uncultured Nitrospira sp.
GGCTGAACGGCGAGACTGCCCGTCGCAGCCGCGTATCCGCGCTTGCAGCAGAAGCTTCATGAATAATGCGGGTTAGGATCGTTGACAGCCCATGCCGTAACTGCAGTATGCTGGTCGTAACAGGTGCATCTCGCATGACGAACCAGGCCATTCCTGCCACATCGCTCTCCGGCCCGCCGGTGTCTCGCTGGTTTGGATTCTATCCAGAATTTCAACAGGATAGCCTCGGCTTTCTGTTGCGCTGTCACTCCTATGGTGATGTCGTAAAGCTCCCGATGGGACGGATGGCCGAGTTCTTGTTTCGCCATCCGGATCTGGCCATGTACTTCCTCAACCATCCGGCCGACGTCAAACACGTGCTGGTGACCAACCAACACAACTACAGGAAGAACCGAGTCCCTCCGGGCGAATCCCGTGTATTTGGAAAAGGCGTGCTGCATACGGAGGGCGAGACCCATCACCGCCAACGGCGGCTGTTTCTCCCCTTCTTCCATGGAGACCATGTGGCCTCATACGCCGGTCTGATTACCGAAAAAGCAGCCGCCCTCGCCACGAGCTGGCACGACGGCGCCACCGTCGACATCGGACGTGAGATGACGCAGCTCACCCTGTCGGTCATTTGGCGCCTCCTCTTCGGACGGGACGTGAACTCCGACGCCACGCAAGTAATGGAGGCCATGACGTCCGGGCACCACTTAGTCTCGAAGCAGTACAACTCCCTACTCGCCTGGATCACGCCCTTGTGGGTTCCGACGACACAGCATCGAGCATTTTCTCGTGGCCAGCAGTTTTTGGATGAGCGAATCGGAAGTTTTATTCAGAACCGTCGCTTGGCCCATCACCAGAACCAGGACGTGCTCTCGCTCTTGCTCGCGGCCACCGACGAAGCAGGTCAGCCACTGAGCGACAAGGAGATTCGTGATGAGCTCGTCACCTTCTTGGTAGCCGGACATGACACAACAGCCACTGCGCTGACATGGACCTGGTTTCTCCTTTCCCAGTTCCGAACCGTGCGCGCACGATTGGCCCATGAGTTAGAGACCGTGCTGGGCAACCGTCCCCCGACGGCAGCAGATGTGCCTCGCTTGGTGTATACAAAAATGATCTGGGACGAGGCACTTCGCCTCTACCCTCCTGCTTGGTTGTTACACTCGCGTAAGAGCCTCGCTGAAGACAGACTGCCATCCGGTGTCCTACTCCCGGCCGGCACCAGGGTGTTCCAAAGCCCCTGGAGCATGCACCGAAACCCTCGGTGGTTTCCCGACCCCAACCGATTTGATCCAGACCGTTTCTTGCCGGAAGCAAAGCAGGCGCGGCCGGCCTTCAGCTACTTTCCGTTTGGCGGAGGTGGGCGTCGGTGTCTGGGCGAATCATTTGCGGAATTGGAAGGCCTGCTGGTTTTGGCGACACTGGCCTCGAAAGTCCGCCTCCGATTGGTAGACGGACAAACCGTCCTTCCGGATCCTCTGATGACGTTGCGGCCGAATATCCCCGTGCACATGACAATTGAATCAGTCGGTACCCCAAAACGCCATCCCACGACAGCCTAACAGGATGCTGAAAAAGTCGCTCTTCTCACCCGCCCGACCCCGGCGCGCCGAGACGCGCCTTGTCCCATGCGGCGTTCTCGCTTCGCTCCCGGGAACCGTGAAACGTGAGGCGTGAAAGGTGAAACGTAGGACTGCCGAGTGCTCTTCCTCCGAAGCCTTTTACGTGTGACGATTCACGTCTCACGGATCGCTGGACGGACTTTTTGAGCATCCTGCGCGCGGTTCTCCTGTAATCCTAGACGTGCGAACCATTGAATTTCCACCGTGTCACAATAGTTTTTCCGCATCCTGCTAAATGAGTCGGAGACGCACACAAGACCACCAAGAAGGACCGCCGTGCGCGGACGAGCTCCGCAATGTTGGATTGCAAGACCCGACCCCATATCTTAGACCCCAATCCTTCATCCTTTCTAGAGGCACGCTGGTGAGAGTGAATGGGAAACAGGCTACTGGGTGAGGGAAATGGAGTCAACTGCAGTAAGAAGGGACTGACTGAGTGCGATCTTCACAGGCCGCGCATGCCGCCGAGATCCGCGCAATGGCTCCCGACACCGGATCATCCGCGAGTGACGATTCAGTCTGGAAGAGATTTCAGGCGGTCCGTCAGTCGGAGATTCTCTGAATAGTCGACCGGGCAATCGATGACCGCCGGCACCTTGCTGTTCAGCGCGTCGGCGAGGATTTGCCGAAGCTCCGACGGCTCCGTCACTCGATAGCCAACGGCTCCGAAACTGCTCGCATAGCGCACAAGATCGGGATTGCCGAAATCCACCGAAGAGGTCCGGCCGAAACGCACCTGTTGTTTCCAGCGGATTACTCCATACCCATCGTCCCGCCAGACCAGAATGACCAGCGGCAATCCCAAACGAACCGCCGTCTCAAGTTCCTGGGAGTTCATGAGGAAGCCGCCGTCTCCGGTGACCGCAATCACGCGCCGCTCAGGATACAGTAACTTCGCGGCAACCGCACCGGGCACGGCGATCCCCATCGCGGCGAAGCCATTCGAAATAATGCAGGAGTTGGGCACCTCGCACGGAAACATCCGGGCCATCCAGAGCTTATGGGCGCCGACGTCACAGAGCACAAGATCGTCAGGATTGAGCGCAGCGCGCAGATCCCGTATCACGTGCTGCGGCCGCAGAGGCCAGGAAGACGCGCTTGCCAGTTCGGCTTCGAACCCCTCGATGACGGTCTTGCGGGCCCGTCGGGCCCATGACGAATTGAACGGCGCAAGTCCCTCGGCAATGTCTTCCAACGAGAGGCGGATGTCTCCCAAGACACCCACCTCGACAATATAGTGCTCGTCGACTTCTGCCGGCGACACATCGACGTGCACGATGCGCTTGTCGCGGCGTGCATTCCAAAAGCAGGGTGCGTATTCCACGAAATCATACCCGATCGCGACGACGGCATCTGCCTGTTCCATGACGACCGCCGCATAATCACGAGCCTGAAGGCCGATTGTATAGAGGGACAGCAGATCGCTATCCGGAAGGATCCCCTTGGCCATGAACGTATGCAGGACGGGAATCGCCAACTGCCGCGCAAAAGTTCTGACCGCTTCATGCGCATGACCGCGAATCACGCCGTTCCCGGCCAGAATCACAGGATGCTGCGCCCCGGCGATCGCCTGGATTGCCCGCGCAACTTGACCCTGCGACGGCTCAGGCGTCACCGGCGCCTGAACGAAGAGCGGCTCCAACTTTCGTTCATGGCCGATCTGTTCCTCCGCGACATCTTCCGGCAGCTCCAGATGAGTGGAACCCGGCTTCTCCGTCTGCGCGATCTTGAACGCCTTCCGGACCGCCTCGGGAACGACCTCCGATTTCGGAATCGAGGTATTCCACTTGGTCACGGGCTTGAACATCGAAATGACGTCGATGTACTGGTGCGATTCCTTGTGCCGGCGATTCATCGAGACTTGCCCGGTGATGGCGACCAACGGGGCACGATCCAGATACGCATCCACGACGCCGGTCAAGAGATTGGTGGCGCCGGGGCCTAGCGTGGACAGGCAGACTCCAGCCTGCCCGCTGAGTCGTCCATAGACATCGGCCATGAACGCCGCCCCCTGTTCGTGCCGCGTTTCGATAAATCGAATACGAGAATCCAGCAGAGCATCCATCAGCTCCAGGGTTTCCTCGCCCGGCAGCCCAAATACCAGTTGGACGCCTTCATTCTCCAGACAACGAACAAGCAGCTCTGCCGCGTTCATGCAAGGCATCTCCTCAACCCGACATAGCGAATCTGTTCACACCGGATATGACAGCCACTTCGTAGAGCCAGGATTCCCTGTGTACATATTCTCCGTTGCATCGCTCTTTGGTCACCCGTTGAACCGAACTGCCGGGTGCGCCGCTGAGTTGATGAGACAGAGCCGGCGCTATATCTCTGCGCTTGACTGCTCGCTCATCCAAGCTACGAACGCTTTACGGAGCATGCGTTTATGGTTCGGTTGGTACCCGGGGATGCTGGAGTAATCTTCCAACTCCAGCATCTTCTGAATCATGGTCACGGTATACGACGCACCTTCAGCCTCGTGATCCTTGTGCCACACGGCAAGACGATTCTCGGACTCGCCCGTTTTGCCCGCCTCGAAGACGTGCCACTCACAGTCTTTCGAATACCGAAGGTAGGCCATGGAGACTACTCAAGAACTAAAACAATGCCGCGCGCGGACGAGCTTCGCATTGTTGGATGACAAGACTTGAGGACCGACCTCGCAGTCCCTCAAGTTTCATCTTCGCGGAAGTCATAACCAGCTCTCTCCAGTGCTCGGTGGACAGTATTCATCACTGTAGGACTATCGGAGTGCGGCAGCACAGTCACCTCCGGTGCAGCCTGGAGTTTGGTCAGAAGCTGCGCAGCCTTTAAGCCGGCCAACTCGTCGCAGGTTTCATACAAGCCCCCCGGGCCCTCCTCCAAAATATTGTGCTCCTTGAGAATGCCACGGATACTCGCAATAACGGCGGGCGTGGGAGTCGGTATGAGTAAGGTGGCGAGGGCCCCATGATCGAGTCGAAGCTTGGAGGCGATGAGAAGTGGCTCCCCGCCTCGCAGTCGCTGGGCGGCGGGCAGGAGAATCTTTTCTTCCATGCCGATGTGGCGGAGAAGCCCGGCTCGAAATTGAGAATATGCTCCCTGATCAACCTGGTCGACATGAGCCAAAGCCTGTTGAAGCAACGTTTCAAGTCGCCGGTGGTCTGCCATAAGAAAGTCTGTGACTGGTCCTGCTTTTCCGTTCTCTCGCGGTTTCATCCTTTGCCTCCGATTATGTCCTCCTCAGAGGCGGGAAAGAGGTCGAAGGAGAAGTGTGACACAATTGACATCTCCGCGCGCGGACGAGGCGCGTGAGGGTCTTGATACCATTTTCTTCCCGCGGGTGGCGAGAAGGCAACCAGTCCTTGTTACCCTGCTTCGACCGTGACGTCCGTGGTCACCGAGTTGGCAATGAAACAGTCGCTATGGGCTCGCTCATGGAGCGCGGTAAGCTGTTCCGGAGTCGGAGGAGTAGGCCCTCCGAATACAATCCGCGGACGCAAAATGACCCGCGTGATGGCGAGCTTTCCCTTCTGGTTCTTTTCCAACACTCCCACGGCATGATCGCTGTACCGATCCACGACGAACTGTTTTTTGGCAGCCACGGCCAGGAAGGTCAGCATATGACAGCTTGACAAGGCCGCGACGAGGGCGTCCTCAGGATTCACATGAGCGGGATTCCCACGATAGGCAGGTGCGGCTGATGCAGGAACCCGAGCTCCACCTTCAAAGACCAACACATGGTCTCGGCTATACGACTCGTAGGAAAAGTCCTCCGTGCCCCTCTTCCACTCCAGCGTGATCTTGTGTTCAGACATCAGCCGACCCTCTCTATAAAGTTAGAAGCTGTCTTACAAATTGACTACAGTTGCACGCGCGCCGGATCGAAGGAAGGCTACTTTGGAGAAAGGATCATGTCAACAGAGGGCGGGCAAAATACTGGAATTTCAAGACGCCGAGCGTGGACGAGCGACGCGAAATGATTCCTGACACCATTTCGCTTCCATGTGGACAGGCCGCGCTTGCCGGAGTAGCGGACGTGGTTAGCTAACTCAGTCCGATGTCGAAGACTTTGGCTGCTTTTTTCACATCCCCGGGCTTAACCCATAGAATGGCGCCGAAGCGTCCCTGGCCGGCAGTGAGGCCGGTCACCGCGGTCATGTTGATCCTGGCTGAACCGAGTCGATCAGTCAAATCGGCCAGCGCTCCAGGGCGATCATCGCCGTCCATCAGCAAGCACATTTTCGGTCCCTGAATTTTCAACTTATGCATCTTCGCTATGTTCTTGAACGCGATAGGATCTTCCGGCACCACATCCACCTGTGTGCGGCGATTCCGAGGAAAGGCATGCACGGCCATCAGATTCACTCCGGCATCACGCAGTGGAGCAAGCATGTCGGCTAATGCCCCGGGTTTATCCGCAATCTGCACCTTGAAATATTGGGCAGTTCGAAT
>CAZPWD010000157.1:0-6037 GCA_964590025.1 uncultured Nitrospira sp.
CTCACCCATATCGATCATTCTCCCAGGGGAACGCGCTGTTCGAGTAGCCCCGCACTTCCCAGAACCCCTTTTCATCCTTATCCAAAAATTTAATCTCCTTCACCCACTTGGCGCCTTTCCAGGCATAACGCTTCGGGACAATCATGCGGATCGGGCCTCCGTGTTCCTTCGTGAGGGGTTTGCCGTTCCATTTGTACGTCAGCAGCACGTCCCGATCGTCGCAGGCTTCAAGCGGCAAATTGGTGGTGTAGTCGTCATAGGACTTAAAGAGCACGAATTTGGCGAGCGACAGTGGTTTCACAACCGAGATGATGTGTTTAAAACTCACGCCTTCCCACTCGTTGTCGAACCGGCTCCAGCTCGTCACACAGTGGAAGTCTGAAACGTCTTTGAACTGGGGCTGGGCGAGAAACTCTTCCCAGGTCCACGTGATGGGATGAGCCACGAATCCGCCGATGGTGAGTTTCCATTCCGAGAGTGGAATGTCAGGCTTTTGGCCGAGATCGAGCACAGGCCAGGTCTCGACGAGATGCTGTCCCGGTGGCAGGCGGGCATCTCCTTCGTAAAACACTTCCCGCTCTTCACCGCCACGGCGGGCCTTGGCCCACTGTTCTTTCGTCTTGGTTAAACGACTAGATTCATCCATATGTTGGCCTCCACGTACAGAGTAGGACAGGAGGCTGAGACCTTACAAGCAGGAAAAGCAGGACTATGCAGGAGGCCCCCAGATTGTTCCCGCAAGCAACAACTCCGTAGAATCGCGTGCGGTATTCCGGTCCCTCCCAAAGAAGTACCCCGATAGTATAAGGGTCTCCTACATCATCGGTATGGGTAGAACAGGTGTTCCATTCTAGAGTGCGTCAAGCACACCTCTGAGGGAAAACAGCCACAGAAATCCTGGTCCGGGCAAGACAGAGAATCACCAATCAATGGCGCGGCACTTCGGTCAGGAGCAGCAATCACGGCGATCAGTTGCTACGGCGTGAAGCCTCGTGGATCGAAGCGGGTAAGTGAGCTAGACGACTCAGAAGAGGGAGACTCACAAAGGAAAGGCCTATGACATGGCTTAATCATTTTTATAACTCCTCGGTGGCCATACCGCTGTCGCTCTGTATCCTGGCGGTGATCAGTGTGCTCAGTTGGAGGAAAAGAGGCCATCAGGTCATCTTGGCGTTGACCCTGTTCCTGTATGCACGGTACCTGTTGTGGCGAGGCCTCTATACGCTGAACACCGGCGATTGGGAGAGTCTGCTGGTAAGTTGGACGGTCTATACGGCGGAAGCCTACGCCTTTGTGCAAATCCTATTATTTGCCTACCACGCATGGTCGCCACTCGAACGCCAACCGGTGCCATTGCTCCACTATCCGCACGTCGATATCTTCGTTACGGTTGTCGACGAGCCTCTGAGCATTCTTCGCCGCACGCTGATCGGCTGTGTCAACCAGGACTATCCCAAAGACCGGTACCGGGTGCATGTGCTCGACGATGGTCAGCGAGACGAGATTAAGACATTGGCCGCGTCGTTGAACTGTGGATACATCCGCCGGGCGGATCGACAATATGCGAAAGCTGGGAATCTGAACCATGCCTTGCAAGAAACCTCGGGAGAAATCATTGCGATCTTCGACGTCGATCATGTTCCAACCGACAGTTTCTTGAAGGACACGGTGGGATTTTTCCAGGACGAACAAGTTGCGTTTGTCCAAACGCCGCATCATTTCTACAACCCCGACGTGTTTCAGAGGAATCTTCAACTCGAGGGATCGCTCAAGAACGAGCAATCGCTGTTCTATCGTGTGCTTCAGGCTGGTCGCGATCGCCACAATAGTGCCTTCTTTGCCGGAAGCTGCGGGTTGTTTCGCCGCCATGTCTTGATGGAGATCGGCGGGTTCCGAACCGAGACCGTGACCGAAGACATTCACACGAGCATGGTGATTCATGCGAAGGGCTATCGGTCATGCTATCTCAATAAGGTGCTGGCAGTAGGACTCATGCCCGAAACATTCGAGAGGTCCATCAAGCAACGGGTACGGTGGGCGATGGGCCACGTGCAGATCCTCTTTCAGACGAATCCGTTCACGATGCGCGGCCTCACCCTCCAGCAGCGGATCGGCTACTTCGCGTCCATTTTTTATTTCCTTCACGGAGTGCCTCGGATCATATGCCTCGTCGCCCCGCTGTTTGCCCTGCTGTTCGGGATTATCCCCGTCACGGCTGATGTCTCGTCGCTCGTCAACTTTTTCGGATCCTATTATCTGGCGACGCTCGTGATGCTGAGGACCGTCAGCCTGGGCACGCGAAATGCGTTCTGGTCCGACATTTATGAAACGGCAGGCAGCATGGCTCTGAGTTGGGCCACGCTCAAGACCGCGATCAGGCCCAGGAAGAAACGGCCGTTCATCATTACTCCTAAAGGAGAGGCTCAACAGCGGCGCGGGCTCTCAAGGTTCTCGTACATCCTGCCTCACCTCATCATCATGGGACTGCTCATCGCGGGATTGGCGACGGGGATACGTCTGTGGCTAGCACAGACCCCTCTTCCAGGATTGGAGGTCAGTCTTTTCTGGGGGGCGGTCAATTTTATCTTAGTGGGCGTGGTCATTCTGGCTGCCGCCGAACTGCCGGAGTGGCGAAAAACATTTCGCATCAAGCGCAGATTGCTGTGTGAATTGGTGCGAGGAGAGCAACGGATCCGCGGCATTGTAGACGACATCAATGAAGTCGGGGCGCTTATTCGAGTGAACAAACAACTGCTGAATGGAGACGGAGATATTTTTGTCAGCGTCAAGACTCATAGAGGTAAACGTCTCACGGTCAGAAGTCGAATGTGCCGTCATAAGCAAATCTCAGCATGCGTGGTCGAGATCGGGCTAAAATTTATCGATGTGGACGAGAAGACCGTCGATTCGTTGATCGTTGCCGCATTTTCAGACTCCCATGCCTGGAATTACCCCGAAGTCGAACCGGGAGTATTCCAGAGCTTGTGGTCTCTCCTGCGTGTGTTCAGAAAAGTCGTCAAGACAACGAGAAAGTCACATCGGATTGACTTTCGCCTCCCCTATCAGGAGAAGTGTCTCCTGGTGTTGCCGGACCGTACCCTCGAAGGCACAGTTGGGCAGATTTCAGCAACCGGTCTCTCGGTGAACATTCCTGGAACGGTTGATCTTGTCGGCGAGAATGGGACCCTGTATGTGAAGTCCTTTGCCTTTCAGGTCCGTAGGCGTTGGGCGATGCAATGCGAAGAAACGGTGGTGGCAGGCTTCGCAATCGAACAGGTGAATAGAGGAGCAGACCAATGGCGAGAACTCACGTCTCTTGCGGCATAGCGTTGTGTGTGGCCCTGTTGTGGCCCGCTATCGTCGCGGCCGGTGATGTGTTTACAGGTTACCAAATAGACCATCAAGGTCAGTACTACACATACTTGGGTGTTCGGACGCCGATCACATCGGGAGAGTCAAACTTCCAACCGTTCATTCAAGTCATGGGAGCCGGGTCTGGTTACACGTTTAAAGATAACGGAGCAAAGCGTGATGCCGAGGTCCAGTTTGCGTCCCCGTCGGTGGGAATCAAAGTTATTCAGGGACCATGGAACTTCATTGGATTTGCCGGTCCTCAGTTTCGGTGGAAACAAGAAGATCGTCCAACTGGGGGCAGAACAAACGAGAATGATGTCGGCGTATACCTCCAGGGAGAGACCTTTTACTGGCATGAGAAAGGAACATTTCATGCCATTGTGTCATACACGGATCTGGATAGTTTCGTCTGGAGCCGCCTCAGAGCCACCAGATTGGTACACAAGAGCGAACAGGGCTGCTGTTCCACCTACCTTGGTTGGGACCTCGCAGGGATGGGGAACAACGATTTCTATGCGGTCCAAACCGGCCCCTTGGTTCAGGTGCCAATCGATCGCTTTTACCTGACGCTCAAAGGCGGCTATCAATACACGCAAACATTTCATAATGGTGTGTACGGAGGGGTCGAACTCTACTTTCCTTTTTAGCAGGCTGCGGGAAAACCATTTTGGCATAGCAGAACTTCGATGGTCTGCACGTCTGGGACAGGCCCGATCTGTCTGGTCTATCTGGTTTGTTTTGTTGATTGACCCAGAGAAACCAAATAACCAAATAAACGAGACAGACCAGATGAACAAGACAGGCTGGCGGACTTTTTCAGCATCCTGCTAGTGGACTAGGCCTTTCTCAACAACAAGCGTCAATATCCTCTCCAGGCATTGGGTAGTATGCTGCATGCCAAGAAGGCACTCTGACCTCTTGAAAGATTAGGCACTTTCACGGGCTCATTTGACCGGATGGCCTGCTACACTTGTAGAGGTTCATCAGGGGGGAGTATGAAGAAGGGGTGCTTGGGCCGCACAATTTTAGCCTGTGCCTGTACGGTAGCCCTGGTTGGGGCCGAATTGGGGCAGGCGCTCGCAGCTCAGAAGAAATCCAAGGAACAGGCTTCGTCTGTCGTCCCGGCTATATCTCCAAAACCATCACCTGAGCTAGCTCAGAAGTCTACGAGAGCTACCGCAAGAAAAACCGCTGCATCCACCGTTCCAGAGCAGCAGCCTGAGGTCCTTCAGGGACAGGCCAAGCAGACCCCGACAGAGTCCAAGACGACAGGCCGTAAGGGCCACCGTCAGCTAAAAATCAGCAAAAAGATCCCGCCGAAAGCCGTCGTGCAGCCAAGAACCGATCTCATGTACCACGGCATGCTGGAAAGCCCGCAGCGCTACGATCCTCGCCGGAATCATCTTGGTGCAGGCGTTCCGGACCCGCACACTCCTGAATTGACCCACGACCATTTCCAAGAGCTCGATCGCAACCAGGATGGGACGATCGACCCAGTTGAACGGACGTTTGGCCGGCTCGATATGGATCGCGATCTCCATGATCGCCAGCCACGCTAGCTGGCTCTGCTACCTCCTTCGGTTCTCAGCATCCAATCACCGTCTCACGTCGTAGACCCATAGCAAGCTAGCGTTTGCGTGTGGCAGAGTGTGCGCATTGTAAGACCATGGGACTTCGGACGACCGAAAAGCAGTCGGCTACATTGACAGCCAGAAACGGAGCCCCCATGATAAGCGAGCAAACCGACATGACGAACGACATGCCAGCTTCTGAAGCAAAGAGCGGATTGAGTGCCGGAAAGATTGCCATGGTCCTCGCGATCGGAATTGCGGTGGCCGCATTTTTCTACTTCGATCTGGGGCAGCTTCTCTCCTTGCAGGTGCTAAAGGACAATCGTGACTACCTACTGTCGTTCACCGAAACACATTCTGCCGTAGCCGCTGCGTTGTTCGTCTTGGCCTATGTGGCCGTGACGGGGCTCTCGCTTCCCGGCGCCGTGATTCTGACACTGGCCGGCGGGTTCCTCTTCGGGGCTGTGTTGGGCACGATCTTCGTAAATCTGGGGGCGACGACGGGCGCGACGCTCGCGTTTCTGGTATCCCGCTATCTGCTGCGCGATTGGGTGGAACAAAAGTTTGGAAAGTGGCTGGGTCCGATTCAGCAGGGCTTCTCGCAGAACGCGTTCGGTTATCTCATGACCCTCCGGCTGATTCCGCTCTTTCCGTTCTTTGTGGTGAATCTGGTATCCGGCCTGACTCGCATGAATGTCGGCACCTACGTCGTGGCGACGGCACTTGGGATTATCCCGGGTTCCTTCGTCTATGCCTACGCAGGCCGGCAACTCGGTACGATCAATTCTTTGAAAGACATTGCTTCCCCCGGAGTGATTGGAGCATTTGTATTGCTGGGGCTTCTGGCGCTTGTGCCGAACCTGTACAAGAAGTGGTCTGGGAAACTAGCATGAGCGCATACCGTGTGAACGTGAGGCGTGAGGCGTGAGGCGTAACAGTACCGGAAGGTCGCAGTATGATTACCCATGCATCAGAGAGGGCGTCGACGATGAATCAGCGTGAAGAAGGCCTCGTACTGCCGAACGACGAGCATAACCGCACGCTCGTCAGCAACGTACATCCCTCGAACTGGGTCAATCCCGAACCGGCTGGCCGCTACAATATTGTGGTCA
>CAZPWD010000158.1:0-6015 GCA_964590025.1 uncultured Nitrospira sp.
GTAGAACGCGTCGTCGTACCAGTCGCTCACCCATTCGTAGAGATTACCGGCCAGGTCATGCGCGCCATAGGGGCTGCGCCCCAGGGAGCGGTTGCCGATGGGCGACACCGTCTCGTCCCCTTCCTTCAATCCAAAGACCGCGTGGGCCGCCGTCGGCGGCTCATGACCCCAGGGGTACGGTCGGCCATCGGTCCCCCGCGCGGCTTTCTCCCACTCCGCTTCGGTCGGCAAACGTTTGCCCGCCCACAGACAATAGCCCGTCGCCTCCAGCCAATTGACCCAGCGCACTGGACGATCCGCGTCGACCACGGGCGTCTCCTGGTCCGCGAACCCCCACGGCGGTTCACTCTGAATCGCCGTGACAAACTTCGCAAACCGCCCATTCGTCACTTCGAATGTATCCAGGTAGAAACGGTCGAGGAAGACGCGATGGACCGGCTGCTCGTCGTCATCGCCCTCGTCGCTTCCCATCGTGAACTCCCCGGCGGGCACCAGCACCATCGGCGCCCCGTCCTTACCGGTGAGCGTGGCTGGGGGCTGCGGGAGGGCCCGTGCCTTCGGGGCCGGGCTCCCGTTGGCCGGACGTCGCGTCTTCTCCGCCGGCTTCGCGGGAACCGATTCGGGCCTGACGGGGACTGGCTCGGGGTTGGCAGGGCCCGGCTCGTTGGCGACGGCTCGACCGTGGCCCAGGGCCAACACCAGACCGATCACCACGACGGGCACCATCCATCGAGCCCCCATGCTCGTATCACTCCCAATTCACCGCGCAGCGGAAGACCACTGCCCGCCCACGCAGGGCAGCCCTAGCAGGGTACCGAAACGGAGGAGGGCAAATCTAGGGTGAAAGTGGGAACCCCAGGGCACGAACGAGGGGAGCGGGGAATGGGTAGCCACATCCCGTTCCCCGCAAGTCGAATGGTGGAGGCGCCGGGAGTTGAACCCGGGTCCGAAGACCGTCAGTGCACTGCGTCTACATGTGTAGCCGATCGTTTAGATTTCGCCGCCACCCACGCCCATCGGCTGGCTTAGACTGGCCGCTAGCCCAGAAAGTTCTCGTCCTCAGCCGCTGAGCACCAGCTGGGGACCAGCCCGCTGCATCGCGCTCCGCCCACCCCCGCGGGCATCAGGTGGAGGAACGTCGCAGTTAATTAAGCTGCGAGTGCCAGTTCTTGATTGGCAGTTGCATTTTCCTAGAGGTTTAACGAGTCCCCAGGAGCTCGACATGCGACAGTGCCTTCAGTATCCCCGTCGAAACCGGTCGCCCCCCTTTCTTGGTGAACGTGATTCGTGAATCGTCGTTCGTGACGCGCAAGCTCTACACGCACATTCTCCGTCGCTCAGCTCATACCGAGATACGTTTCACGCTTCACGAGGAACGTCTCATCCTAGATGCTCATGATACCGCACCGGTCAAGGGGATGCCATACTGAAACGCAAACGAGAAGAGGGCGTACCCCGGAGGTGGAGTACGCCGCCTTCTCTCTTGTTTGCCAGATGTGCGATCTGACGATCGTACGATCTTACCTGACGGCTGACTTCAAGATTTTTCCTGCCGAGAACTTCGGAACTCTGGCTGCGGGAATCTTCAGCGCCTCACCGGTTCTGGGATTCCGCCCGAGCCGGGCTTTACGTCTGGCTACCGTAAAGGTCCCAAAATTCACCAGCGAGACGCGCTGCCCCTTCTTCAGGGACGTGGTCACCGCTCCGGTGAAGGCCTGTAGCGCAGTGCCTGCCGCAACCTTCGTGATGCCGGCGGTTGCCGCCATCTTTGCGATCAGTTCTTCTTTCGTCATCATGCACCTCCTGTTATTGGGTTGAACTACTCGACTCCTTGCCACCAACGATCGCTGTCACCGCACCCACATGAATCCGGCCTTCCGAGAACACCGACGCGTCAGGCCTCTCGCGCCCGCGCGGTCCGATTCCGTTTCACGGGAATGTGCAAGTTATGGATCTTCTTCCTAAGGGTGTTTCGATTCAAACCCAGCAGTTCTGCTGCTTGGATCTGGTTGCCTTTGGTTTCCTGAAGTGCTCTGGTGATCAAGGGGCGCTCAATGGCGTTGATCAACATGGGGTGCAGGTTCCGCCCCGAACCGTCTCGCATCCCTTTTACAAAATCTCCCATTTTCCATTCGAGATAGTCCTCAAGGGATAGGGCTTCTTTTCCGTTCGCTCCCGTAGCATTCTGCCGCGCCATCACTTGCATGAGCTTCGAGGCTCGTTTCAGCACAGTTCGAGAACCGGTGATTACCAATGTGTGCGTGAGATCAATGTTGGTGGGTATGGCGGCGGCTCCACCGGATGAGCCTGGTTTCAATTCGACGATGACCGCATCAAACGTGCGACGCGTCACGTCCTTCGGCAGCGTGGACGCGTATTTCGCCGCAGTCACGGAAGCACCTTTGAACACGTGCTTGAACTGACTCTGGATGTCCGAGTCACCGCTGAGCACCAAAATACTGAAGACGGATGACGTAAGCGACATGAAGGTTCCAAGAGAAAAATGGAGAAGAGGTGCGGATTATTGCCCAGAGCCACTTTGATGTCAACCAGGAAAATATAGAGGGAGCAGTTCCGGATAAGCGATCTTGCTCAGCGAGTGAGGATCGATGTCTTGATCGAGACATTCCATGGGTCCGACCACTTCCGTTCCGTGCCAATCTCGTGCGACCGGTATGAACGAGCCTCAATACTCTCGACAGATTCGTTTCTGGTTAGTGCAGGCGAAGCTCTCGAGCAGGTAGCGGAAAAACAATGGTGGCACGCGAGAGCTACAAGGGTCCGCACGTCTGGGACAAGCCCGGTCTGTCTAGTCCATCTGGTTGATCTGGTTTGTTTTGTTTATCTGGTTGATTTGGTTCATCTGGTTAGTTTCGTTCAACCAAAAAACCAGACAAACCAGACAGACTAGACAAACCAAACAACGGTCTTCTTATGCTGGCGAACTGTTTCGGCATCCTGCTAAGGCTATGCTATCGGGACCATCAGAGAGAGGTAGCTTGACAGCAGAGCCTTTCAGGGAGTATAAAATACGACATGTCCTTTAATTCCTACCGGAATACTCATGTATGAAGGTATCTCTCAGAGCAACCTATGGAATCATGGCGGCTGTCGACTTAGCGATGCATCTCGGCACAGCGCCTGTCCAAGCGAAATCAATTGCACGTCGACAAGCCATCCCCGCTCGCTTTCTTGAACAGGTCCTTCATGGGATGAAGAAGGCCGGTCTTGTGTCGAGCCTTCGAGGAGCCCAAGGGGGGTACGTGCTTTCGAAGAAACCGTCCGAGGTATCGGTCGTCGAGATCCTCGAGGCACTTGATGGTCCGCTTTCACTCCCGAGCGGTGGAGCTGGCCGTGCACAGGGGCGACGACTCAGCAAACCGGAACTTCTGCTTGGGAAGGTTTGGGAGCAGGTCTATCAAGCGGAGCGCCATGTGCTCGAAGCCATAAGCGTGGAGGAATTAGCCGGGCAGCAACGAGTGCTCGAGCAAGAGCGGTCGTTGATGTACCACATTTGAGGTCACCTATGAGTCTCATACCACTCAGTACTGTTCCAATCAAGACAGAGCCCATTCCTCCTGCCGTTGTCGAGGAGATCGAGACCTTCGAGGCTGAGGCGATGCGCATGGTCTCGGGCGAGGTCTCGGTCGATCTGTTCAGACCCTTCCGCCTCCAGTACGGCATTTACGGCCAACGGCAAGCCGGTGTCCAAATGGTCCGTATCAAGATCCCCTTCGGCGGACTGACGTCGAATCAGCTTCGCCGGGTTGCAGAATTGGCCGAGCAATATGCCACCGGTGTCGGGCATGTGACCACGCGCCAGGATATCCAGCTGCATTTTGTCGAATTACAAGATGTGCCGACCATCATGCGCGGGCTGGCCGAAGTCGGCTTGACCACCAGAGAGGCTTGCGCCAACACGGTCCGCAATGTGACGGCCTGTCACCTCGCAGGGATCTGTCAGGGGGAAGTGTTCGACGTGACGCCCTATGCAAAAACTGTCGCGCTCCATCTCTTGCGGAATCCGCTGAACCAAAGCCTCCCCCGCAAATTCAAAATTGCCTTCTCAGGCTGCAAGCAGGACTGCGCGCTCACGCCGATTCACGATATCGGGCTACTCGCGGCCAAGCGTGCGGATGGAGCCATCGGCTTTCGAATGGTCGCAGGCGGCGGTCTCGGTTCAGCCCCCCGGCTCGCGCAGGTCCTTCGGGAATTCACCCCGATGGATGAACTCATCCCGAGCGTGGAAGCCGTGATTCGGGTGTTCGACACCTTAGGCAATCGAAAAAATCGCATGAAGGCCCGGATGAAGTTTGTGATCGATAAGCTGGGCTTCGAGGAGTTCAAACGTCGCTGGGAAGAGGCTTACGTGTCGATGGGACATGCCCGTCCGACCCATGAACCAATCAAGCTACTTTCGTATCCGGATGAACCCATTCCCCTCATCATGCCGACGTCGAATGGCTCGAAGCAGGCAGTGGTGCAGACCAATGGGCATGTCCAGGGTGCGCCAGCGGAGACGCCGTTCGAGATGTGGCGACGCACCAACGTAGTGCGTCAGAAGCAAGAGGGCTATGTCGCCGCAGTGACCAAGTTATTCATGGGCGATCTCACGGCAGAGCAGATGCTTCTCATTGCCGATCTTGCGGATCGCTACTCCAATGGCAACATTCGGACGACGATCAATCAAAACATGATCATTCGATGGGTGCCGGAGTCGCGCATCGCCGACCTCTATGCCGACCTTACCGCACAAGGGTTGGCCGATCCCGGTGCCGAATTGGTCGAAGATATTATTGCCTGTCCCGGCACCGACACCTGTGGCTTGGGGATCACGTCTTCAAAGGGGCTCGCGCGAGCGTTGGCAGAGGTATTCCCGGCTGGGCGGGTCCCCGAGGATCTGAAGGATGTCAGCGTCAAGATCAGCGGGTGCCACAACTCCTGCGCCCAGCACCATATCGCCACGATTGGCTTGCATGGAGTGGGGAAACGCATTGGCGAGCATGTCGCGCCCTTCTATGAATTGCATTTGGGCGGGAGGGTCAACGGGACGGCGAAGATCGGGCAGATGGTGGTCAAGTTGCCGGCCAAGAGCGTGTCAGCGGCGGTCACGCACCTGATTGACGTGTATCGGCGTGACCGCCTCTCCGGCGAAGGGCTGCCGGCCTTCATTGATCGTGTCGGCAAGGTCAAACTCAAGGATGAGTTGATCCCTTACACCATCGTTCCGTCATTTCAAGATGATTCGACGTTCTACTACGACTGGGAAGGAGAAGAAGAATTTGTCTTGGAGGATCTCGGGCCTGGCGAGTGCGCGGGTGGTGCGCTTGAAATGATCGAGAACGGCATTCTCGAAGCCGACCAAGAGCTCTATCAGGCGAAGCTTCTTGTCGATAACCATCAATATTCCGTCTCGGTGAACAAGTCCTATCGCGCCGTGTTGGCCGCTGCCAAGGCCTTGCTTGTGACGGAAGGACTTGAACCTTCGACAGACGCAGAGACCTTCATCGAATTTGACAGCCGGGTTGCACAAAAAGGCATCGTTCCAGCGATGTATAGGGAATTGAGGAAGCGGGTCGGCGATTTAGGGCCCAAGGAGACAACGGGCGAATCGGCTCACGACAAGATGGTATTTGCCAAGGGATTCGTCGATGCCTGTCGTGCCGCTACGGAGCAGATGGGCAAAGATCTAAAATTGGCGCCGGTGGGCAAGGCAACGGTGGCCACGACCAGCACGACGCAGGAGGTCAAGCCGGTTGTATCCTCTGTCACTGCGCCTACTACGTCCGGCGTGCCAGTCTATGATCTCCGCGGGGTGGCCTGTCCACTGAACTATGTGAAGACCAAGCTGAAACTGGAGATGATGGATGCGGGCGAACGTTTGGAAGTCTGGCTTGATGCGGGGGAACCCATTAAGAACGTGCCCCTGAGTTTGAAAAACGACGGGCATAAGTTGTTGCTGCAGGAACCACTCGAAGCCGCCGCGGCGCATTATCGGATTCTGGTCGAAAAAGT
>CAZPWD010000159.1:0-5960 GCA_964590025.1 uncultured Nitrospira sp.
ATGGCGAAGTGGGTGGCGAAGGCATCAATGCCGATATTGCCAATTGGAATCTGGACAAGGATTAAGACGTCAATGGTCATTGGTCATTCGGCATCCAGTGACATACGCCAGTCACGCACGTCTCGCCTTTCGCGCTTGCCCCGCGCCTTACGCCTCACGCCTGACGCCTTACGATCTTCTGGTGGATTCACCATCCTGGAAATCATCATTGTGCTTTTCTTGCTCGTCGGTTTGCTGGGAATCGTCCTGCCTCGAATTTCGCTGGAAGAAAATTTGGGCTCTGTTGGCCGACGGATGGTTGGAACTGTGCGATCCCTTCAGAGCCTGGCCATGTTGACCCAGAAGACGGTCCGCCTATACGTTGATATGGACCGAGGAGTCTACTGGCCGGTGATTCTGGATGGGAACCAAGAAAAGGTGCCGGTCGATGCCACCTGGGCCACGCCGTTGAAACTCTCTGAAACCATTCGCTTTGCAGACATTCTGGTGAGTCAGGGGAAAAAAGAATCCGGTCGGGTCGATCTGTTCTTCTACCCCACTGGAAGGATCGATCCGGCAACGATGCATTTGGTGGATGCGAGCAACAACATTCTGGCCATTGCCATTGAGCCGGTCACAGGAGCGATCCGCATGAGCGATGAGCGGATTGAGCCTCCCCGGCCGCTCACAATTCCCGATCGTGTGAGACCGTTGCTACAGACTGCAGGGGCAATCGAGTAATCACGCCAACGTTGGGAAAGCGGTGCCAGTGACGAGTGTTCTATGAGGAGTGAACGGGGTTTCACGTTATTGGAAGTATTGATCGCGCTAGGCATTCTCGCGCTGGCGCTGCCGATCTTATTGGGACTTCGCAATTGGGATCTCGACCTCCATGCGAGAGCCAAGGAACTCACGACTGCCACGATCCTCGCGCAGGAAAAGTTGATCGAGACGGAGTTGGGGACGCTCTTACCTATCGGTGAAACAGGCGGAGAATTTCTTCCAACTCCCCTGGGATCGCAAGCCACCGCCGAGATCACAAATCGCCCGTCGAATTACCGGTGGAAGCGGATTGTGTCGCCCACGCCATTGCCAATCGTGCGCGAAGTGAAGATTCAGATCCTATGGCCACGAGGGACAACGGAAGAAATGGTCGAGGTCAGTACCTATGTCTTTTCGACAAGCGCAACAGCGTTCTGAGGGCGGCTTTACCCTGGTCGAGGTCCTGCTGGCGGTGTCTTTGGTCGCCATGATGGCCACCTTGGTCTTCGGGTCCCTCTATGTCACGACGAGAGCGATTGATGCTGCACGAGCGAACTCGGCCGATGAGCAGATCGTTCGAAGCACGTTGCGCGTGATGATCGATGAGCTATCAGTCGGTGTGGGTCCCGCGACTGGCCCTTGGATGGGGATCAACGGCCAGCAGAGCGGTCAACCGGCCGATTCGGTAGCCTTTCTCACTATGGGCCAGTTTCGAGGGGCGGAGTCGACCAAAGATACCGAGATGGTTCGTATTGTCTACACCAGAGAAGGGGATCGCCTTCTTCGATTCGTGCGCAGGAATCTCTATGGGCTGACAGACGAATCCGTCGAACGAGTCGAGCTGGCCACCAAGGTCAAAGGGTTCAACGTGCGTTATTACGACGGCAAGAGCCATCTCTGGGTGGATGAGTGGGATGGTCGTGGGCGGCCCGGGACTCCGAAAGCGCTCTTGATCGAGCTGACACTGCTCCAAGAGAATGCGGAACTCCAGACCGTTCGCCAGTGGGTGGCGGTGGGGGCTTCATGATGACGTGGCCGTTTGCCTGGCCCGAGACACTGAAGCTGAAAGGCCCTCTGGGCTGGGGGCTGGCATCGCTGACCTGCTTCATCGCATTTCTGTTCCTGACCTTTCCCTATGGCCCGCTCCAGAACCGCCTGTTGACCGAAGTCAATCGGGCGAGTGGATGGGAGGTTCGTGCCGCGGATTGGTCGGTGGGCTTTCCTGTGGCCATTGAGTGGCGTAATGTCGTCCTTGCTGGACCGACCGGGGTGATTCCAGTTGAAGCCGTGCGGACAACAATTGGAGTCTTTCAGGCATTTTTAGGGCAACTGGTGATAGACTACGCCGTCCAGCTACCAGGAGTGGCGCAGGCGGGATCTGGACGAGCCACGGGATCACTGACTGCGGCCTCGTGGTCGTTACGGGGTCCTGTTGCCGTCAAAGGCCATCTCCAGCAGATGGATCTTGCGACAGTCTTGAAACCCTACGTGAGCCGAGGGACAGTCCAGGGAGATTTCATGCATCGATGGGACAGTGCACAAGGCGCCCATGATGCCCTCAAAGGGGAAGGGACCGTGAAGGTCGAAATCAAGGACCTTGTTGTCGAACGGATCGCTGCCGGCACCTCCTCGATTCCCTCGCTCACGTTCGGCCTCATACAAGCCGCGCTCGCCTGCCGCGATGGCGCATGCGACGTCACGGAATTGAAGGGAGACGGCGTAGATGGATCGTTTACGGCCCAGGGGCGTATGATGCTGCGGCAGCCGCTGCAGCAGAGCCTTCTGGATCTCACGATCACCGTGGTTCCCGGTGCCGGGTTTGCTCAAAAAGCGGCGAGCCTCTCGTTGCCGCCGTTCCAGCCTGGGACCCCCTTGACGTTTAAACTGGTGGGGCCGATCACGACCGCGAGAGTGGCGCTCTAACAGGCGGCGTGACGCGCGAGAAAGGCGGGACATGCGAGACGGGGCAAGATATGCGCAGATCGTTGCTCCAAGCAATTTCAATGGTCTTCCGCGTCTCGCGTTTCTCGCCAGTCCCGCCCGTCCCGCGCAGGTCATGAGGAGTGAACAGAATTGTCGATGATTGCTGAATGTGTCGGGCTCGATATCGGACAGACTGCCTTCAAGGCCGTGCGCTTTCGCCGCCGCCTGACAGGGCGTGAATCGGTGGAATATTTCCACCTGCCCGTTCCCTATGGGCGTCAGGAACACACGGAGCCGGCGCATCGCGCGGCCATGCTCAGAAATTTCCTCTGGCAGCATGGTTTGTACGGCAGCGGAGAGATTGTGACCGCACTCTCCTGCCAGGATGTGTTTGTCAGGACCCTCTCTTTCCCCTTTCGCGATGCTTCCAAGCTGGCGCAGGTCGTCCCGTTCGAAATGGAAAATCTGATTCCTATGCCCTTGGAGGACGTCACCGTCGGCAGTCTGTTGCTGCCGGCGAGAGAATCCCGGGATGGGACCGCGAAAGGCAAAGGGTCCGATGTGCTCGTCACCGCAGCGCCCAAAGAAAAAATTGCTGAACATTTGCGGTTTATGGCATCCGCTGATCTGAACCCCTCTGCGATCACGATTGACGGCATGGCCTTGTTTTCTGTCAGCCAATTTCTGAAAGAGGAAGGGGCCCCGGTCCCCGGCGACATGGCGATCATCGATGTCGGAGCCTCGAAGACGACCTTGTGCCTTGTGCATGAAGGTCGTCCCGTGCTGTTGCGGACCGTGCTGTGGGGCGGGAATCATCTCACCCTTGCGCTCGCCGTTCGGTATGCCTGCAGCTTCGCCGAAGCGGAACGACGGAAGCGGGCCATGGCCGTACAGGAAGTCGATGCCTGGCTCGAGCCGGTCCTCAAAGAGTTACGCGTCTCTCTCCATGCCTACGAAGGCACCGTCCATCAGCGGTTGACTCATTGTTGGGTATCGGGCGGCGGCTCTAAACTGAGAGAACTGAGTGGGCATATGGCGAATCAACTGGGCTTACTCCCGGTCGGCCCGCGGCAAGGATTTGGATCAAATTGCCCCCGCGCGTTTTCCATTGCATTCGGATTGGCGATCCATCCGAACATTGTCCGTCCCCGCTGGAAGTCAAGGCTGGTGGGATCAGGTCTCGCTCTGGACTTCAAAGCCGGCAGCGATGCCGCTTCGGCCACAGCAGATGTCTCGAAACAGGATCGGCGGTTGGCCTTATGGGGCGGGCTCGTCCTGGCTGTTCTGGCGCTAGTGGATCTTTCCGTACGCGTAGTGCTCAAGGAATCGACGGTCAAGGACCTCCAGCGCGGGCTCCAGGCGCAATACGAGCAAACATTCGGTCCAGGCGGCGGCCCGGGTGAGGAATTGGACCAGGCCCGGTATCGAGTTTCGCAGCTGGAGAAAGGCCTCTCGATTGTCGACGGCACGCGCTACAACGTCCTTGCCGGCCTTGCAGAACTGGTGAAGCATGTGCCGCCAGGCGTTCCGTTGAAAGTGCGAGAACTGACGATCGACGGGACCAGCATCCATCTGGAGGGAGAAACCACGACCTTCGATGCAGTCGAGAAGATCAAGCAGGCCTTCGTGGCGGACGAGACCTTTCATGACGTGTCCATCAGCGATACTCGTGTCGGGGCTGTGCCGAACCAAGTCGTGTTTCGCCTTACCTATACGGTGCAACGGCCATGATGCAGATGTTGAAAGAACGGTGGCAGCATTTCTCACAACGCGAGCGCATTATCGTGGCTGCCGGCGGAGCCGTAGTCGCAGCAACTCTGGCCTTTCTGCTGATCATCGATCCGCTCATGGCGACGATCGACAAGCTCGATCGGCAAACGCGACGGAAAGCGAAAGACAGCCAGGAGCTTGCGCTCGTCGCGCAGGAATACGTGGTCAAGCAGGCGCGTATCGCCACGCTCGAACAGCACATGCCGAATCCGCCGGCCCAGTTTTCACTGCTGGCGTTCATGGAAGAAGCGACGACGACGGCGCAGATTCGCGATCGCATCGTTGGCATGCAGCCGCAGGCCCCCATCGTCGTTCAGGGCTATCAGGAGACCGCAGTCGACCTTCGGCTCGACGGGGTGTCGCTTCCCCAGATCCTCGCGTTGCTGGTGGCGATCGAACAGGCACCGTATGACGTCCAGGTGCATCATCTACAACTGAAACCGAAATATGATAATCCGGTCAATCTCGACGCCACGCTGAGAATCGTGACCTATGCGAAGGTCTGATGAACGTGGTATCGCCCTTCTTCTCACCCTCCTGGTTCTGACCCTCCTGGTTGCGCTGATTCTCGAGTTTGATGCTGAGGCAAGGCGGGAATACCGAGACGCCGCAGCCTTTCGCGATAACTTCAAAGCAACCATGCTCGCGCGCGCTGGAGTGCAGGCAGCCCGTGGCGCCTTGCAGCAAGACTTCTTGAAGGACAAGCAAACGGGACAGTTCTTCGACGCCCTCACCGACTTGTGGGCCTTTCCCATCACGAATTATGCCATCGGCGACGGCCTGCTGAACGCGCAGATCGAGGATGAACGGGGCAAGCTGAACCTAAACGACCTGGCGGCCGGAGGAGATCCCACTGCCAGGAAGAGCAAGGTATTGAGGGTCAAGCGACTCTTCGAACTCGTACAGGTCAATCCGGATCTGGTCGATGCCATCGTCGATTGGGTGGATCAGGACGAGGTGCCGGAAGCGGCCGGCGCAGAGAGCCTCTACTATCAAACGCTGCGTCCGTCCTACCGGGCGGCCAACGCTCCTCTGGAGACACTCTTAGAGTTGCGCCTGATTAAGGGGATGACTCCCGACATCATCGCGAAGCTCTCGAAGGTGGTGACGGTCTATCCGCAAGAAGGTGAAAGCCGGGTGAATGTAAACACCGCCGACCCCCTCGTGCTTCAGTCACTCGATCCTCGTATTACCCAAAACATGGCTGCGGAAATTGTCCAAGCTCGTCCTTTCAAGACCATTCAAGAGTTGGATCGCGTGAGTAGTTTTGAGGACATTGGGAAGGAACTCCGTCAACGAAACCTGTACGACATCAAGAGCGACCTGTTCTTGGCCCGTATGATGGTACGAGTGAACGAAGTGATCAGGAATGCGACTGTGGTGCTCCGGCGCGACCCGAACAATGGAACGGGAACGGTCCTGTACTACCGCGTCCTCTAACCGCCTGCACGAAGTTCTTCGAATCCCCCTGCAAATTTAACAATCCTGTAACACCACCGTCATCTCTCCTTAATCTGTTGGGGCTA
>CAZPWD010000160.1:0-1421 GCA_964590025.1 uncultured Nitrospira sp.
ATCCATCGCGCGGGGGAGAATGCAAGGCGCGTAGGAGAGAGCAGTCGAGGTAACTAGTACGTCAGGGTTGGAGGCTACGCGGATACGGTGAGTCCCGTCAAGATGCGAGAGTTCCGTAGGAACTATTTACATCATAGTAGTTCAAAAACATTTATTTTTGACCTCGCGCTACGATAGAGAATAAGCCCTGAATAATCAAACTAACCCGGTGCCAAAAACAGTTTTGTTTTTGACCCGCCCGAGAGGGTACGCTGACACCGGCAGAAACTGAGCCTGCCAAGGCGGGAAGAGCATATGCGCGCATGGCTAATGGATTCAGCGGAGGGTGTTGAAAGGCTGCGGCTGGGCGAGGTGGCGGATCCTCGGCCGGGGCCGACACAGGTGCTGCTGAGGATGAGGGTTGCCGCGCTGAACCCGGCCGATGCCTTTCTCGCGCGGGGGATGTATCCGGCCAAGCCGCCGCTGCCCCATATTCTCGGGCGTGACGGCGTGGGTGACGTGGTGACGGTTGGACCTGGCGTGGACAATGTCCGCGTGGGCGAGACCGTGGGCATCCTGCGCTGCGAGTTGGGGGTGGACGTGTGGGGAACTCTCGCTGAGCACGTCGTCGTGCCCATGGAGAGTGTGACCCGCGTTCCCCCCGGCTGGTCTCTCGAAGAGATGGCTGGCGCCCCGTTGGTTTTTCTCACTGCCTGGCAGGCTTTGACGCAGTGGGACGATCCTCCGATGCCTCCGCCCGCGGGGTCTGTCCTCCTCCTCACCGGTGCGTCAGGCGGCGTCGGTGTTGCATCACTGCTGCTGGGGAAATCGATGAATCTCACCGTGGTGGCCTTGTCACGCAGTGCGGAGAAGGGCGCCAGATTGAAGATGCTCGGTGCTAATGTCGTGTGTGATCCAACTGACAGCAACCTGGTGGACGCCGTGAAAGCCGCGATCAGTCCGAAGCGGGTGGACCTAGCCGTCGACAGCGTTGGAGGCGCGCTGTTGACGCAGGTGATCGCCCTGCTTGGCTATGGCGGCCGGATCAGCGTGGTCGGCAGGAGTGGAGGGATCGTGCCAGACTTCAACACGGCGAGCCTGTTGTTCCGCCGCATTCGTATCGGCGGGGTCTCGGTTGGAGACTATACGGCTCAGGCAGCGCACACGGCGTGGAAGGAGATTGTGAATCGCCTGGATGCCATGGGGCAGCGGCCGCAGATAGACACCATTGTCCCGTTCGAAGATGTGAAGGCGGGATTCGGGCGATTGGCACGGGGGCCGATGGGAAAGGTGCTGGTGCGCGTGGCGGGCTAAAGGCGGCCTGGCTGCATGCTGTCATTGAGACGGTGCGGTGTTCTGGAGGATCGTCAGCAAGCAGTGAGGATGAGGCATGACTCAACAACCTTCCTAACGCAAAGATTCCTGTGACCTAGCCCCCTTAA
>CAZPWD010000160.1:1521-5936 GCA_964590025.1 uncultured Nitrospira sp.
TAGGGCAGGTCAAAAATAGTGGTAGGGCTTATACAGAGCCATTTCACAGCTAACGTGCTCTCTACCATCTCGCGTACCTTTACGCCCAGCCTGTTGGAATCTTCCATCCCATAGAGCCGCTAGTGGACCAGGGCAAGTTATTGATTTGTGGCTCCAGCTTGGACCGACACGCGGGGCTTCATTCTTGCTCAACTGCTCATCCAGGATTGTTGTATGACCAATGCACAGACGCGAAGAACGGAGGATCCGAGCATGGAACAACCGAAGTCCGCACTTGACCACTATGAACGCGGTCGTGTGCTCAAGCACGCCCAAATGTTCGACCAAGCGCGCGAAGAGTTCCAACACGTGGCCAGCGACCCGCAGTATGCCGGGAACGCCCATGTGCAGATCGCTCTGTGCTTGCGGGCGACGGGGCGCTACGACGAAGCCATCGAGGCATTCCGCCAAGCCCTGGAGGTGGGCACGTTCTCCTCCAAAGAAAAAGCGCACATTCTGTATTTCCTGGGACAGACGTTGGAGTCACTCGGCCGATATGCCGAAGCACTGGAGGCATATGGCTGGACCAGAAAAGAGGTCCCCGGGTTCCAGGACGTGGCGCAGCGGATTAAGCATCTGCTCGCAGGGGGACGCGCCCCGCTCCCCCTGCGTCGACCGGCCTCCCGGTCCGTGGTTGGAGACATGCTCAGACTTGGGGGGCAACTCACGCCTCAGGTGCTAAGTCTGCTGGGACAGGCCTGGACATCATTCGGCCAGTATACGGACAGGCTGGGGCACCATCCAGGGGACCAAAAACAGAGTCCCAGTTTCCGAGACGTGGGCCACCCGAGTGGAGAGCAAGAGCTCACGCCGACGCGATGCAGTCCACTGGCATCCAGGGATCGGAAGAGAGACACACGTCGGCACGTTCGCGTCGCAGTCCGATTGCAGAGCCACTTTTCATCAAAGGGTCAGAGAGTGGCCGGTGAAGGAGAGCTGCGAGACCTCTCCCCTGGGGGCTGTCGCGTCACGAGTCTAGTGGCCGTCCCCGTGGGAGCAGAGTTGGAGTGTTGTATTTTCTCGCAGGATGCAGGCAACCCGTTCACCATCGAAGGCGCAACGGTACGCTGGAGCCGTCCTCAGGAATTCGGCCTGGCTTTCACCAAGGTACGTCCGGGCGTGCAGCGGCAGATTACACAGTTGTGCAGAGCACGGGCACCGCTAGGGTAGAAGAGCTTGGGATGACACCAAGCAGTTGTAGTCGGGTGAATACTCTCCCATTACAGGAAAAGCCCAGCGACATCGAATCGTACTTTCCCCCAGACCCAGCCTAAAGGTAAGCGGGCGGGCCGTACCTGACAGTATGGCCTGCCCGGAGCCCCGACTCCTCTCTCACTGCTTTGCCCGATCTTCTAGATGGCCTGGACAGCGGCTGGCTTTCCGGCAGACTCACGTAACGATTTTTTCGTCTGCCTAGTCGTTCCGCGCAGTGTTCAAAAACCTCTCTCATGGTCGAGGGCGCAGAAGTCGATTTTTCTAGGGCTTTGACGTATCCTTTCGCCTGTTCCAAAAACAAATGATTCTGGGGATAACCGCTTGAGCCTTGATGAAACATGATCACGCGCATCAGAACGACCATTTCGATAATCACCTTCATGCTTACTCTGGTTCCAGGTGTCGCCTCTGCCGAAGGATTCGCCGATGTCTACGGCGGATTCGCCTTGGGTCACAGCGTGGATGCAGCCCATCATAACTTCGGCGATCCGTCTGTCTTCCCACTGGTTCCGCTAGGAAGCACGACCAAGCGGTTGAGCTTCGACAGTTCTGGAACGGTTGGGGTGCGTGGCGGTTATTGGCTCGAACCGCTCCCGTGGCTAGGGCTGGCAGCAGACCTGTCGTACTTCCAACGGAAAGCGCCAAGCGCTGATATTGATCTTGTGCCGCTGTCGTTCTTAGTGATGCTGCGATACCCGATGCTGACCAGCGAGCAATTTCCCAAAGGGCAGCTCCAGCCTTATGTGGGGATCGGCCCAGGCCTGTTCTATTCGCACACGTCCATCGATTTTGGTCCACCCTTCGGGAGTGTGAACCACGGAGCTTTCTTTGAAGACGTTGGATTCGACGGGCGAGCCGGGGTGGCCTGGCAGCTTCACAAACGCTTCGCGATGTTCTTGGAGTATCGATTCACCCACGTGAACCTGGACTATGAGAAAAAAGCATGCAGGCCACGTTCTTTTGCCGAGGCCTTGGCGTTGGTGTGCATTTTTGCGGAAAATCCACCGGAGGTGACGATCAGCACGACTGAAACAACATTGAACACCCACCACATACTCATGGGTATACGGTTCTAATGCTCACGACGTGCCTCCTGTTGCCCAAAGGTCAGGCGGTCGTACTCTTGCCCAAAAGGGGTTCTTTTTGACCCCTTCAACAGCTTCCATTAATCTTCAGTTGAATTAAAAGATAGCGGCTAGTTCTTCGCACCGTTTTTGACACCCCCCCCCCAACAGCCTGTCTTGTCAGCCAATTGTTTTGCCATTCTCCTATTTTTAGGATAACGGTATAGAAGGCTAGAGTTCGCGGGTCGGAGTCCTGGTCTGGGAGCGGTATTATGAGCCACCTGGGCGACCATTACCACCTCGGAACCGCGCTGCTGAAGAAGGGCGATCTTGAGGGGGCGATCGCTGAATACCGCGCCGCCTTGCGCCTCAACCCCATGGAAGCGGACGCCCGCTTCAACCTTGCAGTCGCACTGCAGGCGAAAGGTGATTTGGTGTCTTCACGGAAGGAATACAAAAAAGCCCTCAAGTTGATACCCAGAACGTGTGAGAATCAGGCTGAAATCAAGTCTATTAAATCGGTTTTAAGCAGCCTCGCCGGAGCAATGCGTTAAGAAATTGAAACGATAAGTAATGGACCAAGCATAAGAGTACTAACAAAATTGGCCAGGTACTGTTCTTTCAATATGACTTGGCCGTCTTTGGTTGTGCCCCGCATAAATTGTGGACAGGTGGCTTAGTCAGCTGGATGCAGGAGACCCACCGAACTTATTCAAAACCTATCGGAGCGGAAGACAGCCGAGGTTCTCTCAACGGAATACTGAGGGAATGTACCCAGATGGCTCTTGAGAAATGGAGAATCGAAGCGGGCTGAATTCTATGCGGAAAGGATAGTTTACAATGTTCAACAAACTGCCCAGAAATTAAGTGGGGCAGTATACTGTGAAATGGATGGTTAACAACGAGTAACACGCTATCCAACATTTAAGCGAGGCAGTACACACATGAGCAGTACGCATCAGCTAGGCTCAGGGCATGTTGGGTTCCTGTTGCGCGAGATGAGAGAACTCAAAACCCGCGGCGCACGCGCGCTCTGGCTCATGTGCGCAACCTCGATCCTCTTGGGGACTTCATGTTTTCATGAATCAAAACCATCGCCGGCTCAAGGTGCCCCAACGGAAGCTATGCGGACAACAGTCAGTCAAGCCCTCGGAGTCTTGCAGGATCAAGAGCTCAAGAAACCAGAGCGCACGGACGAGCGTGTCACTCAGCTGAAGAAGATCGCTGATTTACGCTTTGACTATGGAGAAATGGCCAAGCGGTCGCTTGGGAGCCAGTGGGATAAATTAGTAGAGAGGGAGCGACAAGAATTTGTCGACCTGTTCACCGAGTTTTTGACGGCAACTTATGTGGAAAAGATGCACTCCTACTCTGGCGAGGAGGTTACATTCCTCAACGAACAGCTTGAGGGGAACCATGCGCAGGTCAAGAGCATCATGGTCGGGAAGAAAACGGAGATCTCGATGGACTACAGGCTTATGAAGAAAGGTGACGACTGGAAAGCGTACGATGTGCTGATTGATGGAATCAGCCTGGTCCAGAGTTATCGAGGGCAGTTTACAGCGATTCTCCGCGCATCATCCTACGAGCATTTGGTCCAAATGCTGCGCGATAAGATTGCGCAGTACAACGTGAAGACTAAGAGTTCTGAAACGAGCATGTCCTCCCACTAACAGCACACCGATCGGCACGGCTCGTTCTCCAGCAAACTTCCGCCGTCCTGCCGTCATGTCACAAGCGAGACCGTCTTCCCATTGTCCCGCCCCACTTGAGATTCGGGCAGATTGAGTTGGCTCGGGGGTCGAAGCATCAATAAGGCCTGACCAGAATGGTTGTCAGGGCCCGATCAGGATCTGAAGTATCAGGTGGAGTGCGCTGGAGCTGGCTGGAGTAAGGTGGTGAAAGCGGTTTCCTTGTATCTTGAATCTACGTTATTAAGATGCTCTCCATCACCAATCAGGACGTGACTGAGCTGCTGCCGGTTTAGTTGACACCAACCTACGCTAATTCTGCCTGCATTTCGAACTCCATCGGACTGAGATAGCCGAGCGTCGAGTGCCGCCGCTTGGGATTGTAGAATCGCTCGATGTAATCGAA
>CAZPWD010000161.1:0-5906 GCA_964590025.1 uncultured Nitrospira sp.
ACCGATCGTTCTTCGTGGTCATGACGTAGGCGTCGCCGAACTCATTGACCAGGGTTTCTAAGCGGAGTTGTGTGTAGGCCTCCTCGCAGGCGGCGGTTTCGACGGAGGGATCCAGTTTCGCAACGCCTTCGAGATTGCCTTGCACCAGACGCATATTTCCAAGTCCAGGATCGACCGGTGGCAAGTTTCGGGACAGAATGTGCAAGGTCTGTGTTTCATCCGGACAGACGAACGACTGAAGTTGGAGATAATTCGTATAGGCCGAGGCCCAGTCGCCGACAGAACGAAAGACCGATTCTACGTCGTTGAGGAGGATCGCAATTGTTTCAATAAGTGTCGGGGTCTGCGTCTTGACGGTTTCGTAGTAGGCTAGAGCGGCCAAATAGGTGAAGTCTTTCTCGCCGGATGCCAGCTCACAGGCCTTGATCAATTCACGAAAGACCGAAACGGGGACCCAATTGCTTGTATCGGTCAGGAACGCACGGGCATCCTGAATTTCTTGGAATGATTCGGCTGCCCCCATAACCCGTTGGAGATCGACTTTCGAGGCCTGTTCAGGGTAGCGAGCCTCGAGATGGTGGATGAGTATTCCGCTTTGCAGGCAGGTGATCCAGGGTTGGATGGTCATGGCGCTCCTCAGGCCGGTGAATGCGCCCGAATCGTGCGCAGAGTCATAGCACAGCAGGAACGGAATAAAAAGATCGTAAAGGTCAGGCCTGAGGTGGAGGGACCGGCAACCCCTCCAGTTCCATAATCCGCAGCGCATTAGTCGTGGGGCAGGGGCCTGGTCTGAGCTTGTAGTCGAATTGCAGCGCGCCGGCTGCTACCGTTTCCTGAAAGTGGGTGTTCCGCAATCCGGGCACCGTCTTGTCGAGATCGGTCAATTCCAGATCGTGAGTCGTCACCAACCCAAACCCGTTGCCTTGCGAGAGGGCGGTAATGAAGGACCGGCTTCCGATCAACCGTTCGCGATTGTTGGTGCCTTTGAATATCTCGTCGATCAGGAAGAGCACCGGTGCTCTGGATCGATCCGTCGTCTCGTCGAGCAGGCTTTTTAAACGTTTCACCTCGGCATAGAAAAAAGACAGGCCCGCTTCGAGAGAGTCATCCACGCGGATACAGGTGGCGAGGCGCACCCAGGTCCATTCGAAAAGACTGGCGCAAACCGGGGCGCCTGCCTGGGCGAGGCAGAGATTGATTCCCAGGGTTCGCAAGAAGGTGCTTTTCCCCGACATGTTGGACCCGGTCACCAGGAGCACGGTTCCCGCGGTTTCGAGGGCAAGATCGTTCGCGATTCGGTGCGTCTCAGGAATCAGCGGATGGGCCAGGTCTTTGGCCGATAGCCTGGCCTGCGCTCCGTTACGCCGGGGATCGGCGGTGAGTGGGTCCGGCCAGCGATACGAAGGGTGGAGCGCGGCAAACGTGGCGAGTGCCGAGGCGGCCTCGACCTCGGCCAGCCGATCCATCCAGGTCGGCAGGTGGGCGGCCACCTGAGCCTGAATTCGCTGGAGCCGATAGGTGAACCACAAGTCCCAGGGGCAGAACGTGTTGGCGATCAGGTGGATGACCGGATGGGCTTTGACGCTGATCGCATGCAGTGTGCGGGCCGCTTGCCGGACGAGTTGGGGTGGATTCACGCCTGGTGCGAGCAGCGGCGCCCACAGGCCGGCGAGCGCCGCGTGGCTATGCCGGGCGTGCCGTTCGACAAACCCAAGTACGGCTCCCAGTTTCTCCAGTTCGAAGTGCACGCCCACCGCATGTTCCAATAACTCTTCGCCCTGATCGGTCTTGAAATAGAGCAAGGCATAGGCCGCGAAAGACCACATCCAATAATTCGGAAGCCAGTTGAGCAGAGCACCCAACCCGAGCCCGATGGTGGCGGCGGCGAGCAGGGTTTGAATCGCTAAGACGGTTGTGAGATGAGGGAATCCGACTGCATGATGCAGGACGGCTTCCAGTCGTCGGCCGTTGATTTCCTGTTCGCCAATGAGCTGAGCCTCGAGCCCCAGCCGATCTCGAAACAACGATCGCGGAATGAGTTCCTGCACGAGGCGCCGGCGCATGAGCCACTGGTCCTGTCCCGGCGGCTGCTCAAGAAGCCACGACACCAACCGCGCCTGTCCATGCGAGGAGACGGTGGTGTCGAGCAGATGGAGGAGCGAGTGAGGGCCGACTAGGTCCAAGTCTTTGGCATACGGATGGTGCTCGAGAGAGCTCGACGGGCGAGCGGGAATGTGGTGCCAATCCAGCCGGAGACGTGCCAGGTGTACGAGCTTGATCTGCTTCCAGAGACGAAGCCGGTGCAAGCGGTTTTCGAGCCTGTTATGATAGGCGGCCACAATCAGGAACAGGCCGACAAAGACGGTGAGCGCCCCATTGCCGGCTTGATGCCACCCCATTTTATAGAGGGCTACCGTGCAGATCGCTCCGACGATGAACAGGATGAGACGCCAGCGGGTGAAGGCGGAGCTAGAGGCGGTGGCCAGGGCGATCACGCGGTCGAGTTTCTCAACCAGGCGTGTCAGCGAATGGGCTTTCGTGACAGGCGTCACAGGCTGGTTCTTGAGCATAGAGCCGACCTTACTGGAAGGGGGGGAGTGCGTCAACTCCAGCCCGCATTATTCATGAGCGCTTCTGCTGCAATCGCGGATTCGCTGCTGCGACGAGCCTTCGGCGGGCAGGCTCGCCGCTCGCTCCCTCGACGTACTGTTCTAGTACGCCTCGGGACCTCGCGGCTCCGCATGCCAGTCTCGCAACGCGACTGTGCGATGAATTGGCGCAGTACGTGAGCCACGGTGCGCGGCTTCTGCTGTCCGGCATTCTGCTTGATCAAGAGCATGAGATTGTCGAGGCGTTCTCCAAGGTCGGCGCCATGTTGTCTCAACGGCGTGAACAAGAGGGCTGGGTGGGGTTGGAATTGCTGATGGTGAAATCCTGCGAAGGAGTAGGTGTGTGACCGAGACTGGACGACCACCCTATCCCCACCTGTACCAGATTAATGTGTCGGACGGAGGGGTGCCGAAACGTCCGGTGCTGGAGGCCGTCATCGCCACAACCGGTGTCGAGGGGGACCGGCAACGGAATCTCAACGTGCACGGCGGCCTGGATCGTGCTCTCTGCCTGTTCTCGCAAGACCTGATCGAGCGGCTGCAGGACGAGGGCCATTCGATCGAGGCCGGTTCCTCCGGAGAGAACTTGACGCTCGCCGGGCTGGAGTGGGAGAAGCTGAAACCGGGAGACCGGCTCCAGATCGGGCCAGAGGTCCAGATAGAGATCATGAGTTATACAACTCCCTGTGATCAGAATGCCCAGTGGTTCCGGGATAGAGACATCAAGCGCATTTCCCAAAAAAAGAATCCAGGGTGGAGTCGGCTCTATGTGAAAGTGCTGCGTGAGGGGGTGGTGAGGCCGGGCGATGCCGTCGAGATTCTAGAAAAGAGCCGATAGCGTATGGCATATAGCTTATGGCTAGAACAATGCATCGGAGTCCTGTCCCGGTCTTTGCCTGCTATCAGCTATACGCCATTAGCCATAAGCTCTTGGGGTTGATGTAATGGATCGTACGCTTGAACCGGAGCTGATGGACGATCCTGATCAGGCGCTCGCCTATGCACAGGCAGATTTCGAAAAAGAGAACCAGGGGTTCGTCGATCGCTTCCGCGAATACTTTCCCGATTTCTCTGAGGGACATGTGCTCGACCTGGGTTGTGGGCCTGGCGACATTCCTGTCCGGCTCGCGCGGGCGCTGTCCTCTTGTCGCATCACCGGCGTAGATGCGTCGGAACCGATGATTGGATTGGCCGGCGTGGCTGTGAAACGGGCAGGCCTGGCTGACCGGATTACTTTCCACTGCGAGCGATTTCAGGCGGTTTCGCTGGTCGAACCGGCCGATGCCGCAGTCTCCAACAGTCTGTTGCATCATGTGCCCAATCCCTTGCAGTTTTGGTATCGGCTGCGGCAACTGGTGAAGCCGGGCTCCCCCGTGCTCGTGATGGATCTGCTCAGACCGGACTCGCACGAAGAGGCGCAGGCCATCGTGGATCGCTACGCGGCAAAGGAGCCGGAGATTTTGCGGCGTGATTTTTACCGTTCCCTGCTGGCATCGTTCACCGAAGATGAAGTGGCGGCGCAGTTGGCGGAGATGAATCTGAGCCGATTGATCGTCGATGTGCCTGATGATCGGCATTGGGTTGTCAGTGGAATCATCCATTGAACAGGGCAGGATGGTGAAAACGGTCCCCAACGGCGTTCTCACCTTGGCCACATCCTCAACGTACCCCAGAGGGTACGCCTGCGGTGTGACCGTCGGCTGCGGCCTTGTTGGATATCCGTTTTGACCATCCTGCTGGGACTCCTTTCGCACGATGAACTCCACAACTCTCCTCATCAAAGAGGCGGCTCAAACTGTCTTCCAGCAAGGCCGCAGGGAGTTCGGCGACTGAGGCGTATGTTTCTCACCCGCCCACCCCGAGCTGCCAAGACAGCTCGTACACCGGTGGGTACGTCGCAAGGAGACGGACGACTGAGAACGAAGTTGGAAGGCAGTTTCAGCGGTCGCTAGAAGAGGCTCTTGCTGACTTCCGCCGAGAGTTGACTTTCGTTCCCGGCACTGTCGTAGGCGGTAATAGCGAAAAAATAGGTCTGGCCCTTCGGGAGATTGGAGACGGTGTAGCTCGTGACTTTTCCTATCACGAAGGCCGATCCAGGAGCGTCATAGGTGCCGGAAGCCGTGCCAATGTAGACTTTGTAGCCGGCCAGATCAGGTTCCCCATTCGCCGTCCATGTGAGTGTCACGTTCCCTGTTGATGGGCTGGGAGGAGGAGGTGTCGATGGAGGAGTCGAGGGCGGTGGTAGTGAGGGAGGTGCAATGACGACAGTGGTCGGGGGTTGCAACAAGCTCGCGATTGCAGAGTTCCGGAGCAAATTCGACGCCGATCGCGAACCGCTATACGAGGGAGCTGAGCCGCTTCCTGCTGAGGCCGCAGGGCGAACTCCTGCCGCTCCGGCAAACGGAGAAGAAGCGGTCGGCGAGACCGCAGCAGAGCCAGTCGAGGCCACTCCAGGAAGGGGCGCAGCCTTCGACTTCGTGATGGGTGCCGTTGCCGTGGGGATTGTGCTCTTGGCGGTATCGGCTGTCGTCTGCGTGACTTGCCCGGCTGCGACACCCGATGCCACGGCTGCACGGAGTGTCTGGGATGAGGTCGCAGGAGCGGTTGCCGAGGCAATGGCCGGACGCTTGGTCAATGTTCGATGATGCGTCAATGACATGGCCGGTAGAGAAACCGAAGTTTTGGGTGGTCCAAACGGGCTCGTGATGCGAATTGGCTCAGCGCTGGAAGGTTGCAGGATGGTCCCTTGAGTTGTGGCAGGCAGAGCAGCGGATTCAACAGCTGACCGGTGAATCAGACTATGGCGGCGTGGCATCTCTTGTTCTGCAGCTGAGATGAACGAGGGCATCGCTACGGATTGCAGCCCCTGGAATAGTATTGCCGCAAGGACGGCGAGCTGGAACCGGGGCGTCAAGATGTCTGTCACGGGAATCATTCCTGGCAGGCCATATAATACTCAGTCAAACGGAGACCACTACGCCATGTGTGTGTCAGAATGTCTGTCTGTGACACCTCTGCATTCTGTCGTGGACGTGCGTGGTACGCCAGAAAAATATCAATTTTTCCAGAGGCAAGCCGCAGCTGATTGGAATTATGAGAACAAGAGGGCGAGGCAGGCTGCTCAGAAACTATACTGGCAAGCGAAAACTTTGATGATCCGTACGTGTGGCACAATTGGGGAAACCTTCCCGCAGGATGCTCAAAAAGGCCTGACTTCTCACCCGCCCAACCCCGGCGCGCCAAGACGCGCCTTGTCCCAAACAAGGCCGCAGCTTCACCGCTAACCCTCGTTTCACG
>CAZPWD010000162.1:0-1941 GCA_964590025.1 uncultured Nitrospira sp.
TATGACGGGCTGATCACCGACTCACCCTCCGGCTTTCCAGCCTCGATAAACACGCGCCGACCCTCAACCCGCAGCCGCCCCTCAGCAAAGAGCTGGACCGCTCGCGGGTAAATCTTGTGTTCTTGCTCAAGAATCCGAGCGGCCAATGTTTCGGGAGTGTCGTCATCGAGAATTGGAACTGCCGCTTGAAGAATGATCGGCCCTTCGTCGACGCCTTCCGTCACAAAGTGCACCGAACATCCGGCAAGTTTGCAGCCCCACTCGATCGCCTTCTTTTGCACATCCAACCCGGGAAACGAGGGCAACAGGGACGGATGAATGTTCATCATGCGATTGGCAAAGGCCTCCACGAGGACCCTCGTCACGATCTTCATATACCCGGCCAGTAACACCAACCCCACATCGTGTCGCCGAAGTGCATCGAGTAGCTCGCGATCGTAGGCCTCACGGCTATCAGGTTTTCCTGCATAGGGGTTTGGATCGACGAAGAGGGCGGACAGTCCATGTCGGCCGGCTCGTTCTAACGCCGGGGCCTCTTTCTTGTTGCTGATGACGGCGACAATCTTCGCCTGAACCGTCCCCGCTTCGATCGCGTCGATGACCGCCTGAAGATTTGATCCGCGCCCGGATGCCAACACGGCGACTCGAAGCGCATCCGTCCGCTTAGTCGACATACTCCACCAATGGCACGTCGCCGGTCGATGACACGATGGTTCCGATCCGGCAAGCCGGGTCGCCCAAGGCCGTTGCGCGCGCGACAACAGACTGGGCAGCTGACGCCGGCACCACGAGAATCAACCCGATCCCCATGTTGAAGACGCGATACATTTCTTCCCGCTCGACCTGACCAAGCCGAGCAATCGCCTGGAAAATAGGCGGCACGAACCAGGCACTCCGCCGCACCTGTGCCCGCACACCAGAGGGAAACACTCGCGGGAGATTCTCGGTAATGCCGCCGCCGGTGATATGAGCAATACCTTTGATGGGACATTCCTGGATCAATGTGAGAATCTGTTTGGCATAGATTCTGGTCGGCGTCAGCAAGACGTCCCCCAGAGGCAGATCGAATTCGGGCAGGCGACTGGTCACGCTCAGGTTAGCCTGATCTAACAAGACACGACGTGCCAGCGAATAGCCGTTGCTATGAAGACCGGTTGAGGCCAATCCAATCAGGGCATCGCCGGGCACGATGCTGTGGCCATCGATGATCTTGGGTCGATCCACCACTCCGACGGCGAACCCTGCCAGGTCATACTCGCCCTCCGCATAGAAGGACGGCATCTCGGCGGTTTCCCCGCCAATCAAGGCGCAGCCAGCCTGGCGACAGCCCTCGGCGATTCCCTTGAGCACCGCCTCAGCCTTGGGGACGGCAAGCTTTCCCGTTGCGAAATAATCCAAGAAGAACAGCGGTTCGGCCCCGCTGACCGCGATGTCGTTCACACACATGGCCACCAGATCAATCCCGACGGTATCGTGGCGATCCGTGAGGAAGGCGATCTTCAATTTCGTCCCGACTCCATCAGTGCCGGAGACGAGGACTGGTTCGGCATAGCGATGGGCCTGCAGCTGAAACAATCCGCCGAACCCGCCAAGGTCCGTCAGGACTTCCGGGCGGAACGTGGATCGCACCAGTGGTGAAATTCGGTCGACGAACTCGTCGCCTGCATCAATATCGACTCCGGCATCTCGATAGGTTGTCATAGGAGGGCGCATCTTAGCGGAGGGCTGTCGCAGAGGTCAACGCACAAGCACCAGGACCATTCGAGGGATGGCCTCAACTCTTCACCCACATCCCATTACAGCGAGGCGGCTGGGATGGTCTCCACTGCGCGCATCGAGCGACCACCATCCATCTAATTGATCCTTCCAAGCTTGCTCGCTATCTCTTCAAGGATGGGGGCTGATTGTCTTCCGCTGCGCGCGTCCAACGAGCGCCTTCTG
>CAZPWD010000162.1:1951-5904 GCA_964590025.1 uncultured Nitrospira sp.
GCACATTCTTATCGTGCGCGTTCTGCGAGCAAGAAGGGCAGCTGGTCGCTCCCTTCCCATCCTTCTGAGGCCGCGCGTTGCGCGAGCACAGGAGATAATCAGTCCCCATCCACTACGCTTCCGGCCGCATCTCCACATCCAGCAACTTGATTTTCCGATGGAGATGACTCCGCTCGATTTTCAACTCTTCAGCCGTGCGAGAAATGTTCCAATGATGCTCGCGCAGCTTTCGCCCGATATATTCCTTTTCAAACGCATTGCGGGCGTCCCTGAGCGAGTCATACGACTGCGTGAAGAGTGGATTGACCGCGGGAGTCGCAGACTGGGACGCCGGCCCAACCGGACGCGCCTGCAACGAGAGGCCCGCTATTGCTGGATCGATGACGGATCCCGGCACCATGATCATCAATCGTTCGATCAGGTTCCGCAATTCTCGAATATTCCCCGGCCAGTCGTATTGTTGAAATACCGCCATCGCCTCCGGCGAGATCTCTTTCATCCGCAACCCCTGCTCTTCCGCATGGACCTTCATGAAGTGGCGAATGAGCAGCGGGATGTCTTCCCGACGCTCCCTGAGCGGCGGCACGTTGATCGGCACCACGCTGAGCCGGTAGAAGAGGTCATCGCGAAACGTGCCTTTCTCGATTTCCTTGAGCAAATCCTTATTGGACGCGGCTAATACCCGAACATCGACTTTCAGTAGCTTGGTCCCACCGACACGAGTGAATTGTTGTTCCTGTAACGCCCGCAATACCTTCGCCTGGGTGTTTAAGCTCATGTCGGCGATTTCGTCCAGAAACAGCGTGCCCCCGTCCGCCTGCTCGAACTGCCCGCGTTTCATCGAGGTCGCACCGGTGAAGGAGCCCTTTTCGTGTCCGAACAGCTCACTCTCGATCAAGGTCTCCGGGATGGCCGCACAGTTCACCGCCACAAAAGGTCGACCGGCCCGTGTGCTCTGCAGATGAATCGCCCGCGCGACAAGTTCCTTCCCTGTCCCGTTCTCCCCTCCGATCAACACGCGGCTATTGGTCGGTCCGGCTGTCTCAATCAGCTGCCGCAACTGTTGCATCACAGGCGACTGTCCCACCAACTCGAACTTCCTCTGGACCGTGGTCCGCAGTGTCCGATTCTCTTGTTCCAACCGGTATTGGTCCAAGGCATGTTTGACGCGCAGCGTGACATTCTCGAGCGACAAGGGCTTTTCAATATAGTCATACGCTCCCAACTTGATCGCCTTGACTGCCGTTTCAATCGACCCGTGCCCGGACATCATCATCACTTGTGCCGTTGGCACCAGCTCACGAACCCGGCGCAAGGTTTCCATGCCATCCAATTCCGGCATCCAGATATCGAGGAGCATGAGATCGGGCGGATCCATGGTGTAGACGCGCAACGCCTCCACGCCGTCCTTGGCCACCGCCACCTCATAACCTTCATCCCGCAGAATGCTGCTCAAGGATGTGAGAATCGGCTCTTCGTCATCCACAATTAAAATCGATGCAGACATAGCGCTCCGTTAGGCGTTAAACGTAAGGCGTAAGGTGTCCTGGAGCAGCAACAGTATGCGCCGCCTCACCCCGAACCCCTTACCCCTGACGTGTTTAGACCGGCAATTCGAACGTGAATATGGCCCCTTTCGGCTGATTCTGGCTGACCTGAATCTGGCCCTCGTGATCGGTAATGATGCGCCGCACAATCGCCAATCCCAGCCCCGTTCCCGTCTTCTTCCGTGTAAAGTATGGCAGAAACAGCTTTTCCTGGTCTTCCGGCGCGATGCCCATGCCTTCATCTGCCACGCTCACCACGGCCCGCCGATGTTTCGTATCATACTTAGTCGAGAGCCACACCCGCCCCTTCTGATGCATCGCCTGAATCGCGTTGTCCAGCAGATTGACCATCACCCGCTTGAGCTGCTCTCGGTCGAAATTGAGCGACGGGAGGTCTTCGTCCAACTCCACGATCAGTTCCACATCCTTGTGGGCCCCTCGATAGAGCGTCGTGACTTCGTTGATCACATCGTGGAGCGACTGATGTGCCATCTGCGGAGTCGGCAGCCGGGCAAACTTCGAAAATTCGTCGACCATATGCTTGAGACTCGTCACTTCGTTGACGATCAGGTTGGTCGCCTCGTCAAAGACCGTCTCGAAATCCGGCGACTTCTCAAAATACTTCTTCCGCAAACGTTGCGCGGACAATTGGATGGGCGTCAACGGGTTCTTAATCTCGTGCGCCACCCGCCGCGCCACCTCTTGCCACGCCGCCACTTTTTGCGCCTTGATTAACTCCGTGAGATCTTCAAACACCAGCACGATACCGAGGTCCTTATTCGCTTCATCCTTCATACGCGACCCATGAAGCCCGATGGTCAAGAATCTGCCGTCGATCTCCATCGGACCCTCGAGAGCCAGCGTATCGCGCTGATCGGCCAACATCCGATCATAGACCGTCTGGAACAGATCGAGTCTAAACTCTTTGAACACCTCATTGGCTGGTCTGCTACGAAATCGATCCGCCGCAAGCCCAAGGATCCGTTCACCGGACGGATTGAAATTCGTGATCAGCCCGTTCTTATCGATGGAGAGCAAGCCCGCGGCGATCGTCTCGACCACCGTCTCGATGTAGGCACGGCGGCGATCAAGCTCAAGATTGCTGTGGCGCAACGAGATATTGGCCTCTTCGATCTCGGACTTACTCCCCTGCAGATCCGACGTCATACGGTTGAATGAATCGATTAATGTACCGATTTCATCGGTCGCCTTGGCCTCGATCCGGACGGAGAGGTCCCCTTGGGCAATGGCCTCCGTCGCTTCAGCCAACCGATGAATCGGCACCGTAATACTCTGCGCGACATAAAACCCAAACCAGGTTGCCCCGAACAGAATAAGCACCGTGATGACGGCAACGAAGAGATAGGCTCCGGCCTTAATGGGATTCTTCATGGCCTTAGTCTGCTTATATTCGTCGTATTGATGGCCGATCCCTTCCATTTTCGCCAGCAACGATTCAGGCACGTAGGCTTCCACCACCACCACGCCACCGATCTCACCACCACGCCCGCTTGCCGCGATAGGGGCGGCAGCCCGCACCAAGCGTCCAGTTGGGGCCTCCTGCACCGCATTCACTTCCTGCTTCCCGTTGATCACTTGGAGCACCAGCTGGCCGATCGGTAGATCGAGAGCCGATGAGGGTACGTCGAGATCCAGCGCCTTGGTGAGCGTTTCCATTTTGGCCGAAAAGATTTCAATTCCTGCCACGCCGAATTCAGCCCGCTTGCGCGCCATCGCGGCCACCAGCAGATCGCGCTGTGCCGCCAGCAACATGTCTTCCCGATAAATTTCATGGCTGATGGCTCTGGCACTGTTCACGGCCAGGGTAATGTGACCGGCATGCTGCATCCGCGCCACGTCATACGAATCCCGCATGACCTGCTCAATCTCATCGCTGAACCACACATCGACGGCCTTATTCACCAGCCCACTCGCGACCAGCGCTAGGAGCACTGTTGGAATGAGCGAAAAACCGATGAAGGCCGCCACCAACTTTGTTCGAAATCCCGACCCAAATAGTCGATGCCGCCGCTCGAAATAGGCCTTGATGAGGTTGCGGGAGAGCAGCAGCAGCAGAACGACAAACCCGATCAGATCGAGGTTGAGGAGGAGGAGCACGAATGCGTAGCTAGTCGTTGGCAGAAAGGAATCCGTGTCCTCGCTACCCGGAGCCACGATCTGGGAATAGTAAAAGGTCAGCGCCAGACAGGGGAGGAGAAAAATGAGGACGATCCAGACCGGCCGCAAATGCATCTTCTGGTGTTCCGGCTCCGGAGTAGGCCCGGATAGCCGCGAAGACCGGCCGGCCCCAGCAAGAGGCGGCGCAACCCCGGTCACGGAAGCACGGTCCGCCTTTGTCCGGGGATGGGAGCCTGTGTCCTTCTTGATATCATTCACATCCGGCAT
>CAZPWD010000163.1:0-5843 GCA_964590025.1 uncultured Nitrospira sp.
GAGAGGGTTGACGCGGTTGGCCGAAGACAAGATCGACGTGGTGTTGCTGGACCTCTCGCTGCCGGACAGTCACGGGCTGGAGACGCTTGACAAGGTCCAAAGGCAGACACCGGACGTGCCGGTCATCGTGCTGACGCATCTGGATGACGAAGCGATGGCGGTCCAGGCGGTCCGCAGGGGCGCCCAGGACTATCTGGTCAAGGGGCGATCGGATCGCTATGGTCTCGCGCGTGCCATTCAGTATGCGATTGAACGCAAGGGGTCGGAAAAGGCAGTGCGAGACAGTGAGGCCCGACTACGCGCCATCATTGATACTGCGCTTGACGCGCTGATTGGGATGAACGCTAAGGGAATGATCACGGAGTGGAACCCTCGGGCGGAGGTGATCTTCGGTTGGTCTCGCGGCGAAGCGATCGGCCAGAAACTCGCCGACCTGATCATCCCCCCTCGATACCGAGAGGCCCATGAACGCGGGCTGCGACACTTCTTACGCACCGGGGAAGGGCCGGTACTCAACCGGCGCGTCGAGCTGACAGGCTTGCGCCGTGACGGGACCGAGTTTCCCGTGGAACTCTCGATTAGTCCTTTAAAGCGCGGTGAGACATATGTGTTCAACGCCTTTCTCTCCGACATCACCGAGCGCAAGCGCGGAGAGGAAATTCGTGTCCGATTGGCATCCATTGTGGAGTCCTCGGAAGATGCGATCATCAGCAAGACGCTGGATGGGATCGTGACGAGCTGGAATATGGGGGCTGAGCGCACGTTCGGTTACACCGCCGACGAGGTAATCGGAAAGCCGATCGGGTTCCTCATCCCCCAGGATCGTCTCGATGAGGAATCTCAGATCATTGAGCGTGTCAAACAGGGAGAGCGCGTCACCCACTTTGAAACGGTTCGGCGGCGGAAAGACGGGAAGGAAATCAATATCGCCTTGACCATCTCTCCGATCGAGGACGGAGCGGGAATGATCATCGGGTTCTCCAAGATTGCCCGCGACATCACCGAGCAGAAGGGCCTTGAGGCACAGTTGCGCCAATCCCAGAAGATGGAGGGCGTCGGACAATTAGCCGGCGGGATCGCTCACGACTTCAACAACCTTCTGACGGTGATCAACAGCTACAGTGCCATGGTGCTGGGTGAGCTTGATTTCTCCAACCCCTTCGCTCGGAACGGGATCGAGCAGATCAAGGAAGCCGGACATCGGGCCGCTTCGCTGACCCGTCAGCTCCTCATGTTCAGCCGACAGCAGGTCTTGGAACCCAAAGTATTGGACTTGAACGAGGTCGTTTCGAATATTGGGAAGCTGCTGCGGCGCCTGATCGGCGAGGACATCACCCAGGTCCTCTGCCTTCACCCGGCGCTTGGACGGGTGAAAATCGATCCCGGGCAGATGGAACAGGTCATCATGAATTTGGCCGTGAACGCACGAGACGCGATGCCCGGCGGCGGACAGTTGACCATCGAAACGGAGAACGTCGAACTGGACAACGCCTATGCCCGCAAACACGCCTTGGTCCAGCCAGGTCCCTACGTGATGCTGGCGGTGAGCGATACCGGTTGCGGGATGGATGCGGACACGCAAGCCCGCATCTTCGAGCCATTCTTCACCACCAAAGGACCGGGCAACGGGACCGGCCTGGGCCTGGCCACCGTCGACGGGATTGTCAAGCAGAGCGGCGGGAACGTCTGGGTCTATAGCGAGTTGGGCAAGGGCACTACCTTGAAGATTTACCTTCCTCGAGTCGAGAAGGCATCCGAGCTGCCTGAACCGGGAGCTGCCCCGGCTGAACTACTCCGCGGCTCTGAAACCGTTCTGCTTGTGGAGGATGATGAAATGGTTCGAGCCCTGGCGCAGGCCATCCTCGAACGGTGCGGGTACCACGTACTCGCAGCACGAAACGTCCACGATGCTTTGCGTTTCGCCCAAGAGGGTCCCGGGCAGATCCACCTGCTCCTGACCGATACCATCATGCCAGTGATGAACGGGCCAGAGTTGGCGAAACGATTCCAGTCCATTCAACCAGAGACAAAGGTTCTGTTTATGTCCGGCTATACAGACAAGGTGATTTCCTACACCGCTGCACTGGAGCCAGGGACCGCCTTTCTCCAAAAGCCGTTCACTCCACAGACGTTGACGCAGAAGGTGCATGAGGTGCTGAACGCGATCCCACAGCCAAACAGCACAGAACGAGCTGCATAGGAGAGAAACAATATCCAAGGGAGGACACAGATGGCCAACATTCTTGCAGTGGACGATGATGAGAAAATCCGTGAACTGCTCTCCACACTTTTAAGGCGGAAAGGGCACCACGTGCTCACGGCGGGCCATGGCCAGAAGGGCATTGACGTGTTTCGTCGGGAATGACCTCACGTGACGATCCTGGACTTCGAGATGCCGGACATCGATGGACTCGAGGTCCTGAGGCAGATCCGCGCGATTGACCCCCACGCCCCCGTCATCATGCTGACAGGGGCTGGTACGGAGGCACGGGAGAAGCAGGCTCGGGAATTAGGGGTGACCGACTTCCTTGCAAGGGGGTTCTCGCTCCATGAACTGGGTGCGGCGCTGAATCAGATCCTGAAGCAGCCCGGTCAAGATGCTGGAGAGTCCCCATCATCCCAACGATTGGCTGGGGGAGCGCGAGAGAGAACATAATTCTCGTGGTGCAGGCCATTCGACAATCCGGTTGGCGACTGTTGCAGGGCTTGTCATCGGAGGTACCGCCGCACAGGATTCGACGGGTCGGAGTTCATCATGATGTTCGGGACTGCGACCGAATGAGGAGGGACATTAGCCATGACGCATGACCCAATTGACCCATTGGAAATTTTACTTGTAGAGGATAACGAAGACGACATTATCCTTACGGAAGAGGCTTTCTCTGTTGCAAAGGTCATGAACTCGATCAACAACGTAAGGGACGGCGAAGCAGCCCTGGCTTACCTGCGTCGGGAAGGACTGTACAAGGATGCTGTCCAACCCGGGCTCGTCCTGTTGGACATCAACATGCCAAAGAAGAACGGCTTTGAGGTCCTCAAAGCGATCAAGGAAGATTCTCAGTTGCAGTCTCTTCCCGTAATTATGCTGACCATAAGCGAACGCGAGGAGGACATCGTCCGCTCATACGCCTATGGCGCCTGCTCGTATGTCCGTAAGCCGGTGAGCTTGGAGCGGTTCATCGACGTGGTCAGGAGGTTTGAACTCTATTGGACCTTGATCTCGCAGGTTCCCGGCCGCAGAGGGTAACATTCATGCGCGTTCTGCTCATCGAGGATAACGAGGACGACGTCCACTTCATCAGGGAGATGTTGGCGGAGCAGAAGTCGGCGGGAATCGAGCTGGAATGGGCCGACCAGCTCGGGAGGGGGCTGACGCGGTTGGCCGAAGACAAGATCGACGTGGTGTTGCTCGACCTCTCACTGCCGGATAGTCACGGGTTGACCACGTTCGACAAGGTCCAGGCGCACAGACCGGACGTACCGATCGTGGTGCTTACGGGCCTTGATGATGAAGGGATGGCAGTCCAGGCCGTGCGGAAGGGCGCACAAGACTATCTGGTCAAGACTCGGTTGGACAGTGACAGGCTGGTGCGGGCCCTGCGCTATGCCCTCGAACGCCACCGGGTGAAGGACCAGCTCCGGCAGTCAACTGCACAGCTGCGGGCACTGAGCGGACACTTGGAGGGGGTGCGAGAAGAGGAACGTACGCGAATCGCGCGGGAGCTGCACGACGAGTTGGGCCAGATGCTGACCGGGCTCAGGCTGAATGTGTCATGGTTGAGTAAACGGCTGGGAGATGCCAGCCGGATTGAAAACACGAGCCCGCTGCTGGAGAAGACGCGCTCAATGACCACGCTGATCGACAGGACAATTGTCGCGGTCCGACGGCTGATTTCAGAACTGCGCCCGGCCGTCCTGGATCACCTGGGTCTGGTGGCCGCATTGGAATGGCAGGCGGGTGAGTTTCAGCAACGAACCGGCATTCGCTGCGAGTTCGTCTGCCCGCTCAAGAAGGTGACTCTCAGTTCAGCCGGGACGACCGCCCTCTTCCGCATCTTGCAGGAAGCCCTGACCAACGTCACACGCCATGCCAAAGCGGCGAAAGTTACCATCAGACTCGAGCAGGAGGGTGATGCCCTCCGCCTAGCTGTGGAAGATAACGGCAGAGGGATCATGGAACAAGAAGCGGCGGGACTGTCGTCGTTTGGCCTTATCGGCCTGCGAGAACGGGTCTCGCTGCTGGGAGGCAAAATGGTCCTCCATGGCCGTCCAGGCAAAGGGACCACGCTCACCGCTCAGATTCCTCTTCCGCGACTCGAGGAGACCGCATGATTCGGATCATTATCGCGGACGACCATGCTGCCATCCGTCGGGGAGTGAAAGACATCCTAGCCGACGAGGCCGATATGGAGATCGGCGCAGAAGCGTCCACCGCCCAGGAACTGCTCGAGCTGGTTCGCAAACAAGCATGGGATGCGGTGGTACTGGACATCAGCCTCCCGGGCCGAAGCGGCCTGGAGGTGCTCAGTGAGTTGAAACAGGAGCGCCCATCGTTGCCGGTCCTCGTCCACACCATGCACGCCGAAGATCAGTTTGCCGTGCGCGCGCTCCGAGCCGGCGCGGCAGGATATCTGACCAAAGACAGCCCGCCGACGGAGCTGGTCAAAGCTCTCCGCAAGATTGTGGCCGGCGGGAAATATGTGGGGCAGTCTCTGGCTGAGAAACTCGCCGTCAACGTGGATGCCAACATTGACAGGGCGCCGCACGAGGCCCTGTCCGATCGAGAATTCCAAATCCTGCGCCTCCTCGCCTCCGGTAAGACGGTCTCGGCGATCGCAGATGAATTGTCACTCAGCGTGAAAACCATCAGCACGTACCGAAGCCGCATTCTCGGTAAAATGAAGATGAAGAACAACGCTGAACTCATGCGGTACGCCCTCCAGCAGAAGGTTGTCGAATAAGATCGCGTATGTCGCCGACCGCGCCTTGCCGCCTCAATCACTGTCCTTCAAAACTCCGCTCCCTCAGGCAATTCCGACCCGGTTGCATCGTCCGATAGCGTCGCTGCGTAGGACAAAGCCCGATGCCGGCGTGAGCCAACGTCTTACATGAAAACATCACCGTCCGACAGATGGACCGAAGGAACTACGATACATTAATATCGTCGCATCGCTATTTCGGCCGATGAGACTAAGACCAACGGGCGGGGGTACGCATGAAAATCCTCATCGTGGACGATTTGAAATTGATACGGGACCTGATCAGGACAATGGTCTCGAGGCTGCCGTTCATCAGCGCGATCGAGGAAGCGGAGGACGTCCCGCAAGCCTTACTCGCCGCCGACAGGCTGCAACCGGATGTGGTGACCCTGGATATGCAGCTTCCCGGTGGAACCGGCCTCGATGTCCTCCGCGTGCTCAAACAAGCTGAACGCGGTCCCACCGTGATTGTCGTGACCAACCAAGCGGATCCTCAGACTCGGCGGGCCTGCATGGCCGCCGGCGCCTCGTTCTTTCTCGATAAGTCTCTCGACATGGAGAGGCTCCCCGCCATCCTCAAAATGTTGACGGGCGAGACTCAGGGCTCCTAGTCCCCTCGTTCCTCTTTACCATCGTCCCTATTCTTCCTCTTCGTTCTCCTGTCAGACAAGTTCCTACAGCTGTGGTCCAACCGTCCGACTCAAGAATCAGACTCCCTCTCATTTCGCCTTTGAGCACACAGCGCTAAGGTTAGCTCATGCACAGGGGATCAGCTGATCAGCGTTGTGACATCCGGAATTCCCCTGTTAAGGAGGAAGCCATGAGTCGCGCAAGGACCTATTGGAAACAATGCAAGGAGCTCTC
>CAZPWD010000164.1:0-5828 GCA_964590025.1 uncultured Nitrospira sp.
TGACCGCCAAGATTCCACTCGGCCTGCTCACCTGTGTGACCGGCGTGTCGGGGTCAGGAAAGAGTACGCTGGTTCTTGAGGTGCTGTTCCATTCCCTCTCCCAGTTGCTTGGAAGGCAGCCATCAGCCATCAGCGATCGGCCTCCTACTCATCACGCATCACGCATCACGCATCACGAGGAAGGGAGAAAGAAGGCGAGCCGAAGGGTGCCACTGCTGGATGGGTGTAAAGAACTTCTTGGTGCCGACGCGCTGGATAAAGTGATCGACATCGATCAGTCCCCGATCGGCCGGACTCCACGCTCGAATCCGGCGACCTATACCGGTCTGTTCAGTTTCATCCGGGATCTCTACTCCAATCTGCCCGAGTCCCGCGTTCGGGGTTATAAGCCTGGCCGCTACAGTTTCAATGTGAAGGGCGGCCGCTGTGAGGCCTGCCAGGGCGATGGCTTGATCAAGATCGAGATGCATTTCCTGCCGGATGTCTACGTGACCTGTGAGGTCTGCAAGGGCCAACGGTACAACCGCGAGACGATGGAGATTCACCATAAGGGGAAGAGCATCGCCGACGTGTTGAATATGACGGTGGACGATGCCGTGGAGTTTTTCGAGCATATCCCCTTCATCAAGCGGAAGCTCGACACCTTGCATGATGTCGGGTTGCACTATGTGAAACTTGGCCAGTCTGCCACGACGCTGTCCGGAGGCGAGGCGCAACGAGTCAAACTCTCGCGCGAACTGTCGAAACGTCCGACTGGGCGCACGATGTACATCTTGGATGAACCGACGACCGGGCTTCATTTTGCCGATGTGCAGCGGTTACTGGACGTGTTGGATCGGCTTGTCGAAGCCGGCAACACCGTGGTAGTGATCGAACATAACCTCGATGTGATCAAGAACGCGGATTGGGTCATTGACCTCGGCCCGGAGGGTGGCGATCGGGGGGGTGAGATCGTGGCGGAAGGACCGCCGAAGGAAATAGCTAAGTCGAAGCGATCGTATACGGGACAGGTGTTGAAAGAAGCAGGGGTGGTTTGAAGATTCGGAGAAGTGCGGAGTTGGGGGTGACGAAGGGCGGATATTCCGGGAGTCGCCATAATGCGTTGGATAGAGACCGCTCATGTCTCCTTACTGTTGGCCGTGTGCTCCTCTAAAACGCGACCGAGGGTCGCATGCCGTCGCACAGCGGCACTCTCTTGGCTGTTATCTCCCCGCTCCCGCTATGGCGACTCCCTCCATATCCATCCCTTCCACCCCTTCGCCTCAGAGAAAAGAAAGGGTGGAAACGGCTGACGGCGCTAATGGCCATCAGCCGCACATTCACCGGCGCTAAATTGAAAACAGTCCAGGAAGTGATTACCCTAGCGCGAGCTGTGTCCCTCATCTTTAAGGAATGGTAATCCATGGCTACGAAGAAAAAAGAGTCGGCAAAGGCGAAGGAAGCGGCGAAGACGGTTACGGGGCCCACTGGTGGGGGTTCGACAGAAGATTTTGAAAAGCTGGGCGTGTTTTATCTGGGCCGGCCGTACGATCTCGCGGTGAAACAAGCGAAGCCGGGCTGGCTGTTATATGACTCGAAAGATTTGGTCACCCATGCTGTCTGCGTCGGTATGACCGGCAGCGGGAAGACTGGCCTCTGTATCGGGCTCCTCGAGGAAGCGGCCATCGACGGTATCCCTGCGCTGATCATCGATCCCAAGGGGGATCTTGCCAATCTGATGCTGAACTTTCCGCAACTTCGTGGGGAAGACTTCGCACCATGGATCAATGAGGACGATGCCCGCAAGAAGGGGCTCTCGCCAGCGGACTATGCGACCCAGCAAGCCGAGATGTGGAAGAAAGGTTTGGGGGATTGGGGCCAGAGCTGCGAGCGAGTCCAGAAGCTCCGCGATGCGGCGGATGTGGTGGTCTATACGCCTGGCAGCAACGCAGGCATTCCCGTCTCCATCCTCAAGTCCTTTGCGGCGCCGTCGCAGGAGATTCTGGACGATGCCGAGATGCTGCGCGAGCGGATTAGCACGACGGTGACGAGTCTGTTGGGTTTCGTCGGCGTCGAGGCCGATCCCATAAAGAGTCGCGAACACATTCTGCTCTCGACCATTCTGGATCGCACCTGGAAGGCCGGACAGGATCTCGATCTTGCGACGTTGATTCAACAGATCCAGACACCGCCAGTTGCCAAGATTGGTGTGTTGGATCTGGATTCGTTCTATCCCTCGAAGGAACGCTTTGCCCTCGCCATGCAGTTAAATAACTTATTAGCTTCGCCGGGATTTTCTGCCTGGTTGGAAGGCGAACCGCTCGACGTCGGCCAGATGCTCCATTCTCCAGGGGGCAAGCCACGGCTCGCGATATTCTCGATCGCCCATCTCAACGATGCGGAACGCATGTTCTTCGTGACCTTGCTCTTGAGCCAGACGCTCGGCTGGGTGCGGGCGCAGTCCGGTACGACCAGCCTCCGCGCCATCCTCTATATGGACGAAATCTTCGGCTATTTCCCGCCGGTTGCCAATCCACCGTCAAAGCAACCCTTGCTCACGTTGTTGAAGCAGGCCCGCGCGTTCGGTCTGGGCGTGGTGTTGGCAACACAGAACCCCGTCGATCTGGATTACAAAGGCTTGGCGAATACAGGCACCTGGTTCATCGGACGGCTGCAAACCGAACGAGACAAGGCGCGCGTGTTGGAAGGATTAGAAGGTGCCACTGCGAGTAACGGAAAGAAGTTCGATAAGCAGGGGATGGAACAGCTTCTCGCTGGCCTCGGCAATCGCGTCTTTCTCATGAACAATGTCCACGAAGATGCGCCGGAAGTCTTTCAGACAAGATGGACTCTGTCCTACCTTCGAGGCCCCCTGACGCGGACGCAAATCAAGGCGCTGATGGATCCCGTGAGGGGTAAGGCGTCAGGCGTAAGGGGTGACGGGAAAGACAGGCCCGCTTCTTCTCCGGCCGCCTCACACCTCACGCCTCACGCCTCACGTCCCATGCTCCCCCCCGATGTGCCGCAGCATTTTATCCCTGTTCGGGGAAGCCAACCGAGCGGCAGCGCTTTGATCTACCAGCCGATGTTGCTCGGTGCATCGCAGGTGCGGGTATCAGACAGCAAGACCGGCGTCGATGTGACGCAGGATGTGACCGTGCTTGCGCCGATCTCGGACGGTGCGGTGGCGGTGGACTGGGATCATGCCATGGAAGCGGGCTTGGCCCTCGCTGATCTGGAGTCATCGCCATCAGACGGTGCGCAGTTCGGGTCTGTTCCCAGTGCGGCGAGCAAAGCCAAGAGTTATGAAGCGTGGAATAAGGACTTCACCGGGTGGCTATTCCGCACCCAGAAAGTCGATCTGTTGGAGAGCCCTAGTACGAAAGAGACCTCGAAGCCTGGCGAGTCCGAGAGGGACTTCCGTGTGCGACTGCAACAATCCGGACGTGAAGCACGGGACAGACAATTGGACAGCCTGCGTCAAAAGTACGCACCGAAGATTGCTTCCTTGCAAGATCGGATCAGGCGAGCTGGGCAAATGGTCGAACGGCAGCAAGCAGAGTCTCGAGCGAGTCAAATGCAGGCGGCCATTTCTGTCGGCGCCTCGATTCTAGGGGCGTTTCTCGGAAGAAAAACCGTCAGCGCGACGAACATCGGTCGGGCGACAACGGCGATTCGCGGGGCCGGGCGCGCGATCAAGGAATCCAAGGACGTGGGGCAAGCCGAAGAAAACGTCTCGGCGCTGCAGCAACAATTGGCCGGCCTCGAAGCGCAGTTTAAGATGGAAACCGATGCCCTGGCTGCCACGACTGATCCCCTCAACGAGAAACTCGAAACCGTCTCTCTCAAACCCACCAAAGCCAACATCGCCGTGAAGCTCGTTGCCCTCGCTTGGACGCCTCATTGGCAGGATGGGAAGGGAGTTCTGACCCAATCATGGCAGTGACGGGTGCTGTGGGTAATGCTTAGCAGGATGCTGAAAATGTCCGTCAGCCGGTCTTGTTCATTTGGTTTGTTTGGTTTGTCTTGTTTATTTGGTTGAACCAGACCAACGAAATAAACGAAACAAACCAGATAGACCAGATAGACCAGACAGACCTCGCAGATGACCGCGTTCAACTGTGCGACGGAGTAGTTTTCGCGAGGGCTTTCCGCATCTCGGCGACGGTCTTGGCATCAAGGCCGGCTGCCGTCAATTCGTTGTCCGAAGCTGCAGCGATGTTCGCAAGGCTGCCATATTGTTTGAGCAGGCGGGCCCGTTTGATCTGGCCGATGCCGATTACTTGATCGAGTGGAGAGGCCATAAGGGCTTTGCCGCGCAGCTTGCGATGGAAGGTGATCGCAAATCGATGGGCTTCGTCACGAATGCGTTGCACGAGATGGGTGGCCGGGGAGTTCGCGCGAAGCACTATGGGGTTTTTTCGACCGGGCAGGAAAATCCGCTCGTCTTTCTCGCCGCGTGCTTTGGCCAATCCAATAATCGCCAGGTCCTGGTGACCGACCTGTTTCAGCCCTTCCATGGCTGCGGCGAGTTGGCCTAATCCTCCATCGATGAGGATGAGATCCGGGCGCGCGAGATCCTCGCTGTCTCCATAGCGGCGCGTGACGACTTCCTGCATGCTGGCGAAATCGTTGGCGCCGGTCACGGTTTGGATTTTGAACCGGCGGTAGTCGGCTTTCTTCATCTGGCCGTCTTCCCATACGACCATGGATGCAACGGACTGGTCGCCCATGGTGTTCGAAATGTCGAATCCTTCGATGCGCCGAGGCACAATGTCCAGACGTACGAGCCGCTTCAGTTCTTCAACCGCTTGCCGTCCGATTTCTTCGTCTCGAAGGTGATTGGCGACTGCGGCGCCGGCATTCTCTTCCGCCAGGAGGAGCAACTGGTGTTTCACGCCCCGCTCAGGCGCCACGATGCGGACGGCATTCCCGCGCTTGCCTGAAAGCCACTCCTCGATCACCGTGGCGTCGTTGAGGTCGGTAGGAATGAGCAGCTCTTTGGGCGGCTGACCGTCTTTGTTGTAGAACTGTTCAATGGCGGATCGAACGAGCTCTTCGTCGCCGGCGTCTGCTGAATGGGGCCAGAAGAAGTCTTTGCGGCCGATCAGGAGGCCGCCGCGCACGAAGAGGATCTGTAGATCGACTGCCGAGCCTTGCCGCGCCAGACCGATCACGTCTTGGTCGGTTGTCGTCGTTTGGGTGATGCGTTGCTTTTCAAGTGTGCGTTCGATGTTGAAGAGCCGATCGCGCAAGCGCGCCGCCTCTTCGAATTTTTCATGCTCCGCCGCCCCTTCCATCTGGGTGCGCAAGTCGTCCAGCAATTCATGGTCGCGCCCTTCGAGAAACTGGCGCACCTGTTCGACGATGTGGCGGTAGTCCTCTTTCGATTGATTGCCGGTGCAGGGCGCCATGCACCGTTTGATCTCGAATTCGATACAGGCTCGCTCCGCCTTGCCGTCGATCTCGATCGTGCAGGTTGCCAAGGGGAAGGCTTTCTTGATGACTTTCAATGTCTCCCGCAAGGCGCCTGCCGGCGTGTAGGGGCCATAGTAGAGTGCGCCGTCCTGTTTCACGCGGCGCACGATGGAGAGGCGCGGGAAGTCCTCTTTGATCGGCAGGCGAAGGTAGGGGTATTGCTTGTCGTCCCGTAAGACCACATTGAACCGGGGCCGATGCTGCTTGATCAGATTGCTTTCAAGGATGAGCGCTTCGAGTTCTGAGCGGGTGACGATCGTTTCGAGGTCTGCGATGTGGCTGACCAGGACGGTGGTTTTCGGGGAGTGGTCGGTCCCTTTTTGAAAGTAGGACCGCACGCGGCTGGACAGGACTGCGGCCTTCCCGATGTA
>CAZPWD010000165.1:0-5822 GCA_964590025.1 uncultured Nitrospira sp.
TCTCGCGTGGCGTCTCAGCGGTTTCGTCACGAACTCTCGTGAATAATGCGGGCTGGGCATGTCCTCGTCGCTGGGTACGACTCGACTCCGTTGGGGGTGCCTACGATGAGCAGGTCTGTTCGTCCGACAAAGAGGCCGGTCTCGACGACTCCGGGAATCAGGTTCAAGGCGATCTCGAGTTCTCGCGGGTTGTCGATCCGTGGGAGATGGACATCCAGAATCACATGGCCTGCTTCCGTGTTGAATGGCGATCCGTCCCGTTCCCTGAGCACCACACGACTCTGCGTGAGGGCCTCAATTTCTCGTGCTGTACTTCCCCAGCCAAAGGGGATCACCTCGATAGGGAGCGGAAATGATCCCCCCAGTACGGGGACTCGCTTGGTATGGTCGACCAAGACGATGAACTGCTTGGCCGAGGCCGCGACAATCTTTTCCTTCAGGAGCGCGCCGCCTCCACCTTTAATGAGATTAAAGCCAGGATCAACCTGATCCGCCCCGTCGATCGCGACATCGATCACCCACGCATTATCGGCATCGATGAGGATGATTCCTTGTTGCCTGGCGAGCGTGGCCGTTTCCTTCGACGTGGGCACTCCGCGAAGTGTCATGCCCGCGCGGACCTTTTCCCCCAGCGCGATGATCATATGCTTAGCCGTTGAGCCGGTCCCGAGGCCAACGACCATCCCATCACGGACGAATTCGACGGCTGTTAACGCCGCGGCTTTCTTCAGGCTGTCGAGGTTCTGGTTGCTCATCATGATGCGGGGGTATGGGAGAGGGCCGCGGCGACGGATGCGGCACCAAGTAAGGCGGTCTGCTGATTCATGACCACTTTGACCGGGATCGAACTCATCAATCGTTTATAGCGACCTTTGTTGGTGAAGGCCTTCATGAATGTTCCGTCTTTCAGTTTGGCCAGCAACTTCGGTGCGATGCCACCGCCAAGATACACGCCGTTGAGTGTCATGGCCTTCAGGGCAAGATTGCCGGCTTCGGCTCCATAGATGGAGGCGAACAGGTCGAGCGCCTGCTTGGCGATGTCCGCCTGTCCCTTGAGCCCTGCTTCTGCAATCACCGCCGCTGGGTCGCCGGCTTTGATTTGTTCCGAGAGCCACGTGGGCTCATTCTTCTTGCTGTCGCGGACATAGTCATAGATGGCATGCAGACCGGGGCCGGACAGCACACGCTCGTAACTCACATGCAGGTAGTTACTTCGCAGATGGCGTAGCAGTTCAATTTCGTTATCATTGTTCGGTGCGAAGTCCGCATGACCGCCTTCCGATGGCATAGGCTGATAGCGCGAGCCGTTCCAGAAGAGGATGGATTCGCCCAGTCCGGTTCCCGCCGCAATCAGGGCGAGCGCCTGGTTGTGCGGTGGTGGAGTTCCGGCGTTGAGGATTTCGACTTCGTCCGGTCGGAGCAACAGAATCCCGTGTGCCATGGCTTCGAGATCGTTGAGCAGCTTCACTCTCGGTATGTCGAAATGTTTTGCCAGGGTTGCGCCATCGACCACCCACGGGAGGTTGGTCGTCTGGCAATGGTTCTGAATGACAGGGCCCGGGACACCGAAGCAGGCTGCGTCGATCTTCAGCGGTTCTTCCGCTGGGCGCTCCGGTTCTGGCTCGGCAGCGTCGCTCTTCTCGGTTGCGAATTCGTCGATGGGCGTCGGGGGCTTCCGCGGGACGAGAAATTCAGTGAGCATGTCCTCGAGCGAGGTGTAATCGGCACTGTGAAACGACTCCAATCGGACGGGATCGACGCGATCCTTGCTCCAGTCGAACAAGGCCAAGTGAGTTTTCGTGCCTCCAATATCTCCGGCAACAATCATCCTGCCCTCATGGACTCGTCCGCTGCTGATGTATCGGAAGCTCGGCTGCCGCAGCTCGGTCGAGGAGCCAGATGAGGCGGCCTTCCTCTGGTGCGACTAGCGAGGCTGGAAGCTGTCGTTCAGCCTCGGTCTTCGGATCGAGGATGGCTCTCACGACTCCCGCTTTGCCAGTTCCTATAGCCAGAAACAGTATCACACTCGCCCGGTTGATCACACCTAGGGTCATGGTCAGTCTGTTGGGTGGATCTTTTGGAGATTGCGTTGCCGCAATCACGCGTTGGTGGTCCCATAAGATTGGTGTCCCAGGAAACAGAGAGGCCGTATGCCCGTCTTCGCCTAGTCCTAAGAGAATGAGGTCAAGGGATGGCTGGCCCGATGGTGAGGTCTTCGTTGCAAGACGCAGCTGCTGTTCATACTCAGAGGCCGCCGCCTGTGGATCACGGGATTCCCCTGCCATACGATAGACCTGTGAGGGCGTAATTCTCAGAGGGGTGAACAGAGTTTTGTCGGCCAAGGCGTAATTGCTCCGAGGATCATCCGGAGGGACGCAGCGTTCATCGCTGAAAAAAAAGGTGGTTCGGGACCAATCGAAGCGATCGGCGAAGGCGGGAGAGGCCAGGGCTCGGTAGAGGATTTCCGGTGTCGTGCCGCCTGAGAGGGCGATGAAGAACCGACCGTTCGCGCGAACGGCCTCTTTGCCCACTTCCAGTACAAATTCAGCTGCTGCTTCAGCCCATGCTTGGCTGTCGCGGTGGATGCGGATGTCGGACACGGCGGGTATCCTACTTTTTGCGGGCGCGCCCGCTCTTGGTGCGGCGCATGGTTGGACGCCGAGCAGGCGTGCGAGGTGCGAGGGACTTCGTCAGCGCCTGAATCGTCGCGGCCGGGTTCTTACCCAAGGGCAAGACGATGGCCTGTTGCCCATGAGCCTGGAGCGCCTGTATGTCGCCGGCTGCTTGGGCCTGCGCGAGCATGCGAAAGGTGAACGGTTTTCCGGGAATGCTGAGATCAGGAATCATCGGATCGACGAACTGTAAGAATAGTCCGCTTCTCGGACCCCCTTTGTGGAGTTGGCCTGTCGAATGGAGATAGCGCGGACCATAGCCGGCTGTCGTGGTTACATGGTGATGAGAGACGAGCGCTCTTCGCAGCGAGCGAATGACCTGTTCCATCTTGGAGGTTGGTGTCGTATAGGCCAAGATGGCGACGTAGGCGCCGGGTTGACCGTGTCGCTTGAGTTGTGCCGCGGCTTGCGCCGCGGTCGCGGTGGTCTGTTTCGGCAACCGGCCGGTGGACTGGATGCTTTCCAGTACGCGGGCGGTGTTGTCTTTGCTTTCTTGGACGTTCGGTTGATCGAACGGGTGAATCCCCAGGAGGTGGCCTGCCACGGCCGTGGCGACTTCCCACCGGAAAAATTCTCCTGCGAGATCGTAACGGTCTTGGAGCGTGAGCGTCAGGACTGGATGGCCCTGTCGCGCGAGTCCGGCGATCTGTCGGTCGAGCTGTCTATTCTGATCTCCCTTCAACCGAAGATAGACAAAGAGCCGGTCCGTGCCATAGGCGGTCGGTGAGACAATCGGTTCATTCGCCACGGGGATGAGGCCGGTTCCTTCCTTGCCCATGCTTTCCGCGAGGAGCTGTTCCGCCCACAGACCAAATGTGGTGATCTGCGGTGATGCGATCAGGGTGATCTTGCTGCGTCCTGCTTCCGCCAGTGAGGCCATTATTGCGCCAAGGTCGGCACCGGGGTTCTGTCCAAGAGGGGACTGGATTCGACAGGCCTGGGCCATGGCTGTGGCACGCGTGAGCAATCGTGCGACATCGATCCCCATCAGGGCGGCAGGGACTAATCCAAAATAGGAGAGGACTGAGTACCGTCCACCGATGTCGGGTGGGTTCGTAAAGATGCGCCAGAACTGATGCTCTGCTGCCAGTTTTTCTAACCCGGTGCCGGGATCGGTAATGGCAAGGAACTGTTCGCCGCCTTGGTGGCCCGAGGTCTGGTGAACACGTTCCCAAAAGTGGGCAAAGAGGGACATGACTTCGATGGTTCCGCCGGATTTGCTGGCGAGGATGAACAGGCTTCGAGCCAGGTCGATCGACTGCGTGACCTGCCGAACCCAGCCTGGAACGGTGGAATCGAGGACCCATAAGCGGGGGAACCCGTGGGGTGATCCAAATGACGCGCGCAGCACTTCCGGTCCCAAGCTGCTGCCACCCATCCCAAGCAGGACCACGTCGCGGATGCCGCGCTTTTTGGCCGAAGTGGCGAAGGTCCGTAACTCCTCGGTCCGATCTTTCATGTACTCGATGATGGTCAGCCAGCCGAGGCGGTTGGTGATGTCGGTGGGATCTTGCTTCCAGAGTCGATGGTCGCGGGCCCACAGTCGCTCGACCGCATGGGATGCGGAGAGTCGTGCATTCGCCGCAGCGACCAGGGATTGAAGTTCCGAGGGAAATGATCGATCAGTCTCGAGTTTCATGACAAGCCTTCTTTCTATTCTAGATATCGGATGAGAGAAACACAAACCTGAGGTCTCACCTATGGCGTTATGGTTCGGCGGATAAGAAAGAGCATGCCTCTTGTGAGTGTCCAGGCGAGAGATCGCATATGATCGAGAGAGACGGCGTGCTGCAGGCTGCTCAAAAAGGCCGTCCAGCAAGGCCGCAGCGAGTGAAGACCGGAGGCGTGCCCTCTGGGGCGCACGGTGCGACGAATAAGGAGCACCAAGTTTGTGCGCGCCGCCGAGTGGTGAGGCGGCCGGGTCCCCGTTGAGGATCTGAACGATGCGAGAACGCTGCTGGCGGACTTTTTCAGCAGCCTGCTAGCTTTCTTCCTTTCGATCATCGAGTGTCGCTAAAGTCAGCGCCACCGAGTTCTGTTCGTGTAGCGCGCCGACGATGGTGACCGGCGTCCCCTTCGCGACTCGGTCATAGAGAAGGGCCATTTGCGGATTGTCGAGCATGACGCACCCCAATGTTTGGGCCATCAGTTCGTTCTCAACCCCGTGGATTTCGATTTGTCCCCCGATGGCTCGCGATGCTGGGATCTGTCCCGTCTTCCGCCCGAGCTGGTAGCGTCGTCGATCATCTTCGTTGGGGTAGTCGAGGACCAAGGCCCGGTAAAACTGAGTCTGCCCCTGCCCGCCCTTGCTGTTGATCCGATATCGGCCTTCCGGAGTGGCGCCGTCTCCCTGGTATTGTTTCTCTCGAATACCATTGAGCCCGAGCCGGACGGGGTACGATAATACTTTTTGCCCGTTTCTGTAGAGGGTCAATACTCGATCCGCCTTGTTGATGACAATCGCCGAGGTTCGGTGAATGCGTGACCAGGCGATGGTGTCCTTGGCCATCCGTTGCCACCGGCTGATTCGATCTCGATCGGCATACCGCCCCAATTCGCTGCTCAGCACGGCCGCTTGCGTTGCCAGATTCTGCGCAGCCAGGTTAGACGCGTCGAGAGACCGACCGTACCGACCCTGTTCATAGAACGCATGGGCCTGCTTCATAAGTAGTTCGATTTCATCGGGCTTCTGTTCCGACACGAGCCGACTATCGATGGCACTGCCTTGCAGAGTTATCATCCGGAATCGATCCTCGACCCGGGCGATCTTGTTTTCGGCTGAGCGGCGGAGCGATTCACGTTCCTTCGTGAGGCGGGCGACTGTGCGGGATCCTTCCTCTTGCAGCCGGCGAAGGGCGACTTCCAAGTCGTTGGGTTCCCACGGCCAACGGATCAGATCCTCGTCGGCCTGGACACGAGCTTTCAGGGCCGTCCATTGTTGTGCGAACTGGGTATAGTCGGTGGGCGAGAATTCAGCCGCCTGTAATTCCATCAAGTCTCGATCGATGTTTTCAACCGCTTCGATTGCGTCTTGAGGCACGGCCTCCACGCAGCCAGAGAAGGAGCCGACTAGCGCCAAGGCCCCCCACCCCAAGAACACCCATGTTAGTCGTGGGCAATGATTGGACATACAGCAAGTCTACCTTACTT
>CAZPWD010000166.1:0-5820 GCA_964590025.1 uncultured Nitrospira sp.
TAGCGAAGGAGGGCTACGGGCTACGAAGAGCTCCGCATTCCTATGAGGATGCCCCGCGCGGGAGCGCGGGGGGCTTCACTTGATGGCCACTGCCTTGACTTCCTTGAACGTGGTGTGGCCCAGCAGGGTCTTCTGAACTCCATCCTGCATGAGGGTGGTCATACCCTCTTCAATGGCAGCCTTTAGCATCTCTTCAGTTCTCGCCTTCGTCTGAACCATGCGTTTGAGATTGTCCGATCCCAGAAGCAACTCGTGGATGGCCACGCGTCCCTTAAAGCCAGTGTGCTTGCAGGTTTCACATCCCTTCCCGCGGGCTAGGCGGAAGGTGTTGTCTTGCGGGATGCCGAGCTTGTCCCAGTATTCAGGTCCATAGCCCTGGCGGATTTCCTCGTATTCTGCCGGTGTCCCGACGTACTGCTCCGTACAGTCCTTGCAAATTCGGCGAGTGAGGCGCTGGGCGAGGACTCCCAACATCGCATCGGCAAAACTAAACGAATCGCAGCCCATATCGAGAAGTCGAGTGACGGTTTCCACCGCGCTGTTTGTATGGAGTGTGCTCAGGACGAGGTGTCCGGTCAATGAGGCTTCAATGCCAATTTCAGCCGTTTCTTTATCTCGCATTTCTCCGACCATGATCACGTCTGGGTCGGCCCGGAGGAACGCGCGCATGGCAGCGGCAAATGTGAAGTTGATCTTTGGGAGAACTTGAACCTGCCGGAGCCCATATTGTGTGATTTCGACGGGGTCCTCCGCCGTCCAGATCTTAATGTCGGGCGTGTTGATGAAGCCGAGGACGGAGTGCAGGGTTGTGGTTTTTCCTGAGCCGGTTGGTCCGACGCAGAGAATGATGCCGTAGGGTTTTGTAGCGATCACCTTGATTGCTGCGATATTCCGGTCCGAGAACCCCATCTTGTCGAGGGGCAAAGGCTCGCTGGCCGCGAGCAGACGCATGACCACGTCTTCGTTATATCCGGCGGTCGGAATCGTCGCAACGCGCAACTCGATTTCCTTGCTGTCCGACAGTTTAAATTTGATCTTGCCGTCCTGGGGTTTGCGCCGTTCTGCGATGTCGAGGCTGGCCATGATCTTCAGACGCGACACGATGGCGCGCCGATAGCTCTGCGGAATCTTCATGTATTCGAAACAGTCACCGTCGACCCGGAATCGGACAAGCGTTTCACGTTTGTCGCCATAGGGTTCGACGTGAATATCGGAGGCGCCTTGTCGATAGGCATCGGCGATGATCTGATTGGCCAGCCGCACGATGGCATTGTCGTTTTCGTCGAGCCCGCCTCCGGCATCTTCCGCTGCTGCCTCTTGGGATTCGTTGACGAGTTCGCCGAGAATGTCGGAGACATTTTCATCTAGCTTTCGTGTGCCGCCGGTATCTACCTGTCCTGTGGCGGAGGCGAGGAACTGGGCGATATCACGACGGAGGCTGATCGCAAAGCGAATGTTAAGGCCGGGGAACGTCCGCTTAATATCCGCCACACGATCGAGATCGCCCGGGTCGTCCGTCAAAATTTCAATGGCGGTTCGGTCCCGCTTGAGGGGCATCCAGTGGTTTTTCCTGAGGTAGTCGACGTTCAGGTTTTTCAGGAGTTCGACATCGACAATTGTTCGATCGCTGTACTCGATGTAGGGGCATTTGTGAAACTGGGCGAGCGACTTGCCGATTTCGAGTTTCGGCACCTTGTACTTCTCAATCAGGATGCCCTCGAAGTCCGACACGCCTCTCCGGGACTCGGCAATCGCCTGGTCCAATTCGTTCTGGGTAATGCGGTTGCTCGTGACCAGGCGATCGAACTTGGTTGGGTTTTTCTTCGAGATCTTGCGGAGATTGAAGAAGGCGATACCTAGTGCCTTTGCAATCTCCGCGACGGATTCTTCGTCTTTTCTGGTGAATCGTGCGCCGCTCTTCTTGTTGAGGAGTTGGAAGACGCCCATCAAATACTTGTTGTCCGCCACGATCGGGTAGGTCAGGACCTGTTTCGTCTTGAATCCGGTCCGCTTGTCGTAGGAGGAGTCATGGAGGAGTGAGGGATGGACGCCTTGCAGCTCGGCAATGTTATAGGCGTCGGCAATGCTCACTGGGCGGAGATACTTTGCGCAGAACCCAGCCAAACTTTGTTCGGTGATGGGAATGCGGATTTCCTCGACGCTGTCGATGTGAGGGATTTTGGAGAAAATCTCTTTCTTCTCCGAATCGAACGCGAAGATGGTGAGGTCCTCGGCATCTAAGATGCTAAGAATTTCTTTACGCAGGTCGAGGAGAATATGGTCAAGATCGCTGGCCGCATGGATTTGGTCCGTGATGCGCTTGACGTTCTCGGCGAATGCCACTTTCTGCTGAAGTTCCTGAAGATTTTCCGGGATGGGCTTGGCCGGCATTATAGGGGCTCCTACCATCGACTGGGAAGGTCGTCGTCGGATTCGTATGCTCAAAAAGAGTGAGTACGATCCACGTGACCACAAGTGCCTAGAGGCAGCGGTCGAAATTCAGTCTAGCTGATCACGGATGGAAGGCAAGGAAAAGACGGTTTCAGACTGGCTACGGTTAAGGAAGCGAAACATGAATGACGCCACTGGCGGGCGGTATGGTTTTCAACTCGCCTGTGTGCGAGTCAGATGAGCGGCGACTTGAGCCGGAGGCAGCTTGAGCTTGACCCCGTCCTTCCGAGTTTTGACCTCTACGACTCCTTCGGCGAGGCCCCTGTCTCCGACGACGAGTTGGAATGGGGCTCCCATCAGGTCCGCATCGTTGAACTTCACGCCCGCTCGTTCGTCCCGATCATCCCAGAGTACCTCGAACCCTGCGGCCTGCAGTTCGCCGTAGAGCTGCGCGGCGACTTGGGAGGTCTGGGCTGATTGGGTGAGCGGGAGGAGATGTACGTGGAACGGCGCGATTGGGAAAGGCCAGATAATGCCTTTAGCGTCGTGGTTCTGTTCGATCGCCGAAGCGGCAGTGCGTCCGATGCCGATGCCGTAGCATCCCATGACGGCGAAGCACTCTTTGCCGTGAAGATCCAGGAATGAGGCCTTCATGGTTTCACTGTATTTGGTGCCGAGCATAAAGACATGTCCGACTTCGATGCCTTTCGTCGCCTTCAATGTCCCGTCTTTTCTCGGTGACGGATCTCCTGCACAGGCGCTGCGGAGATCGGCAAACTGCTCGACTTGAAAATCACGATCCCAATTCGCATCGACATAGTGCGTATCGCTCTGATTGCCGCCGACGACCACGTTGCGCAAGGTTTTAATAGCGTGGTCGGCAATAATCCGAACGTGTTTCAGGCCAACGGGACCGGCAAACCCTACCGGTGCGCCAGTGACTTGCTCGACGACGGTGGGAGTTGCGAGTTCAAGATCAGTCACTCGCAAGAGCCGTTGAATCTTGACCCCATTCGCTTCATGGTCTCCCCGTACCAACACGGCGACCGTGTCTTTTCCTGTCGAGTAGAGAAGCGTCTTCACGAGGTGCGTGGGGGAGACGTTCAAGAATCTCGTGACCTCTTCGACTGTCCGGCAGCGAGGTGTCTGGACGGTGCGCAGCGGGCGCGGGGCTTCGGTGTCCACATGAGTAGGAGGAAGCACTTCGGCCTGTTCGACATTGGCGGCGTAGGTGCCTGCATCGCTGTAGACGATGGTGTTCTCGCCCGTATCGGCGAGCACCATGAACTCGTGAGATGAGCTGCCGCCGATCAGGCCGGTGTCGGCTTCCACGGCACGGAAGGTGAGGCCGCAGCGTGTGAAAATACGATGGTAGGCATCGTACATCTTCTGATAGCTGAGCCTGGCGCTCGCTTCGTCCTGATCAAAGCTGTAGGCGTCCTTCATGATGAACTCGCGTCCCCGCATGAGTCCGAAGCGAGGGCGTATTTCGTCGCGAAACTTTGTTTGAATCTGATAGAAGTTCAGCGGCATCTGTCGATAGGAACGGACTTCGCGCCTGAACAGGTCAGTGATCACTTCCTCGTGGGTCGGTCCCAAGCAGAACTCGCGCTCGTGGCGATCCTTAAAGCGCAACAGCTCTTTGCCGTAGAAGCTCCATCGGCCTGTTTCTTGCCACAATTCTGCGGGGGAGGCAATGGGCATGAGGAGTTCTTGGGCGCCGGCCCGGTTCATCTCCTCGCGAATGATCTGCTCGACTTTTCGGATGACCCGGAGGCCGAGCGGAAGGTACGTGTAGATGCCGGCCGCCACCTTGCGAATCAGACCGGCTCGGAGCATCAGCCTATGGCTGACGGTTTCCGCTTCGCCCGGGTCTTCTCGCAATGTAGGGATGAAGACTTGAGAGGTCCGCATGATTCTGTGAGAAAGGTCAAAAAGTCATCAAGCCCGAACGTCACCAAATCTGAAGTGCCGGTCCGCGAGGAAATGTTTTGCCGACATGATGACGTTCGACATTCAGACTTTCGGACTCATTCTCTATCGAGAGAAGATCCGTTCAAGGTCATTCCAAAACGCAAAGATCATGACGCCCACTAATAGCACGAGGCCGGCCTGTTGCGCGATTTCTCTCTGGCGTTCGCCGAGGGGTTTACGAAGGATGCCCTCAATCAGGAAAAACAACAGATGGCCGCCGTCAAGAATGGGAATCGGGAGCAAGTTCAGGACGCCCAGATTGATGCTCAGGATGGCGATGAGAAAAACCACGCTTGAGGCCCCCTGCGCAGCGGCCTCTCCGGATATATTGGCGATCGTTAGTGGGCCGCCGATGTTCTTGCTGGAGATGTCCCCTATGACCATCTTGTAGAGGCCGATTGCGGTCAACTCGGTCCAGCCCCATGTGGCCCCCAAGCCGTCATAGAGCGACAGCAGAGGGGTGCTGGAGCGCATGATCGAACGACCTGGTCCTGAAATGCCGATCTTGCCGACTTCGACCGACTGACCGTTGACCATCGCCTTCTCAGCAGAGGGCGTCACGGTCAGCGAAACTCGACGCCCTTCCCGCAAGACCTCGACCTGTAACTGGCGGTTGGGGTTTTCTTTCACGATACCGGTCATCTGAGACCAGGTATGGATCGTCTGGCCCTCGATGTTGACCACATGGTCCCCGGCTTGAAGCCCGGCTTTCGCCGCCGGAGAATTTTGCATGACTGAAGTGACGAGGGGCGGTGTTTCTTCGACGCCCAGGTAGTACCCGGGCTCTTGTGCAGAGGTCTGTGGTCCGGGAGCAGTTGTGGGCGTGACCGTCAGCGTTTTGACCTGTTCGCCTCGTTTGATTTCGAGCGTCAGCGCCTGCCCGTTGCTCTTTGCCACGGCGTCGAACAGTTCCGTTCTGGTCGAAATGTCGCGCCCATTGACTCGGCTGACACGATCTCCGATTTGAATGCCTGCGGTATCGGCTGGAGAGCCGGGGACCATCGCTTCGATATCGGGGGTGAGATCCTGGAACGTTGGGACAAAAAGAGGAGCTCCGGTCGCGAGCCATCCGGCAAAAATGAAATAAGCCAGAATGAAGTTAAACCCAGGTCCCGCGGCCACGATCAGGACTTTGCCCCACAACCCTTGGTGCGCAAACGACCGCGCACGATCCTCCTGTGTAGTCGCCTCGGTCTCATCTTCGCCGAACAGTTTCACGTAGCCACCGAGCGGAACGGCCGAGAGGAGATATTCTGTTTCGCCCATTTTCCGGCCGAAGAGCTTTGGTCCGAATCCAAGAGAAAACTTGAGGACCTTGACACCGACCCAGCGAGCGGCCAAGAAATGTCCGAGTTCATGGAACGCGACTAACACGCCCAGAACGACCAGGAACCACCACGCCTTCTGCAATAACAACCAGACGGTATCGGGGGACCAGGTAAATGCCATGAACAC
>CAZPWD010000167.1:0-5806 GCA_964590025.1 uncultured Nitrospira sp.
GGTGTCGTTCATGCTATCATGAGCATAATCATTATGATACGGAGGCAAGACCGTCCGATGTCGCTTGAACCCTCTTCACATTTGCCCGGCGGGTTTCAGATCAAGCACCGCACCCTCGGCATCTACCAGGGGAGTGCGATTGAGCTGGCGTTTTGGCATCCCTCATCTGAGATGCCGGAATATGGGCTGTGCCGGTTCGCCACGAAGGAGAAGGCTGAATCGTATCGTACGTACCTCTGTTCCCCTGCCTGCCCGGAGCCGCTCAATGAGCACGACCTCACCATTGAACCCTACGATCTCGCCGCACACCAGGAACTGGTCAACAACCATCCGCTTCCTTCTGCTTGGGAAACTCCGATCTAGCAGGGTGCTGAAAAAGTCTCTCTTCTCACCCGCCCAGCCCCAGCGCGCCGAGACGCGCCTTTTCCCATGCATCGTTCTCGCATCGTTCAGACCCTCAACGTACCCCAAGGGTACGCTTCGGTCCTTCACTCGCTGCGGCCTTGCTGAACGGCCTTTTTGAGCACCCTGCAACTCGCGTCGAACCCTATTCTGTTGACGATGGTATGGCGAGCAAGGGTGTCGCCGGCCTGCTTAGGCGGCGACACCGGTGTTGAGCGAGGATTTGTCCGGCTGATCCGGTGTCTGGGCCTGGACAAAGGCAAGCAGGCGCTTGTTCTCTTGGGCGGCTCGAAGGAAATTGAAGGCGATGCCGCGAGCGCTCACGGAACGGACCATCGCGGCCACTTCAAGAGGGAGTTCACCTTCACTAATCGACAATTGCAGATAAAAGATGTCGTTCATATGGACCTGGGTCTCGCTCTTGATGATACAACCGCCCATCGAGAGATCGAGCACCGTTCCCTCACCGCGGACCTTGCCCCCGGAGAACGAGAGATAGAGTCGCACGGGAATCCGGAGGTGTTTGCGGCGATCGATCGTATGAGTGGAATGGTCCAGCCAAAGATGGGACGCCAGAAAACGGTGACTGCACGATGGACAGCGGAATGGCGCCACGAAGAGGAAGGAGGCGAGGTGCTCGCGTGGCGATTGCGGTTGACACCGCAAGAGGCCGTCCTTCTGGCACCGCGGACAGCTCAGGATGCGCCCCATGTCATCTGTTCCTTCTAACAGGCTGCGGAAAAGCTATTGTGGCACGACAAAATTCAATGGCCCGCAGGTCTGGGGCAAAATGGGAGAATACCCAGCAAGATGCTCACATATGACGGTCGTTGGCGAAACCGATCGGGTCTTGCTGCCTCACATCGGCAACGAGGCAAGTCTCCTTTACCGGGAAGCCTGCGGGCTCGACACCCGTGGAGTGATCCGCCTGACTTGCGGCTCAACCTGGCCGAACGCGTTCGCTCCGGCGATAATCGAATCAAGAGCCATGACACAATTCCGCCCACCTTCCTTGGCGGCATAGAGAGCTTTGTCCGCGTAATCGATCAGCTCCAAAGGCGTCCGCACTCCAACCGCCGTAGATGAAATGCCGCAACTCATTGTGATCACCAAGCGGGATGCCATTCGCATCCTGACCCCAGCCTCTGATTCGACACGAATCCGAAGACGTTCCGCCAGGTCAGCGGCTTCAGCCAGCGCGGTGCGCGGAAACAGCAAACAGAATTCCTCCCCCCCGTAGCGGCCGATGATGTCCATCAACCGTAGCCCGGTGCTCAGGCAGTTGGCTACCGCTTGGATGGCTTGATCCCCTACCCCATGTCCAAATTGGTCGTTAATGCGTTTAAATTTGTCGATGTCCACCATCAGGCAGCTCAGTTCGATGCCATGTTTGCGGCTCTCGGCCAACGCCGTCTCAAATTGCGCGTAAAAGGCGCGACGGTTGAGGCAGCCGGTGAGTGGATCTCGAGACGCGAGACGCCCCAGTTCGTCATTTTGTAGTAAAATTTCCGCTTGAGCCGCCTCAAGATCCGCCACGGTTCGCACCAAGGCCGCATTGGATTGTGTCAGTTGGTCGTTCGCGCCCTGGAGTTCTGCCGTACGTTGGTCGACCTGCTTGTTCAATTCATGCAGTTGTCCTGCCACCTCACGTGCAAGATCCCATTTTCGACAGAGTGCGGTGGCAAGCTGTAACACTTCAATGCCGTTAAACGGTTTCTGTAGGATCAACAACTTGTCGGTTCGGCCGACACGTTCTTCGATTTCGTCCCACGGGTGATCGGAGTATGCCGTACAGATGACCACCTGTAGCTCTGCGTCCGCTTCCCAGAGGTGTTCGACGGTTTCCAGGCCGTCCCACCCGGGCGGCATCCTCATATCAACAAACGCCACCGCATAGGGTCGGCCTTCATTCCGTGCCAGCTGCACCAAGGTGAGAGCGGCTTGCCCCTGATCGGCGCAGTCCAGTTCGAACCGTTCGATCTCCCGAGAGGGCGGCAAATTACCGAACAACGCCGCCCGCGCTTGATCGAAACCCTCCTCCCCGGCTTTTGCTTGAAGGATTTTGCGAAAGTCCTCGTGGATGGACGTGTTGTCGTCGATCACCAAAACCCGAAGGTTTTGATTATTGACATCCTTGGTCATTCTTTTTTCTTTCTCCCCGCGCCGATGGGATAGCCGTCGTCATTGACGACCTCACGCCCGAGTGTCTTGTCTCCGACCAGCCATGAACTCGTGCATGTCGTTGAGGAGGGCCAGGAGATCCTGCGCGCATTTCTGTATGGTCGTCGCATGCTCTCGCTGCCCAGGACTGAGCGGGCTGTCGGACAACAGATTCACCTTGCCGACCAGTTCATTTATGGGCGTGAGGATTTCATGGCTCATGATCGCCAGAAACTCTTCTTTCTGGCGGAACGCTGCCGCGGCATCGTCCTGAGGCTGGTCCTTCACAGTCTCCGCGATTTTCTGGGCGATGTTTTCTTGAAGGCGGTCGTTCGCTTCGTGCAATTCGGCCGTTCGCTGGCTCACGCAGGACGCGAGGCACTCAATCTGCAGATTGAGCGTATTCGTCAGGTTCCATTTCTTTGTGAGCGAATTTGCCAGTTGGACAACCTCGATGCTGTTGAAGGGTTTCAGCAGGATGAGCAGTTTGTCGGTGTTCCCGATTCGGCGACTCACGTCTTCCCATGGATGATCGGCATAGGCCGTGCAGATCACGATCTCGAGGTCAGGCGCGACCTGCCAGAGGTGCTCGATCGTTTCGAGGCCGTCCCATCCCGGCGGCATACGCATGTCCACGAAGGCCATCGCGTAGGGCCGGCCCTCTCGCTGAGCACTCTGGACCAGAGCGACCCCCTCTTGCCCCTGATGCGCGGACTCGAGATCGTAGTGCTCCTGTGGCGGGAGACTTGGTGTCTCTCCGAACAAGGCCACCCGCGCCTGATCGAGCGAATCAGAACCTTTAGGCGGCACCAAGATCTTGCGAAAATCCTCGTGGATGGACACGTTGTCGTCGATCACCAGAATGCGTCGATTGTCAGTCGTCTCGTTGTTCGTCATGCAGCAGCATCTGCCAAGGTCAATGGGAGATCGAGCATGAAGGTGGCGCCGCGCCCTTCTCCCTCACTTTGGGCTTGTAGGGTTCCGCCAAGATTCTTGGCGGAGATTGCGGCACTGTGAAGACCAAGGCCATGTCCGGCCTTTCTCGTCGTAAAACCCTGACCAAACAAGCGTGGGAGGTTTTCAGCTGTAATGCCGCCACCGGTATCGGTCACCTCAAATCGCACGGATCCTCTGCGGTCGGTAGGCAACCCGATTCGGACCGTGAGGCAATGCGAGTTCGCCGGATATTCGACCATGGCGTTCTTGGCATTGGTGATGACATTCACCAGAATCTGGAGGACACGATGTCGATCCGTCATGATTGTCGGAACATGGGCATACTCCCGCACGACTCGGATACCGTACTTCTCTGGCTCGGGCATCCCCAGCAGCAAGGCTTGCTCCATCAGGTCCTCGGTCTCCGTCGCCTCACGAATATCCCCCGCGCGGGCGATATCCTGCTGCGCCACGACCACTTGCTTGATATGATCGATTTTTTTCACGAGGGAGTCGATTTCGCTCTGGATGGTCTGGTGACTCCCGCTCAGGGACTCGGCAACTATGCCCAGATACGAGGGAATCTGCTTGCCCTTCGCATCTTGTGTCAGAAATGCCTGTAAATTGTCCTGATGTTCATGAAACATCGAAGCAATTCGGCAGACATCCCCCACCATCGGCTTCTTGAGGGTCTTCAGCAAAATATCAGTCGACACGTTAATGCTAGTGAGTACATTCCCGACATTGTGCAGCACGCTCGACGCCACATCCGCCATACCGGCTTGGCGCGACGCCTGCACGAGCTGCTGATGCAGTTCTTCTCTCTCTGCCTGAGCCTTTTTCCGCTCGCTCATCTCGACCTGGAGGCTCGTATTCGTCGTTTCGAGTTCCTGATTCTTTTCCAGAATTTGGAAGCGGGACAACTCCAACTCGCTGTTCGCATCTCGGAGAGAAGAATGTGCTCGATCAAGGTCCGTGACATCGTGGAAGGAGACCAGGGCCCCTCTCACCGTAGATGCATCGTCCATAATCGGCACGGTATTGACAATGAACTTTCGTGAGCCACCATCGGGAAGCCCGAGGAGAAGAGACCTGCTGGCTTGAGGCTGCTTGTCCATGATCGCCTCTGTCCAGGGGTGCACTGACAACGTGTCGGATGACTCAGCAGACCTCCACGACAGGGTGCCAAGCTCGGATCCGATCAACGACGTCACCGGCTTTCCCACAGCCTGGCAGAAACCATCGTTCGCCAAGACGATATAATCCCGCGTATCGATCATGACCACGCCTTGCGTGAGCGCATCCAGTGCAGCTTTCACGCGAGTGGGAATAATGCCGGAGGGATCGAGCTGACGGAGGGTGCGTTTCATGAAGAAGAGGTAGCCGACGAATCCCGCGACACTGACAAATGCCAGGAAGCGCACCCACGGGTTCGTGAGGAACCATTGAAGACCGGATACGTTCGTTTGGCGAAACGCAACCTGGAGCATGCCCCACGGTTCGTCGCCGGAAAAGATCGGGACTTGGAAAAAGTCAAGGGTGGATTCTTCGCCGGACGGCTGCACCCAAACTCGCGCATGGTCGCCAACCTGCGCCACGACCGTCCCGCTTTTCAGGAGGAGCGCCAGCGACAAGACATCCGGAATCCGCTTGGCCAACGTCTCCATCGCAAATTTCACCGTCTCGATCTGTTCACGCTCGGCCAGCGCCGAGTACTGAACCGCCAACGACTCTGCCAAATCACGACGATATTCAAAGACCTGGCGATCGTGGTCTGTCACCAAATCGAAGAGCGAATCGCCCGCCATCATCACACTGACCGTAAGACTGACCAGTCCAAAACTCACCCACACTAACGGCGTCACTCGCATCATGACTTCGGTCTCCTCACGCGGCCCGTCTCTTGCCGCTTGGCCGGCTTGGTCGACGATTCCAACACCCGATCCAGACCGCGGAACTCCTTGGTCTCCTGTGCCTGTTCCTCACGCGCCTTGCGAGTAGGGTGGCGCGCGCATCCGCGGAGGTATGACGGTGCCCTCGCGCTGGCTTCACCGCCGCCTTTTTCTTCTGTCTACGTAGGATTCTCATGGCATAGGCAAGGAGTCCATACGTTCTTTATGCTCCATAAGAATCTAGCAAGGACGGTGCCATTTCACCCAGTAAATTCTTCTTTGGTGCAGCCGAGTTACAACGCTCTTGGTAGGGAGATTCGTTAAGGGATTCGGAATGCGCCTCAGGACGATGTTTTCTGGTCTGACCCTTTGGAGGGGAGCAAGTGAGGGCCGGACGCGACCAGGAGGGCCTGGAA
>CAZPWD010000168.1:0-5803 GCA_964590025.1 uncultured Nitrospira sp.
GCGCTTCCATGTCGTGATTCATACGCGCGACGACAGGAATATTCGCGACGTTCCGCCCCGTTGATTAATTACTGTGTGTGACGCTCGCTGAAGGACGCGGAACAGCGGCTCGCCCTTCGCTCCACCGGTAGAGCACCGGCAGGACAATAAGCGTCAGCAACGTCGAACTGACGAGTCCGCCGATCACGACCGTCGCCAAGGGTCGTTGCACTTCTGAGCCGATCCCGCTCGCAAAGGCCAGCGGCAGAAGTCCGAGCAGCGCCACGAGCGCGGTCATCAGCACGGGGCGCAACCGGAGGTTGCAGGCTGTCACGATGGCTTCACGCAGAGGCAGGTTCTCATAGCGAAGCTTGTTCATGTAGGAGACGAGCACGATACCGTTGAGCGCCGCCACACCGAACAGGGCGATGAACCCCACCGATGCGGGGACGCTCAGGTACTGCCCGGTGGCCCACAGGGCGACGATTCCTCCGAGTAAGGAAAACGGCAAGTTGGCGATAATCAACCCCGCGTGCCGGAGCGAGTTAAAGGAAGAGAATAAGAGAAAGAAGATCAACCCAATCGTGATCGGCACGATGATTCGCAGTCTGGCCATCGCACGCTGCATGTTTTCGAACGCACCGCCCCATACAATGGAGTACCCCGTCGGGAGGCGCAGCTGTGTCGCTAGCTTTCGCTGCCCCTCCTCCACGACGCTCTGAATATCGCGGCCGACCACGTTGAGTCCGACGTAGATCCGGCGGCGCCCCCCTTCCCGGCTGATTTGAGCCGGCCCCTCTCGCACGGTAACGGTGCTCAGTTCGCTCATGGGAATCAACGAACCTAATGGCGATTCGATCAACACATTCCCGATGGCTTCAGGGCTGTTTCTGGTCCGCTCCGGAAAGCGGACCGCCACCGAAAACCTGCGCTCGCCTTCCAATATGCGGGTGGCCGATTTTCCTCCGATCGCCGTTTCAATGACCTGTTGGATGTCCGACACGTTAATGCCGAAACGAGCAATCTTCCGGCGATCGATGTCCACGGTCAGATACGATTGCCCGGCCTGCTGCTCGACTTTGACATCGCGGACTCCCTCGACGGTCGCCATGATCGCGGCGATCTCTCTAGCTTTTTCCGTCAATGTCTCCAAATCGTCGCCAAATAGCTTGATCGCAACCTCAGACTTGGTGCCGGAGATCAGCTCATCGACCCGCTCTTGAATCGGTTGACTCATCAGCACGGTAATTCCTGGGATCTGCGCCAACCGCCGACGCATCATCTCAACCAACGCCTCCTTATCGTGGGCCGAGGTCCACTGGTCGCGCGGTTTCAATGCGACGATCTGATCACTCTCGTTCAACTCCATCGGGTCGACAGCGATTTCCGATCGTCCGATCTTGGCCACGTTCGACAGGACTTCCGGAAACTCGCGCAAGGCCTTCTGGGTTTCCATTTCGACGCGGATGGAATTGTCGAGCGAGATATCCGGAAGGCGTAATACTTGTGGTGTCAGGGCGCCTTCCTCGAGAATCGGGATGAATTCTCCGCCTAGGAACGGCACAAGGAGCAGGCTGCCGAGCAGCAGTCCGGTTGCACTGAGCATGACGGATCTAGGGTGATTCAAGGCCCATTCCAACGTCGGAAGGTAGAAACGCTTGGCCCATCGAACCGGGAACGTATCCTCTTCGCCGCCGGCACGCAGAGCCCACAGACAGAGGAGGGGGGACAGCGTGAGGGATAACGCCAGCGACACCAGCAGCGCGATCATGATCGTATAGGCCATCGGCGCAAAGAGCTTTCCTTCCATCCCCTCCAAGGTAATCAACGGGAGAAACACGATGACGATGATGACGATCCCAAAGACCACCGGCCGGCCGACCTCCCGAGCGCTATCGAGGATGACGGCCTGTCGAGGCAGGCCCTGGTGACGTTGCTCCGACAGATGCCGGTAGATGTTTTCCACCATCACCACAGAGCCGTCGACCAGCATGCCGATCGCGACCGCCAGGCCGCCCAGTGACATGAGGTTGGCCGTTAATCCGACCTGGTTCATGACAATGAACGTTCCGAGAGGCGCCACGACCAGCGTGGCCACGACGATTAACGCGCTACGCACGTTTCCTAAGAACAGGAACAACACGATCACGACGAAGACGATCCCCTCCACCAGCGACTTGCCGACTGTCTTGAGCGCCGCTTGGACCAACTCGCTGCGGTCGTAGAAGGGTACTATGCGGATCCCCTCCGGCAAGGTGCGATCTCGGTGGAGGTCCGCCACCCGGTCCTTGACGTGCTTCACCACCTCGAGCGCATTGGCCCCCCGCAGCATCAGGACGACTCCCGTCACGACATCGCGTTCCCCGTTCAGCACGGCCGCGCCATGGCGCACCGCATGGCCGATGGCGACCTCGGCCACATCCCGGACGAACACCGGCGTCCCACCTTGCTCCTTGACGACAATGTCTTGCAGGTCCTCGATCGTCTTGATCATCCCGACACCGCGGACAATGTATCGGTCGGTGGGACGGTCGAGAATCCCGCCCCCGGCATTCGCATTATTGCTTCCGATCGCCTCGTACACTTGAGGAACGGTCAATTCGTACTTCCGCAGCTTGACGGGATCGACGATCACGTTATATTGCTTCACATAACCGCCCAGCGAGTTGACATCGATCACACCGGGCAACCCTTTCAACAACGGGCGAATAACCCAATCCTGCAGGGTACGTTCTTCGGTCAGCCGTTCAGTCCGCCGCGCGAGATCCCCATCGGCGTAATCCTCGCCGGGGCGGTCGAGGTAGTACTGGTACACCTCGCCCAGGCCGGTAGAAACCGGCGCCATCTCAGGTTGCACGCCATCTGGGAGTCCGTCCTTCGCGGAAATCATTCGCTCCAGCACGAGCTGCCTCGCGAAATAGAGCTCCATGTCGTCGTGGAAGACGACGGTGATTTGCGACAGCCCGAACTTCGAGAGAGAGCGAACTTGCTGAAGCCCCGGCAACCCCGCCAGCACGAGTTCGATCGGAAACGTGACGAGCTTCTCCACCTCGACGGGGGAGAGGCCCGGCACCTCGGTCAGAATCTGGACCTGCACATTGGTGACATCGGGGAAGGCGTCGATGGGCATGATCCGCAGCGTATAGAGGCCTCCGAGTACGAGCAGGCCCGAAACAACCGCGACCAGAATCCGTTGGCGCAGGGCGAAACCGACCAGGGACTCAATCACTGGCCGCCCCTTCCTGTTGCCTAGCGAGCTCAGACTTGAGCATGTAGGCGCCAGCGACCACGACCTCTTCGCCTTCCGTCAGTCCGTCCAGCACATGCACCTGTTTGTCGTTTTGCCCTGCGATGTGGACGACCCGGCGCCCAAACTCCTGTTCATTCAGACGGACGAACACGACCGACTCCCCATGATCCTGCAGGACGGCGGTTTTCGGAATGGTGATAACATCGGGTTCCGGCTTCGACACAACGCGTACCGTGGCAAACATCTCCGGTTTCAATCGGCCGTCGGAATTGGACACCCCGACCCGCACCTGCATGGTCCGCGTCGCGCTGTCTAGGACGTCGCCGACATACGAGACGATCCCCTGGAACACTTCGTCAGGATACGCAGCCACATGGACCTCGACCGGCTGATTCGGAACGGCTGTCGCGCGGTGCACATAGGAGATATCTTTTTCCGCTACATTGCCCATCACCCAGACCGTCGAGAGATCGGCAACCACAAACATTTTTTCGTTGGTTTCGACCACCTCGCCTTTGGTGAGATTCCGCGCGATCACCCGGCCGGCAAAGGGCGCCACAATGGGAACCTGCGAGCGGATCGTTTGGGTCTGCTCCAAGGTTCTGATCTGCTTGTCGTCCATGCCTAACAACCGGAGTCCTTCGCGCGCCTCCTGAGCCTCGGCACGGATACTGATCATCTCTCCTTCGCGGCGCTGCTCCTCCGCCTGGCCGATGACTTTCTCTTTGAAAAGAAACTGCGCCCGCTGATAGGCCTGCTCCGCCACGTGTCGTCGTGCGCGGGCCTTCAGGTAAGCAGACTGGGCTAGTCCGAGATCACTGCTATGGAGCACCGCCAACAGCTGATTGGTCTTGACCTCCTGTCCAAAATCGGCATACACCTCGGCCACCCGTCCACGCACGAGGGGCATAATATTTGCCAACGCATGTTCGTTCGGCCGTACGACGCCTGGAAAGTCACGGTATGTACTAAATGTCGTTCGTCCGACCGACTCCACCGTCACACCGGACCGGGTGAGTTGTTCCGGCGGGAGCCGAACAAGACGTGCCCCGTCCGACGCACGTATCGCCTTGTTCTCCTCCGCCGGGGCCGGCGCACGGTCACAGCCCGTAAAGGACGCCAACAGCAGCATGCCGAAGAAGACCCTGCACGTCACACTCAGACGGCTTCGTGGGCGCGCATGACGCTCACATCGACTCACACATCGGCCAGGAGAAATGACCATGCCTCTCATCTATTCCTTTTGCAATTAGAGTGGACCGCCCACGGCACGCTCAAACCGCGTGAGCGCCAGGGAGAGTTCGAACCGTGCCTGATTGTAATCCACGGTGATCTGGCGTTGAACCCGTTGGGCATCGAGGACATCCAGGAGGCTGGAGGCTCCCTGTCGGAAGCTCAATTGGGCGATACGAAGCGCTTCTTGCGCTTGCTTTAAGAGCCCTTCCTCGTAGACGAGGATCTGTTCTTGCGCCGTTTCCGCCTCACGAGCGTGTTGGTTGATGGCACGGCCGAGGTCGTTCCTGGCACGAATCAGCTCTGCCTCTTCTTTTCGTTGAGTACCGAGCGCCGTCGCAATGTGCCCTTGCTGCCGATACCATAAGGGCGTCGGCAGACTCACGCCCGCCACCACCGCCTCGCGGCCTACCTCTCTGGCATACCCGCCAAACAGGGTCACGTTCGGCACACGGCCCTGCCGCTCCTTGGTGACGGTAAATTCAGCCTGCTCCACCAGTTTTCCCTGGCGTTTGAGGGTGGGATGTTGCGACAGGTCCCTCGCCGCCATCTGCTCCGGGTCCAGACGATCCCGGAGTAACCGGAAATCTCCTTGCACCTTGTACCGAGGCCCCAAGGCCCCCGCCGTCAAGGTGTCCAATCCGACGAGTTTCACGCGCACGACATTCTTGGCTTTCGTCATCTCCTGCTTGGCTTTGAGCACCTCCACCTCCGCCTTCACCGCTTCGAATTGAGGGCCTTCGCCGGATCGGACGCGGGCTTTTACAATGCGCGCCACTTCCTGAACAATCTCCAAATTCTGCTGAAGAAGGTCTACCGTCCGTTCCGCCAGCAGCAGTTCGTAGAATGCCTGCTTCACCTCCGCAATAAGATTGAGCTTGGCTTCATCGAGGCCTACCGTCGCGCTGGCCAGACCGGCGGCTGCCGCGTCCTGACGGGCCGCCCGCATGCCCGGCCATTCCACCGTCTGATTCACCGTCACGCCATACTCGTTCAACCGCGACCCGGTGCTGGGGTCTCGAAGCGCGGCATTCGCCGTCTGGGTGCCAATTATGGGGTTGGGATAGGCGCCGGCTTGGACCTGCCTGCCCTCATTCTGTTCGATCACGCTCTGGGCGCCCGCGATCGTCGGGTTCCGTTCCAGCGCCAAGTCGATGATGCGGTCGAGGTCGAACGTGGGCATCTGTTCTTTCGCCTGTGCGAAAGACGGCATCAGCGTCCCACTCGTCCCCGCCACCATTACGGTCATCAATACGACACAATTCCAAAGCCGAGCCGGCATATGCTGCCTCCTTCGGAGTCACGATTAGGCTGTTCGATCGAAATCAAAGACGAAACAGA
>CAZPWD010000169.1:0-5796 GCA_964590025.1 uncultured Nitrospira sp.
GGGCTGATCCAGGACATCGACGAGTGGCTCGAACGACTGGCCCCCTACCGGGAAGACTACCGGCACCATCGGACAGGCGAAACGAACGGCGACGCCCACCTGAAGAACCTTCTCCTGCACCATCAAGTCATCGTCCCCGTGACCGACGGCCGGCTGGATCTTGGCCCTTGGCAGCAGATCTACTATGCGGAGTTTGATGGGCAGCGCAGGAAGCGGGCGACCATTAAGGTGATGGGTGAGTAGGGAAACTGAAGGTCAGCCCCATCGTAAATCGCCAGTCGGGAGCGCCAGCGCTACAGCCGCGTCTGATCCCTGCGTCGATGAGGATTTTTGACGATGGCGGCTGCCAGATGAAACCGACGAGGCCGGAGTTGTCGGCGGACCGCCCTTTGGCGCTCTCCCCGTTGACCTCTCCCACCAACCTGAAGCGTGGGAAGACCGGAAACTCCACGATCAGTCCCCAGATGACGAAAGGATTCGCCTCCGCCCGATCCACGCCTCCACCAACATTCAGGTGGTACGTGAACGGGAGGAGCCTCCCGCTCAGGATCCCGATCCCCTCGAAGCCGAGTCGCCGCTCTCCCTGAACCGTCGAGGGCAAGAGAGGCCCCACCTCGACCGCAACGCCGATTCCCTCCTGCTCCTGGAGAATACCCTCCTTCAAGACCACCTTCAGGAATACGCCTGGGTCAACAAGTTGGGCTCCCTCGTGTGAGGGTTCCGCTACCTCAAACTCCCCAACCACCTCCACATCCCTGATGACACCGTAGTTCAGGACAACCTTGGGCACGATGAAGATGCTCTTCCCCCGGGATCGCTCCAGGTTGAAATACCCAAGCTCGATCTCCAACTCTTTAGGATCGGCGACAGCAGCATCGGTTGAGACGAAGGGCCGGTAGCCCCAGGCCGTGGAAGCAGGCAGGAGCATGGCGAACGCCAATAGCCAGCTTCGGCTCAGGACGGAGGCGGGTGTCATCTTCGCCGTGACGCGCCTTCGTGAGTGTGATGTCGTACGTCATCCCTCATGGCGCCATTCAGGATTTCGGTTCAGCATCCGGAAGCTCAGTGAGAATGCGTTCGATCCGGCCAGACCTCATAAAAACAATCCGGGTGGCAAGTTCTGCGCTCTCCTGCCGGTCATGAGTGACGAAAAGGAGCGTGAACCCCAAGGTCTCCTGCAAACGCAGAATCTCTTTTCGGAGCCTGCGGTTTAGTTCTTCATCCAGATTGGAGAGCGGCTCGTCCATCAGGAGTGCCTTAGGCCGCAGAATGAGCGCGCGAGCCAGGGCTACCCGCTGCTGTTGGCCGCCAGACAGCTCTGCCGGCTTCGCATTCACGTACTCTTCCATCTCAACGAGCCGCAACATTTCTTGAACACGATGTTTCCGGTCTTTGGAGGGAATTCCTTTGGCCCGAAGGCCAAACTCCAGGTTGCCGCTGACGGAAAGATGTGGCCAAAGCGCCAGGTCTTGAAACACCATCCCGAGGTCGCGTTCCTCTGGCTCGCAAAGATTCCGGCCATCCTGAGCGACAATTGCCTCACCGATGCAGATTGCGCCGGAGTCTGGCGTGACAAACCCGGCCAGCAGCCGCAGCACCGTGGTCTTTCCGCATCCTGACGGGCCCAGGATGACGATGCGCTCGCCCATTTCAACCGATAACGAGAAATCCTGAACGGCGGGGCGACCGCTGTAGGATTTCGAGACGGATTGAAACGCGATGGCTGTCAAGCCATCCTCACCGTCGTTCGAAAGGTTGCGGCCAGAATCACCAGAGGTACCACTGCGGCCGCGATCATCAGCAGGCACAGGGCTGCAATCAATTCTGGTGGTCCGTTAGCCATGAGAGTGAATGTCCGCACCGGCAAGGTATCGTGACCGGGGGGATAGACCAGCATCGTTATCCCCGTGTCGCGCAGGCAGAACAAATATCCAACCAGCCAAGCGGCAGCCAGTCCTTTGCGTACTAGCGGCACAACGATCCCCAGAAGCCGACGGCCCCAGTGCGCTCCAGAAACCTGGGCTGCTTCCTCCATGGCTCGGGGAACATGGTCCAGGGCCGATACAGACATGCGGGTTGTGAGTGCTGTGTACTGGGCAAGATATCCGAGGATGATGATGATCGGGGTGGCGTACACGAACTCCGTGACCTTTCGATTCCAGAGGCTGATCAGGCCGATAGCAATGACTGGTCCAGGCAGTGCGAACAGGAAGATGGTCAGGAAATCGAGGCCCCTCCACAACCTTAGAGCTCTTGTCTGGACCGTGTAGCCACACAGGAACCCGATCAACAGCAGACCGGTGGCCCCGGCAGCGGCATAAGCCATACTACGGCCCAGACTTGGCCCGCCGTGAGAGATAGCCGCACTGAGAGCGCTTACCGACGCGCCTCGTCCGATCAACGTACCTAGCGGAAAGACGATGACCAAAAGCGCGACCGTCATGATGAGTGCCAGGAAAGGCATTGTTCGAGACCGAAGCGAGATATCAGTCGTGTGAGCGTCGTGCCCCCTGCTCGGGGCATAGCTATGGCTTCGCATAAAGACGCGCTCCAGGAGGAGCAGCAGAAATGTCACGAGCCCCAGCGGCAAAGCGGCTGCCGTAGCCGCCTCGAAGTTATAGAAGGCCGTGAATTGGGCAAAGCTTTCGACGGGGAGCACGTCAACACGCAGGAAGATGGGTACTCCGAATTCACCCAGAGACAGCAGAAAGACCAACACGGCAGCCAAAGCAATGCCCGGCGCAATGAGCGGCAATGTGACGTGCCACAATACCCCCGGCCAGCCGCAGACCAGTTTCGCAGCTTCCTCGTAACTGGATCTCACCGAGGAGAGCTGGATCACAGTGATGAGCATCACGATCGGTAAGAATGTCGTCGTTAGAACAAGTATGCAGCCGCCGAGGCCGAACAGCCACGCCGAGAACTGTGAAGCGATTCCAGGGGTTAACCAGCGAGCAACGGCGCCATCTTGGCTGAGTGCATTAGACCAACAGACCGCCAGGACATACGGTGGGATCACGAGCGGAATCACGAAAACAACAAGGAGCAGACGACGCAGCGGCAGGTCCGATTTCCCAAGCAGGACCCCCAGCGGGACTCCGACCACGAGGGTGATCAGCGTCGTTACAGACGACAGCGCCAGACTATGCCCGGCCAGAATCCACGCTCGACCCGAGGACAACAGCGCACGGAAATAGGCAAAGCCGGTGTGAAATTCGGCGACAACGCTCTGGACAATCAGCACGAGAATAGGCGCCAGGCCCGCGGCAACCACCACTGTTGCGGCTGATGTCAATACCACGCGGCGGAGCATCAGTACCCGACCCACACCTTCAAGAATGGTTGAATCTGCTGCATCTTGATCGCCACTTCGGCGTAGTTGACGGCCATTATCTCGAGTTTCTCAAGCCTGGGCACATGCGCCGGCACGTCCACGCCCGGATGCAGTGGGATCTGGGCGCAGTTTGCATAGGCGAGCTTACGCTCGGTCTCCCGTGAGAGTAAATAGTCGATCAGTTTGTGGGTCTCCGCCGGATGAGGGCCGCCCGTAATGGCGACAACGGCGTTCGGCACGATCAGAACTCCGACCTCGCCTTCCTGCTGGTCCGGATAGACGACTTCGACCGGCTTACCCTGCTGAATACGGTTGAAGGCGTCATCGCTGTCGACCAGAGCGAACTGGGACTCGCCTGATGCGACGAAGTCAGCGCTCTCGCCGTTACTGGTGGACATTCTGACATTGTTCTTCTTCATGTCTCGGAGAAATGCCTTGCCGCGCTCATCGCCCCAGATGGAAAACAGAGCCGCCATCTCGGCGGTAGTGGTTCCGAAAAGCGGATTGGCAATAACGGCCTTGTTTTTCCAATGCGGGTCAGTGTAGGCGAGGATTGACTGCGGCTTATCCTTGACATTCTTGTTGACGAGGAGAATTCGCGCCCTGGCAGAGAATCCCGTCCAGTAACCTTTAGGGTCTTTGAAGGTGGCTGGAATCTCGATGGCGTTTGGAGAGACATAGGCAGCCGCCACACCGCGCTGCTGAAGCACGGCAGCCCGCATCGGTTCATTCGCCCAGTACACGTCCGCCTGCGGATTCGCCTGCTCAGCCAACAGGCGATTCATCACGCCGGCGCTCTTGGCCTCCTCGGTATCGTAGACCGCTCGCACCTGAATGCCGGTCTCCTTTTCGAAGTCGCGTAGAATGGGCTCGGCGAAGACCTGATCTTCGCTGACGTAGATGACAACGGTAGCCGGCGCCGGAGACGATGCCTTCTTACATCCAACTGCCGTACTGATCAGGAGAAGGGTTGCTAAAGCAATGGACCAATGCTTCATGAAAAACTCCCTTCGACGCGAGAAAGGACCGCCAAGTCATTTGTGCGAGGTAGCTGAAATCGTCAAACAAGGACGAAGGTGATTTCCCGCCTCAGCCTTTTACGGGAAAAATGGGACTTGACCCACCGCCAGACGCTTCGGATGCTGTCCGACAGCAACGGTAGCAACGACCTTTCCACCGGCGATGTCGATGACGGACACATTGTTGGTGGCCGTATTGCTCACGTATGCATACCGACCATCAGAGCTGAAATCGATCCAGTTCGGATCCATGCCAACAGGAATACTTCTGACCACTTTCAGGTTCGTAGTATCGATGACGCTCACCGTGTTGAGAATCTGGCTCGTCAGGTAGATGTGCTTCCCGTCCCGAGAAATTCCCGGCCCGTGAGCTGCTTTCCCTTCGCTCGGGAAAATCGGCAGTCCGAGGTCAAGGGTGGCCACGACCTGTTTTTTCTCCGTGTCGATCACGACAATACCATTCAGCCAACGTAACGCGAGATAGATCCAGCGGCTGTCCGGGGAGATGACCATGACGCGTGGAAAGCCAAACACAGGAATCTCGCCAACCACCTGCTTCGACGTATCATCGACGATGGAGATCTTATTATCGCCCTCGCTAGTGACAAAAATGCGCTTCCCGTCTTGAGCAGCAATAACGATGTGAGGATTGCGACCGACCGTGATAGTGCCGATAACGCGACTTGCAGACGTGTCTATGACTGAGACCGTAGACTCACCATTGTTAGCCACGTACACGGAGCGCCCGTCCCGGCTCACACACAGTTGATGTGGATGCGAACCGACGGGTACGGTGGCAATGACCCGTTCGGCCAGGCTGTCAATGACTGAGACGCTGTTCTCGCCTTCGTTGCTGACGTAGACGCGCATACCGTCGTGGCTGACTGCCACGCCGTGAGGATTCTTGCCGGTACGGATATCGGTCCGTTTGTTATTCCCTACCGTATCGATGACGGATATGAAATCAGCATCGAAGTTCGTCACGTACACGCGTTCCGGCGGTGCCGTTTGCGCGGCACTGGTCGCAAGTGCGAGCGCAGCCGTTGCGATCATGGTGGCAATCAGAAAAGAAGGTAGCTTCATATGTCCTCCTTGAAGTCAATCCAAATCAGGGATGCCCTGACTTGGTGTGTATTGTTGACACGATAGGTGTTGTGTCTGCGACACGGTAACTGACCCGAGCCGCACCGCCAACCGATCCTCCTGTCTACCTATGTGGGTCCATAGCGAGTCGAGGGTCCGTGACTAAGGCAGCGAAGATAAGGGCCGCCGCCGCCATCAGCAAAGCGATCATGGTGAAGGCCGGGGAGTAACCCAGGGAGGCGATCAGGAAGCCGGCCAGGATCGGTCCAAAAGCCTCGCCGGTATCCCAGATGGTACCAAAGACTCCCATCGCCGATCCCATCCGTTGGCCTTTGACCAGGTCCGCCACCAGCGCAGTGG
>CAZPWD010000170.1:0-5771 GCA_964590025.1 uncultured Nitrospira sp.
GGAGCGACAAACCCTTCGATCGGGGCCAACTCGCTGATATCCATCCCGAGGATACCCGGTCCATTGGCCAAGGCCGTCACGAGGTTCACCATGTCGTACCATCCCAACCCGCCAGGCTCGGGGGTGCCGAGCGCGGGGACCAGCGAGGCGTCAAGCCCGTCACAATCGAAGGTCAGGTATACCGGCCCACGACAGGCCTTCACGACATCGGGAACCCAGCGGGAGGCCTTGCCTTCGTAGGGGCCGGACGGGTCAAGAATCGCGGCGGCAAAGAACGTGGCAATTCGATCGGTGCCCTCAATGCGATCGATTTCCTCGGGAGAAATGGAACGAATGCCGACTTGGACCAACGGCAACCCGTCGTCGACCACGCGGGCCATCACGCTGGCATGGCTATACGGGTTCCCTTGATAGGCCTTCCGCAAGTCGCCATGCGCATCGATCTGCACCACACAAAGATCAGGATAGCGTCGGGCATGGGCTCGGATGGCCCCAAGCGCGCCGGTATGCTCCCCGGTCAAGGTGACAACAAACCGCCCGGTACCGACATGGGGAGTGACAAACGCCTCAATCGTATCTACCGCCTTCTGATCGACTTTGCCGTCAAGATCGAGCGAGCGGATGGTGGCCACCCCGCCCCACTCTCGATAGGGCTCACACCGGAGCGTTTCGTCGTATAACTCGACTTGTTGAGACGCCTCGATGATGGCTGACGGGCCTCGATCAGAGCCCCGCACATAGCTGGAGGTATGTTCGTAGGGCGCAGGCAGGACGTAGACACCCGCCTGATCAGGATGGCACCAGGGCTCCGCGAGCCCAAGAAAGTTCTGATCGATACCTTCCCATCCGGCGGGAAGCGTCATAGGCGTATGCTCACGCGGCAGGCTAACGCCGCCGCTTCGGCAGATTTTCTTCCGGGATGAACACTGCCAATGCGATCACCGTCGTCCAGCGATTGGGTTTTCCGATAGCGGACTGGGTGATGTTGAGGGTCCGAACGATCTTGCCGGCCATTTTGAAGACTTGTTCCCGTTCTTTCCACGCGATGTTCGGATCGAACGCGACACCGAGCGTCGTGGCCAACATCTGCGCGGCCAAGTCTTCCGTATACTCACCCGTCTCTTCATCGGTTTCGCCATGCGCATGATGTTCGGACAGATACCCGTAGGTTCGACGATCGGTCGGGATCGCTAACCCAATCGACGCGGAGGCCAGGCGATTCCGTTCATTCGTTTCCGACCGCGCCATCACACAGAACGTGATTTCACCGGGGTTCAATAACTTCTCGCCGCGCGCACGCGGGATAATTTTGCAATTCGGCGGATAAATCGACGACACCGTGACAAGGTTACAATAGGCAACGCCGGCGCTACGTAAGGCTTGCTCGAAGGAGGCCAGCTTTTCTTTGTGGACTCCGACACCTCGCGTCAGAAACATCTGCGTAGGTACCATCGTCTCTTCTCCTTACTTCATCCGACCAACCGGGTGGCGGACGTCTCGTTAGCTGAAATGCACGCCCACAGTAAGCATCATGTAGGCACAGGGTCGCTGTTGTACCAAGATTGGCAGAGCTTCGCAATATCCTGCGACGATTTTTTCTCTAACATGCTTCGGGAAAACCATTTCAGTACAGCAGATCTGGGACAAGCCCGGTCTGTCTGGTCTCTCTGGTCTGTCTCGTTTGTTTGGTTGAACCAGTTAAACCAGATAAACCAGGCAGACCAAATGAACAAGACAGGCTGGCAGACTTTTTCAGCATCCTGCTAGGCCTCGGCAGGTGATTTGAGGTTCAACACCAGCAGGCGGGGCTCGGTCATATCCTCGATCGCGGCCTGAACCCCTTCACGCCCGAGTCCGGAGTCCTTCACGCCACCATACGGCATATGGTCGGCACGAAATGTCGGAATCTCGTTTGCCAGCACGGCCCCAACTTCAAGGTGCCGAAAGGCATGAAAAATTTTATTCACATCCTGGGTGAACACCCCGGCTTGGAGCCCATAGTCGGACTGGTTGAGCGCCGTAATCGCTTCGCCGAAGTGCCGGTAGGGGGTCACCGTTACCACCGGCCCAAACACCTCCTGACAGGAGACTTTCATCGTTGGCGTGACGTGCGAGAGCACAGTCGCCTCCATCACCGAGCCCATGCGTTTGCCTCCCAGAAGCACCCGCGCTCCTTGCGACACGGCTTCCCCGACCCACGTCTCGACGCGATGGGTCGCGGCCGGATCGATCAGTGGTCCAACCACCGTCGAATCGTCGCTCGGGTCGCCGGCTTTCATACGCGCAACTTGTAACAGGAGCTTCGTGGTGAAGAGGTCCGCGATGGAATGATGGACAAAGATTCGCTGCACGGAGATACAGGTCTGACCGGCATATCCGAACCCGCCGACCGCGCAGCGCTGTGCGGCAAACTCGAGATCTGCATCGGGCTCCACGATCACGCCCGCGTTCCCGCCGAGTTCCAACACCACCTTCTTCTTCCCGCACTTGGCCTTCAGCATCCATCCGACGGCGGCGCTGCCGGTAAAGCTCAGGAGTTTAAAGCGAGGATCGACGACAAGCTGTTCTGCCATCTTGTTGTCGCAGGGCAGGATGTTGAGTGCGCCAGGAGGAAGCCCGGCCTCCAGAACCACTTCGCCCAAGAGTAACGCGGTCAGGGGTGTCTGTGGCGCCGGCTTGATGAGAATGGAATTGCCGGCGGCCAGAGCTGGAGCGACCTTGTGGGCCACAAGGTTCAGGGGAAAATTGAAGGGAGTGATCCCGAGCACCGGACCGATCGGAACCCGACGGAGAATGCCGAGATGGGAATCCGTCCCCGGCGTCCAGTCGAGAGGGATCACCTCGCCTGGAATGCGCTTGGCTTCTTCAGCCGCAATGGTAAATGTCTGAACAGCCCGATTGACTTCCCGCTTCGCGTCGGTGATCGGCTTGCCGGCTTCAGCCGTCATCAGGCGGGCAAATTCCTCACGTCGGTCATAGAGCCCGCCCGCGATCTTTTGCAACATATGATAGCGGGCGTGGGACGGCAAGGCTCCCATTGCGGCAGCGGCATCGACTGTCGATTGAATCGCAGCCTCGGCGTCGGCGGAACTCGCGTTCGACACCTCGGCGAGTAGCTGTCCTGTAAACGGATTGTTCACGGGGACAACGGTCTCCCCGTGCCGCCACAGACCTCCAATCAAGAATGGACGTGGTTCCTGCACGAGAGACGCCCCGCGGGTGGTGAAGACTTAGTCGGCAGACTTGACCGATGCCGCAGGCGCTGGCTCAAGATTGGCAGCCTGTTGGGCGATAGCGGCTTTGGCAACCAAATCCTCTGTGCCCCAATCACGAATCGCCTCAAGCGTGAAGGCCTCATAGGTCGAGACGCCGTGGCACGTCGGGCAATCCGGCATCGGCACCTTGCGATAGAAGACTTCTGACAAGCACGACATGCACATCCAATAGGCTGGCTCCCCCTCGGGTTGCGGAACAGACCAAAACGATTGTGTTGCAGACATAGGTAATCCTTAGTGAATGGTGAACTGACTGTCTTGTGCCACCACCGTCGACCCATGAGGCTCGGTGGGTTCTCCCTGGGAACGTGGGGCAGTGGCCAACATGCGATCAATCTCCTCGGCAAACTCGTCGAACGGGACTGCGCCGGGAATCGCGACCGCCGGCTCTTTTTCAGTGGGCCCACCAGCCGTTCGCATCAGAATAAAACCGGGGGTGCCATGAAATCCCCACCCGTTCGCCTCTTGGCGATCCTGGAAAATGGATTCGAGATATTGCCGCTCGTCGAAACACTTGGCAAACGACGTCTGGTCCAAGCCGATCACCTTCGCGTAACCCTTGAACGATCCGGAGTCTAAGCGGCCTCGTTCGCTGAAGAGCCGATCGTGCATCGGCCAATATCGACCCTGGGCTCCGGCACAGCGCGCCGCCACCGCAGCCTCAACACCGATCCCCTGGTCCGCTCGAGGATAGTCGCGATAGACAAACCGCACTTTGCCCGTATCGATATATTTGGCCTGCAAGCGAGGCCAGGTCTCCCGAAAGAACTTCGCACAGTACCCACACGTGAAGTCAGAATACTCGATCAAGGTGATCGGTGCGTCCACGTTCCCTCTGATTCGTCCGTCGTCCGTGACCGACCCAGCACCAGCCTGAGTCAGCTGCACGAGAAACAGCAGCAACACCGCAGCAACTGTGCGAAAGAGGTGCGCGCCCATCATGTGCGGGGAGTGCGCTTTTGTTTTACGCGCTCTAGCAACCCGACCATGAGAAGAGGCCAGACAACCGTGGCATCGCTCAACACTTCAGCAAAGCGCCCGCCCTCTTCCGGCGGGACAAACTTTCCCCACGAAATGCCTTCTTGATAGGTACAGCCGCTCAACCCGCCCCAATAATCCGGTTCCGGACAGATGCGCACACCGTACCGGAACCGAGGTGGCTGCACATTGAGGCCAAGCCGCGTATTGCAGATCTCAATGTAGGGGCCGACCTGTTGTGACCAATTGCGAGGCACTCCCCCACCAATCGTAAAGATCCCACGCCGCTTGGCCGAGATGACATGGCTCGCATAACTGTTGAGATCGATGTAGGGATTGAACGAAGGACAGGAGCGATGAATCGCGCGCAGCACATCAAGATCACTGCCCCCGTTTACCTGCGCACGAGCCCGATCGAGCTCTCGACTCATGGCCCAGGTTCCAAGATCCAGCCCCATCTCGGAATCGGTAAACGCAGGGATGAAGACCGGGACTTTTTTCACATAGGCACTTTTGAGAATACCCGCTCCGTCATATTCTTCCGCGAGCGTCTTCCCCAGCTCACGGGTGAGGATCTCGGAGGAAAGAGACTGGTCCTGATCCATCCGCTTCATTGTTCGGGCGACGACATGCTCAACATAGTTGAGATTGGACTCCATCTCCAGCGTGTCGTAGACCCGATTGTAGCCCTTCTTGAACAACTCTTCATCGGACATGGACGAATGGTGCCGATAGTGTGTTTTACCAACCGACTCACTCAGCCCATGGGCAATCAATGCACCGGTCGAGACGACACATTGCACCATCCCATGATCGATCATCGAACTGATGATCTTGCCCATCTTGGCAATGGTCATCGCCCCTGACAGCGTCAACACGACGAAGCAGTCGGGGTCTTCGATCATCGCCCAAAGCACTTCGTAGGCTTCGCCCAAGCTGCGGCCCCCAAAGGCCGTCTTTCGCATAGCAGTCAGCAGGCCGTCGAAGGACCCGATCTGTTCCGGGTCGAGTGGCTCGAGCGCTTCGAGTCCATCTTGCGCCCCATCGTGGAATTCACGTGCACCCATGGAGAGTCCACCTACCTTAGAAGTGAATGGAGAAACGGCGCATTCTTTATACACAACCAACGATAGAGGCGTCAACGAAGTTGCACCCCGAGAAATCCCTCGCCGCGTCCGGGTTCGTGAGGACGCATGACCTGTTTAGCGAACCACCACATTTGACGGAAGAGGACGGCGGAGCGCGATCAACACGATCCTAAACGATCGAGACGTGGATTCAACGATCTCCATGACGTACGCACTCAGAGGCGCGGCCCGCCTCACTGGAGGTGGCGTAAGAAGATCTCCCGAGAGGGATTATCCCTGTGCCATGGTCAAATCAATGGCTCTGGGCCGTGCAAGCGGATTATGGGGGAATCTCATACTGAAGGGTTTGTTCACGCACAATCGTGGGCGAGGCGCGCGCGGCCCGAGCGAGCTTGGCGTGGTGGTCCCAACGGGATTTGAACCCGTGTTT
>CAZPWD010000171.1:0-5769 GCA_964590025.1 uncultured Nitrospira sp.
ATCGGGGCCTCAGGGCTCCGCGCGCCGGTCTCGCGACGCGGCTCAGCGATTTCGCTACGAACCGTCATGAATAATGTGGGCTAGGGATTGGGAGGGCAGCTACACAAGCGCCATCCCCGGAGGGCGTTCGATGAGTTCGACTTCGTAACCGTCTGGGGCATCGATGAAAATGAAGCGGCTGCCGGATGAGGTTGTGGTTGGCCCGTCCGTAATTCGAATCTGTTTGGCACCGAGTTGTTCAATGGTGTCGTCAAGGTTCTCGACTTGGAAGGCCAGGTGGACGAGGTCTTCCTGCACTATCACTGGGCCACTTGACGGGAAGCTGCAGAGTTCGATCAGTTCCTCGCTGTTGGGTACCTTGAGAAAAGCCAGATGAGAGCCGCGCGGCGAGACCTTGCGCTCCATGACCTCCAGCCCCAGCACGTCGGTATAGAAATTGATCGTCTGGTCCATGTCGCTGACCCTCATGCGGGTGTGGAGGAGCTTCTTGACTCGCATGGTTGGTCTCCGGATAAGAGCGTATAGCAAATGGCCTATGGCGATGGCCGGAAAGGTATCCCTCTGATTGAACTTTCCTCATACCATACGCCATTAGCTATAAGCCATCAGCTCTTCCTTGCCGGGCCGCTGGTCTTGCGCAGCAGAATTTCGGCACTACCTGGGATCAGAAAGTTCGGCATGGGTCCGATCTCCTGGTAGCCCTGCTTCTTGTAAAAGTGCCGGGCTTGGTCGTTGAAATCCGATACGCAGGCGAACAGGTTCTTCGCCCTCGCGAAGACAGACGCTTCGACGTGGGCGAGCAACCGTCCCCCTAGCCCCTTGCCTCTCACCCAGTTCGCCACTCCAAGCAGTTCTAAATAGTCGCCGAGCAAGAATTTCTGACGAACGACCGCAATGCCGGCCACTCTGCCGTTCTGGTCCACGACGTAGCTGTCACGTCCCTGTGGAAGCGGTGTGAAATAGCTGTCCCAGTCACTGGCTTGGTAGCCAAGCCGTTTCCACGGGTCGGAATCGGCGAGTAATTCAATGACGGCTGGCCGATCCTCCGCCGTCATGGGCCGAACGACCGGGTCGGTCATGGGGCTGCCTGCGCGCAGGTTAAGAGACCACTCATGGTCATGGGGGTGAGGTTTCGCTCCGGCAAGAGATGTTGATGGAGGTCTTGCACCACCTCGTGCGTATGTCTGCCCTTCCCATTGGCGTGCATCACGATGACGCTACCCTTCCGGACTAACTGCTTCAGTCGGTCTTCGATCCGCATCGCCGTGAGTGTCGGGTCGGGATCGCCGGACACGACATTCCAGAGAATGAACTGGAGGCCGAGGGCGCGGGCCACGTTGACCGTGTCGTCGTTGAACTCCCCATAGGGGGGGCGAAACAACGTCGCGTCATGACCGTACTTGGTTTTGAGCAAACGAACTGGTCCGAGAATTTCTTGTTTCTGCTCGTCCGCTGAATGGAGCGGCAGATGGGCATGGACCTCCCCATGGGTGCCGACTTCAAAGAACGGGATCTGGAGGAGGGCCCGTACTTGCTGATCGTGTTTCGTCATCCATTTTCCGGACATGAAGAAAGTGGCGGGGATCTTCTGCTCAATCAAATAGTCGATCAGTGCCTGATCGTAGCCAACTCCTGTCCGCACCGGGCAGAGGTCGAACGTCAACGCCACACCGGGACAGGAGAGCGAGCCTGACTTGATCACTTGGGCCTGCGTGAAGGAAGGCATCGCAGGAACAAGCAGCATCGTGAGGGCCAGGCACAGTATCCCTGAGGAGTGGCGCAGTCGCATGGTGATGAGTATACCCGATCCAGGAGACGAAGCCGAGTTGACGCTTGAATTCCTGCACTGTTACGGTGGACGTATGTCTTTGCCCAATTGGAGAATCGGCCGTGCGCTCGGCATCCCGATTCATGTGCATGCCTCCTGGTTTGTGGTGTTCTTCTATGTGACCTGGTCATTAGCGAAGGGCTATTTGCCCGAGACGTTGCCTGGTCTGTCGGTTCCACGCTATTGGGGGATGGGTGGCATTGCCGCCCTCCTGTTGTTCCTCTCCGTCCTGCTCCATGAATTGGGACATTCCTATGTGGCGCTGCGCTACCAGATCCCTATCAGGCAGATTACGTTGTTCATCTTCGGGGGAGTGGCGCACATGGGAAAGGAACCGCCCAGTCCGCGGGCCGAGTTTTTGATCGCGATCGCAGGACCGCTCGTGAGTTTGATTCTGGGGGCCGGTTGTCTCGGCGGAGCCATGGCCGTGGAATCTTTGTTCGCGCGATCAGGGTTTCAGGGACTCATCGTCCTCGGGAGCTTGCTCGGCATGGTGAATGTACAGCTCGGACTATTTAACCTGATCCCGGGGTTCCCTTTAGACGGCGGACGTGTCTTACGGGCTGGACTGTGGGCCCGGAACAAGGATTTCAATCGAGCCACCAGCCAGGCTGCGCTCGTGGGAATAGGATTCGGTGTTGCTCTTGGGTTGATCGGCGCGGGCTTGATGGTGGGAGCCTGGTCCGGCGCTCTGGGACCTTCCATCGCGACGAACGGGGGCTGGCTCATCTTTATCGGCGCATTCCTCTTTTCGGCGGCCCTGGCAAGCAGACGGCAGGCAGCCCCGCGGATTTCGTTGGCGTCGGTTACGGTTCGCCAAGTCATGGTCCACCCCGTCGTGACTCTGCTACCGGATTTGAGCGTGCAGGACGCGGTCGATCAATACTTTGTCACGCATGGATTCGGTGGATTTCCTGTGTGCGAAGAGGGGCAGGTTCTCGGGGTGGTTTCGTTGCGAGACGTGCAAGCGCTTCCCACTGCACTTTGGCCGTGGCGTCGCGTTCGAGAGATCATGCGCCCGGCGTCGTCAGCCTTCTGTATCCCTCCGGACTGGTCTGTGATGCAGGCGATGGAACGCATGGTCCAGGGCGGGTGGGACCGTCTCGTGGTGATGGAGAACGAAAAGATCGTAGGGCTCGTCACTCGATCGGCCATCGCTCACTTTCTCCAGCTTCGCGGATCGGAAACGTTAGGCGTTAGGGGTAAGGCGTCAGGCGCGTGAGGCGTCAGAGGTAAAAGGCCGTTCTCTCTGTGCCCCTTACGCCTAACCCCTCACGTTTCACGTCTTATGATCAATCATTCGCGCGTGCGATGGAAATGTTTTGTGCAATGGCAATACGTACGAGGTGGACCACGAGCAGGAATCCGTAGACGACGCAGAAGAACTTGAAGGTGGCGCGGTAAAAGTCTGTCAAGAGGATGGGAAGACAGAGGGCAAAGAGCAGGCTTGCGATCAGCGTCATGAAGGTCAACCGCTTGCAGAACTCATGGGGGGCTTCCCGGCCGATCTGTTTCAGTGCGCGGGCATAGCGCTCGGCTCGTTGAAGTCTGGCTGCTTGCAGGGCGGCCTCGTCTGTGCCCCAGTAGCGCAAGTAGCAATAGCCACCCAGAATCAAGAGCCAAGGCAATGCCCACAAAGGCCAGTAGGTTGCTCCTCCGTAGGTCTCGCTGCTGAGCAAGGCGGCGAAGGAGGGAGCATAGAGCAATCCCAACACCAGCGGCAGAATGCGCTCATCATTCGGACGTTCGCCCTCCGGTCCGCCATGAATCAGTTCCCGTTCAAATAGGGGGTAGCCGTACTTGAGGACCACGAGCGCGATGGCGGCGCTCATGGTTTTATCAGGAATATAGCGGATCCAGTTCTGGAACCAATTCACCATCCACCAACTCAGACTTTCGCCCCAGGTGAACCCGAAGAGGGATTCGAGGTAGAGATGCGCAGCGTGTTCCCATTGGAGTACGCGTAGGCTCACCGACTCGGCGACGTCGGGGTTCAAGGCAAAGGTCGTTTGCTCATGCAGTGCAGCCTGGACAAAGGTTCCCGGCAGGCTCATGACGAGCGCGCCACCGACCCCAAAGATATAGAGGAACCAGGCATGGGACAGGGCGGAACTGCGTCCTGTGCGGAGATACTTTTGAAAGCCCGTTTGTCTGGCCATCCAACCCCAATAACAGGCGCCGGTCATACTCACCAGCGACCAGGGGAAAATCACCACATCCCCGCCGGTCTCCGGGTACAACAACCAGTTCACGACAGAATTCGAGAGGAGGGCCACGACGGCTCCCCACCAGGGGCCCAAGAGGAAGGCGACCAGCGCTGTTCCAGTCATGTCGAGGAACAGGATGCTCTCCAGATGCCTACTCAACGTGAGCCCGAGGTAGTTGAGGAGCAGACCTGCTGCGACGATCACGCTGGTTTCGTACAAGAGGAGATAGGAGACACCACGGAAGGGCTTCGACGAAAAGAAATCGATTGTGGGAAACGAGTCAGAGGCCGGACGTTCGCTTGTGGAGGGCGATTTTTTTTCCTTCTTCGATGTCAGCCGGTTCTTGACATCCAGCAGCTTCTCCATGAGGGTTATCAACGCCGCGATGAAGCCAACCACGGTGCCACCGAGCATGAGCATGTCTTTGCCGAAGTCTTCGGGCATGAGGCGGTTCCCTTTTAGCAGGCTGCGGAAAAACTCGGTTTACACACAATACACCCTTGGCATCTTACAGATGGTGCTAATGCCAGAATAGCTTGAGGATGCTCAAAAAGGCCGTTCAGCAAGGCCGCAGCGAGCGAAGGGGCGAGGCGTACGCTTCGGTACGTTGAGCCTCTGAGCGACGCGAGAACGCCGCTGGCGGACTTTTTCAGCATCCTGCTAGTACCGGTTGCCATTCTACCCACGAAGGGGTATCCCCGCCAGCAAAAGTCCAGAAGCCGACAGCCTGGTCTGGTCTGTTTGGTTCATCTGGTCTGTCTCGTTTGTTTGGTTGAACAAGTCCAAACCAGATAAACCAAACAAACCAGATCAACCAGAAAGACCATTCTTTTTATGCTGGCGGACCATTCGGCAAGGCCGGATCTGATTGAGCGGATCTCGTGGCTGCGGCTGACAGCGCCTGCGTCTGTTGTTGGAGGTGGTGGGCGACCTCGGCGCCGATCAGCAAGAGGGCCGCGGAGTAGTAGACCCATAAGAGCAGCAGAATGACTTCCAAGAGGGATCCATAGAGGTGGGCGTACACGGTCGCGTAGGTGCTATAGGTCACGAATAAGAGTTTGGCCGCGATCCAGAGCAGGCTAAACGTAAGCGCCCCGATCATTGCCTCACGCCAGTGCGGCCGCCGCCGTGGAACGAGCCGATATAACCCCGTGACCGTGAGGAAGGCCAGCGCGAAGGGAAGCGTATAGGTGAGAAATAGATCATGGGCTGCGAGGGCCAGGAGATCGAGCCCCCAGAGTCTTGGCGCATACCCCGTTAAGAAGTTGACGATTTGGGTTGCGCCGTAGGAGAGCAGCAGCACGAGTCCGGTCACAGCGAGCGAGGCGACGGCGATGCCGGTTGAGATGAGGGGATGGCGGCGCCAGGTACTCTCGAATACGACGTTCAACGCATAGTCGAGTTCATAGAACACCAACGCGCTGAACCAGATGAACGCCAGAAACACAGCCCAGCGGACGGTTTCCAAGGCGCTCACCCGATGCAATTCGTTTACGACATGTTCTCCCAGCGAGGGGAGGAAGCCCTTGAGAAAACTGAGGAGGACCTGTTCCCCGATCACGTCATGACTCACCACGAAACTCAGGCCGTAGAGCAAGAGGAAGACGAGCGGGAAGAGGGAGAGCAAGGAGAAAAATGCAAGAGAGGCTGCCAGACTGGCGCACCCATGGCGCAGAAATGATCGTATGAGGTCTCGGAGAAAACGAAAAGGCCGCATAAGGCGCGATGGGTGAA
>CAZPWD010000172.1:0-5742 GCA_964590025.1 uncultured Nitrospira sp.
AGTTCTGTCAGATCGACTTCGAACGCGACAGCCGGAACACTAATCTGCCAGCGTTCGAGAACTTCCGGGTGTAGTTCCCCAATCACACCGACCTGTTTCCCTTCAGACACAATACTCCCCACTCGTCCAGCGAGAAATGAAGGATGCTGGATCGGTTCCAGGCTGTACACTTGGTTCACATAGTAAAACAACGTGTCCAGGCAGGAGTGGGCCTCGGAGAAATGCGCATCGGCATGGGCGATCATCCCGCCGAGCACTGTCACAGTGCGCGACCCGATGGACTCCGTGGGATCGGGACATGCCACTTCGCCGGCCTCGAATATCCGATGGGGATAAAATGCCCGGTTCGATGCAGCTTCCACGCGAAGTAACGACGGAAGTATCCATTGTCGAAGGGCGGAGAAGTTCTGGGACATCACATTATCCACCTCGACAAGTTTCCCCCACTCGGTCCCTTCCAATCGCATCGCATCACGCAGATCCTGGGGTGAACTGAGAATGTTGGAAATGATTTCCTGGAAACCCATGCCGACCATGAGGGCTCTCACACGGTCGGAGACCTCCTCGATGCGCGACAATCCACCGACCGTGAACTGCGAGGGCATCACCGGCAAAAAGTCGCTGTACCCGCGACTGATCGCGACATCTTCGACGACGTCCATCGCGTGCATCAGATCCTGCCGATAGAGCGGAGGCGTCACCGTCACCGCTTTACCTCTGGTCATCACCTCATAGCCGTAAGCTGTTAGGGCCTTCGCTACTTCGTGGACGCCGAGCGCCTGCCCAAGGGCCTGTTCGATCGTGCTGACGGGAAGCTTCCATGACTTCCCTAGATCTTGGGGAGTCATGACCACCTTGCCGAGAGCTGTCTTATAGGAATACCGTACTTCGATCGGCTCAATAACAGCGCCACGATCCGCCAGATTCGCTGCAAAGATGTTGAGGGTCAGAACGACCATCGTGAGGTCAGTGCCAGTCACCTCGACGAATAGGGCGTCGTCTCCCACCCGCACTTCTCCAACTTCACGGCTATTGATGATCGGCGGAAAGGAGAGGGCCTGTCGCTTCGCATCGCGCAGGAAGGGCAGGCGATCATGTCCCGCGAGAATCCCGCCGAACTCCAGACCCTTGGGATGGACGAGCAGCATTTCCCCCAGCGTCATGACCGTATCCATGCCCAACGGCGTGAAGGAAACTTCGTCCGACTTCACCAAATCATAGGTGACAGGAAACTCGATCGCCGCGAGCCGATAGAGTCCGATCGACACGGTCCGGCGTTTACGGCCGAACATCTCGGCGAGTTTTTCTTGTGTCTGAATCAGCTGAGCGAGGCCCTCCTGGGTCACGCGGTAGCCTGTCGCGGTACAGGCCGCCACGTAGGGCCTGATCTCCTCCAGGCCGGGAGCCACGTTCAATCGCTTTGGCGATTTTGATGGGGTCGTGAGAAAGTTGTACCTCGCGAGGGAACCCTGCCGCTTCACCCGAATCTGCCGGGCGATCCCTTCGCAGCACCAGAGATCGGGACGATTGCTATCTTGCAGCTCAATTCGCAGTTCGCCGGTGTCGGGATTCTGCCCCCTCAGCTCACCCTTCACGAGCATCAACGACTCTTCGAGTTGCTCCATGGTGATCGGTTGGCGAGCCTCGCCTGGCGCTGCGAGCAATCCCTCGAGATCCTGCTTGAAAATAGTAATCGTGGGCATGTGAAACCTAGAAGGCTGTGGAAAAATTTTGCTGACGAGCCAAGGCTTCACTCGTCCGCACATCTGGAACAACGGAAAAACACCGCGCAGGATGTTCAAAATGGCCGGACTTCTCACCCGCCCAACCCTGGCGCGCCAAGACGCGCCTTTTCCCAAGCAAGGCCGAGGCGAGAATGAAGCTGGCGGACTTTTTCAGCATCCTGCTAGAAGGCCCCCCTGGTGGAGCGAATCAGATCTAAATTGTCGGTGAACAACTCACGAATATCGTGAATGCCGAGCGCCACCATCGCCATGCGATCGAGCCCCAACCCCCACGCAATCACCGGAACGGTCACGCCCAGCGGAAGGGTGACTTCAGGACGGAACAACCCGGCTCCACCAAGCTCCATCCATCCGAGCCTCGGATGGCGCACATGCAGCTCGACCGACGGTTCGGTGAAAGGAAAGTAGGCTGGGAGAAATTTGACTTCCTTCGCCTGCGCCACTTCACGGGCAAAGAGATTCAGCAGGCCGAGCAACGTGCGAAAGTTGATGTCTTCGCCGAGCACGATCCCTTCTACCTGAAAGAAATCGGTCGCGTGCGTCGCATCCACTTGATCGTAGCGGAAACAACGGGCGATAGAAAAATACTTTCCCGGCACCGCTGGTTGTGCCGCCAACGTACGGGCCGAGACGGCCGTCCCCTGGCTCCGCAAGACCAGCCGGCGCGCGCGCTCCGCATTGAAGGGATAGTTCCAACCGGTTGAACCGGTTTCACCGCCATTCTGGTGCGCTTGCGTGACTCGGGACAAGAACGGTTCCGCAATCGACGAGGCATGAGTCGGTTCCTTGACGAAGTAGACATCATGGATGTCACGTGCCGGATGGAATTGCGGCATGAAGAGGGCGTCCATGTTCCAGAATTCTGTCTCTACAAGCGAGCCCCGCATTTCCTGGAATCCCATGCTCACGAGTTTCGTCTTCACGGTATCGAGAAACTCGCGATACGGATGCCGCTTGCCCGGCGCAATCCTTGGCGCGCGAAGACTGATCGTGTATCTACGGAAGCGCTTCATCCGCCAGTTCCCGTCTTTCAACAGTTCGGGCGTCAGCTGGGAAACCTCTTCCGCGGTCCCCTGCCGAGAGAGCTGCTGGGCGGCCTCGATACCGGTTACGGAAAGCTTGAGCCCCCTGGCCACCCGATCATCAATGCGGAAAGGTTCCCGTGCATTCCCGCGTTTGACGGAGTGGTCTTGAATGACTTGCCGTTGTGCCTCGGAAAACGCCTGCAGCTCACGAGGCGCCCCATGAAGCTGTTGCAGCAATCCCCGCATCGCTTCCGCCGTCTGGCTCGGCCGGCCAGTCGATTCGATACAGCCGCCTTGAATGATGAGGAGCGCGCCTTCTTTCTTGAGACGTCCGATCGCCCCGCTCACCTCCGCCGGTTCGAGTCCCTCCCGGGATTGAATGTCCTGAATGGTCAGGCGCTTGCCGGTTTTGGCCGCATCTCGAGCAGCAGACAGCACCCGTTCGATCGGCGAATACTTTTCAAAATAGAGTTCGCCGATTTTTGTGAGCGAGACATTGGGCGTCACGGTCTCGGTATCGACCGCGAGCAACGACTTGGCGAGCAACCATTCGACCGCCATACTTAGCTGCGAGGCCTCTAACCCGGTGGACTGCGCGAGCTGTTCCGTCTGGAGGATCGCGGAGGGATTCGCCTCAAAGGTCGATAGGACTTTGACTTCGAGAGGATGGAGACTATCGATGAGGGAAGATATGTCCACCCGCGAGGCCTATCGGTGAGCGGAGACGCGCGGTGGCGTCGTGGAAGAAGGGTGGCCGGCTGCGCGCATCGCAGCGATCGTCGCGGCATAGTCCCGACTAGAGAAAATGGCCGACCCGGCGACCAATACATCAGCTCCCGCAGCCAGTACCTGAGCCACATTGTCGATCTTGACGCCGCCGTCCACTTCGAGCAACGCGCGATTTCCTGCCCGCTCGATCATGGCACGAGCCGAGGAAATCTTCTGAAGACAGGAGGTGATAAACTGTTGCCCGCCGAAGCCAGGATTGACTGACATGATCAGGACCAAATCAACATCGGGGAGGATTTCCTCAATCGTACTGAGCGAAGTGGCCGGATTCAGGGTCACCCCGGCCTTGACGCCACGCTCCTTGATCGATTGCACCGTGCGGTGGAGATGCGGACAGGCCTCTACGTGAACCGTGAGATAGTCCGCTCCAGCCTCGGCGAACTCGGCGATAAAAGCGTCGGCGTTTGTGATCATGAGGTGGACGTCGAGCGGCAGCTTGGTGACTTTTCTGAGCGCCGCCACAATCGGCGGACCGATGGTCAAATTGGGGACGAAATGCCCGTCCATGACATCGATATGGAGGAAGTCGGCCCCCGCTCGTTCCACGGCTGCCACTTCCTCGGCCAGTCGGGCAAAGTCAGCAGCTAAGATCGATGGTGCAATATAAATGGGGCGTGCCATCACAACACCTTCCTCAGTCGTGCGGCGTAGAATCCGTCCATCGAAAACTGATTGCCCACTGTCGAGAGGGCACCCTGTTCAGTGACGAATCCCTGTGCCGCAATCGGGAGCCAGGAGACGACGGACTCACGCTGGAACTCCGCATGAGCATGACAGAATTCTTCGATGACGTCTTCGTTTTCTTCCGGTTCCGTCGAGCACGTACTATAGACCAGCACCCCGCCAGGCCGCAAGCATGGGGCAACCGCCTCGAGGATCTGACACTGGAGCGCATGATGTCGAGGGAGTGCCTGCTCGCCTTTCCGCCACTTGGCTTCCGGATGTCGCCGTAACACACCGAGCCCACTGCAGGGCGCATCCACCAAAATCCGATCAACAGATGGATCACCCGCTCTGGCCTTCTTTACCGAGGGAGACCCTGCTGTCTCGATCATGGGAAGCCATTCACGTGGCTGTCGAATATCACCGACGATCGGCACGACAATCTGGACCCCCAGTCGATGACAATTGCTTCGCACGAGATCCAGGCGGGCACCTTTCCGATCGACGGCATAGATAGTCCCCTTGTTATGCATTAGATCAGCCAAATGGGTCGCCTTTCCTCCTGGCGCCGCGCAAGTATCAAGCACGATGTCACCAGCCTGAGGATCGAGGAGGGGAGGAATCAATTGCGCTGCTTCATCTTCCACATAAAAAGCGCCCTCGTGAAACCCCGGGAGTGAGGGCACAGAGCCTCCTTCATCAAGCACAATGCCAAATGAACTCACGCTGGTCGGCTTGGCCGCAATACCCACCTGGGCAAATTTTTCGAGGAGTGCTTCCCTGGTCGTGATCAGCTGGTTCACCCGAAGCGTCAGAGGAGGCGCGACGCTGACTCCCTCGCAGGCCGCTTCCGCAGAGGCCACGCCCAGACGATCGACCCATCGACGGCTGAGCCAGCCTGGAACCGAGTACCGCACGGCGAAGGCCTGCGCGGCATCAGGATCCATGCTGGGCCAGGGCTGAGGCGGATGGCGCAAGAGCGCGCGCAACACCGCATTGACGAACCCACTCCAATCTCTGCCGAGTGTGCCGGCAATGGCTCTGGCTAGGTTGACTGATTCGTTGACAGCGGCAGATTGCGGAATACGATTCAGAAACAGGAGTTGGTAGGCACCAAGCCTGAGCACCATCTGCACGGCGACGGGAAGGCGAGGAAGCGGCTTTTCCAAGACCGGTTCAAGCCGCCAATCGATAGTCGCAAGACGCCGCAAGACGCCATAGGTGAGCTCCACCGTAAGGGCTCGTTCCCTGCTGTCGAACGAGCATCGCACGAGGGCGCGATCTAACAAGACATCGACTCCTTCCTCACTCTTGACCGACTCCACCAACAACGAAAGGGCGATCGCACGCGCTGACGGCGCGGTCTGGGTAGTGAATAACGATCGAGAGGCAGAAGCCATAGGGGACAAGCCCGATCTGTCTGGTTGATCTGGTCTATCTGGTTTGTCTGGTTTGTCTGGTTTTTTGGTTGAACGAAACTAGCCAGATGAATTAAATCAACCAGATAGACAAAACAAACC
>CAZPWD010000173.1:0-5704 GCA_964590025.1 uncultured Nitrospira sp.
GGGTATGCGGCAATCGAAATCATCCGGTTGGATAAGTCCGAGACCTGGTATCTGCTGGCGCAACAGAAGGAACTGTTTGTGACAGGGCTGGACCCAGATGATCTGCTCCCGATTCGCCCCGCCTTACCGGGGGAGCGGGACCGACTCCTGGTTGGCGACGCGGCGACGGCTGGTCGTACAACCCAACTCTTCGAAGTTCAGACAGACCATCATGGTCGAGTCGAGCGGTTCTACGAATGGGTGGACCTGGATACAGGAGTGGTCTTGAAGCTCGTCAGCCGGGATCGGGAGTGGTCGTTTGAGTATGAACGGTTCAGACTGTCGCCTCAGCCGGCCTATTATTTTGAAGAACCACCAGGATACAAAAAGCGCATGACGGTGCTTGTGCCGCAAGGACGAGGGTAGGGAGACCATGAGTAAACTGTTCATGCATAGACTTTTGTGTCGTTGGAGTCTGCCGGCCGCAGTTGCGATTGCCTGGTTCTATCTGTTGAGTGGAGCGGATCAGTTGCTGCTGGCTGCCGGGAGCTCATCTGTCCCCAAAGATACGCAAGAGGCGTTCGACAAGCAACAATATGAACAGGTGATTGAGCAGTTGGCCAAGCTGGAGAAGGAACAGAGTGTCGCTCCAGACGTTCGCCGGCTTAAGATCCGTTCCTTTCTCAAGCTTGGTAACCCCAAGGACGCACTCGGCGAGTACGACAAGCTGGAACTTGCGCTCAAGCAAGATGAGATACCCCTCCTCCGAGAGGTGGCGCTGGGGTTCATCCTCGTCATGGTGAAGGACATGCGTGAACAAATGCGCGGGGCAGCCTACACGGCGCTCAAAGAGGTGGATTCGGATGATGTCGTCCCCTATTTTGAAGATGGTTTGAGCGATGGATCTGGACCAGTCCGTGCTCTCGCCGTGGAGGGGCTCGGCCGATCCGAGGCGGGGCGGAAATCGACGAAATTGCGCGCGGCGATCGAGGATCAAGCAGGATTAGTAAAGGCGCGCGTGGTGAAAGCGCTCGGTAGAACGGGAGATCCAGGAACCCTTTCATTAGTCGAGCCGGCTACGAAGGACGAACTTGCTACGGTTCGTATCGCAGCCTATGGCGCCTTGATTAGGCTCGGCAAGAAGGAGGCCTGGACCCAATTGCAGCAGGCCACAGAGTCACTGAATCCAGAGGATCGAGCCGATGCGATTCGTACGATAGCAGAATTGAAAGACCAGCGTGGTGCCCCTGCCATGATGGAGGCCTTGACTTACAAGCAGCCCTCTGTCCGTGGGGCTGCAGCCAGGGGGTTGGGGCATCTTGGGCACAAAGAGGCGCGGGGACAGATTGAGCAATTACTGAAAGATCCTGTGCCTGCCGTCCGCGAATCTGCGGTGGGGGGGCTGGCAGAATTGGGAGGGCTGGAATCGATACCGGCACTCAATCGGGCGCTCAGCGACGGTAACTTTACCGTACGTGCCTCAGCGATTGCCGCGTTACTCCAGCTTGGCCAGCCCTACTCGACAGTGGCTGCCACAGCACAATCGCTGGCCCAACAGAACGATATGGCCATGCGTGCTTCTGTGGCCTATGCCCTTGGGAAGGCGACCAAGGCCAACGCTCCCGGTGCGATCTCGCTGTTAACCAGCTTGACCGCTGATCCCCTTCCCGGTCCGAAGATTGTGGCGCTTCGATCCCTCGGGCATGTGGGGGACCGTGAGCTGGTTCCCCTCATGAAGGAAGCCCTTCACGACACGAATGATGCTGTGCGGGCTACCGCGGCAGGGGCGCTGCTTCACCTTCTTCAACAGAAGAAATAGACCCTGTCTTTGCACGGGCATTCGACAACAGGAGAGGGGCATACAGGACTACCGCACCCTCTCACGTGAGAAAAGAGGGGAACGGGCTACAACCAGGGAGACAACCTACCCAACGAACATGGCGGAATTTCTATCTCTAGATTTGGTCGTAACTGACCAGAAGAAAGCGAGCATGGACCTATGGTAGGATCGCCCGCGATGCGTCAGACCTGTTTCGTCTTCTGGATTGCGTGTGGCCTGCTGCTCGTCGGTCTGCCGGCCTGGGCGCTGGAGTTTACTGCCGATCAAGTGACGAAGATCGATGGCCGAACGCACAAAGCGAATATCTACTACCGTGATACGATGTGGCGCATCGAGCACCAGTCGATGGGGCCAGTCAACGTGAGTATCGTGCGCAAGGACAAGCAGGTCGTCTGGTTGCTGCTCTCGCGGATGAAACACTTCAAAACAATGCCCTATGGTCCTGAGCAGGACCTCATGGTGAGTGAAAAGCTGGACGGAGAAGTGTCGAGGCAGGAGATCGGAACGGAGGTGCGCGAGGGGCACCCGACGATCCTCTACGAAGTCACGACGAAACAAGGTGAGCATGTCGAATTGTACTATCAGTGGGTCGCCACGGATATCCATTTCCCGATGAAGCTGGCGAGGAAAGACGGGAGCTGGATCGTGGAGTACCAGCATGTGAAGTTGCGGTCAGTCTCGGACTACCTCTTCAACCTGCCGGTCAACTTTCAGCCGTTGGAAGATTTCAAGAAACAAGAAGTGCCGGAGCCTGTCGGGCCGGGCATGTAACACAGCAAGGAGGCTGGATCGTGAGAGTACTCGGAATCATCGCGGGCGCTGTGATGACAGGATTGATTGCAATGGGCGGATCAGTTCACGCGTTGGACGTGGCCGACGTCGTCCGGGAATGGACCCCCGAAGGAAAAAAAATTGCCGCCGAGCGGGTGAAGTTGCCGGCTCACGACGAGATGGTTCTCATCCCGGCAGGCTCATTCATCATGGGGAGCGACAGGAAGATAGATCACAATGCCTATCCGGCGGAATTCCCCCAGCGGAAGATCCATCTGGACGCCTACGAGATCGACAAGTTCGAAGTGACCACCGTGCAATTTCTGAAGTTCATCCTTGCCAAGGATCTGCCGCCGCTGATCGACTGGCAGTATGACGGCGGCAACTTCCAGGAGACCATGACCAACCATCCTGTGATGCATGTGTCGTGGGCCGATGCCGATGCCTACTGCACATGGGCGGGTAAACGGCTCCCCACCGAAGCAGAGTGGGAGAAGGCGGCACGCGGAGAGGATGGGCGGATTTATCCCTGGGGGAATCAACCTGCCGGCCTGTCGCGTGCAAACTTCGGGCGGACCGGTTTGTCAGGTCCGGTGCGAGATCGTCCCGAACGGCTCTTGCTCTATCCACCGATCATTTCCGTGGATAAATACGACAATGCGGTGAGTCCGTACGGCTTGTTCCAGATGGCGGGTAACGTGTCCGAATGGGTGGCCGACTGGTATGACTCCAAGTACTATGCGACTGCGCCGGACAAGAATCCCAAAGGACCGGAGAAAGGAACGCAGCGGAGCTTCCGTGGCGGTGGCTGGGTCGACAGCACGCCGAGCGTGCGAACTGCCCAACGTAACGGAACCGATCCCAACACCAAGATGAACTGGATGGGGTTCCGCTGCGCGAAGGACGTCAAGGACTCCGGGGAATCACAGGATGCAAAGCTGCAGCAGACCAGCTTGCAATAACAAACGGGACTGAGGGCCGAGTGCTGAGGTAGAAGCGGTAGAAACTACGTCGGGGAATGTCAGTTCCAGGGGAGTGAGGCAGAATCCATAGGCCCTCAGAATCCAGATTGCCAAATCCTACTTTGCTGTCGCGTCCATCGCGCACCTAAAGCCCGTCGATTCGTTCCTGATCGTCGGGTCGCTGTCCACGCGGGTGAAGATGCGGACTGTGGGGGTTTCGTTCTGCCAGCCTGCTCCCCGAATGACTTTCTTTGTGCCTGCGTCAGGGCCTTTGGGATTCTTCTCGGGGCTTTTCTCGTAATACTTGGCGTCGTACCAGTCATTGACCCATTCCCATACGTTGCCGGCCATGTCGTAGGCGCCGAACGGGCTCTTACCTGCTTCATAGCTTCCGACGGGCATGAGGGTCTTCTCGCCGATCCACCGTTGATTGAAGTTGAGATGTTTGATTGTGGGTTCGACATTACCCCAGGGGAATCGTCGATCGGCGGTGCCCTTTGCCGCTTTTTCCCATTCAGCTTCGGTCGGGAGTCGTTTGCCCGCCCACGTGCAGTAGGCCTCGGCATCAAACCAATCCACATTGATCACGGGCCGATCAGTGAGTGAGTCAGGGATGGCGTCTCCTTGCCAGAGGTTTCGCGTCGGGTTCTTGGAGTTTTGTGGGACACGATGGCCTGTGGCTGTGATGAATTCCAGATAGCGGCCGTTTGTCACCTCAAATTTATCAATAAAGAAAGTGTCCACAAACACATCATGGCGTGGATATTCATCGCGTCCACCATCCCGATCGCCTTGTGGAACACCCATCGGGAACGAGCCGACCGGGACCTCGACCATCGGCGTACCATCTTTAGTCGTGGGTGGCGTGAGCAGAGACTGAGGCGGTTGGTCATCTGCGAAGAGCGGGGGTAGGTTGAACAGGACACAGAACACCATCGAAACAAGCAATGGCCAGATAGACATCGGTGGGGACTCCTTCTCCAAGATTGGAAGCGTGAGCATCGTACCATAAGAGCCAACGAGGAGGCACAGCCGTCGGCCCAATAGGGACCGTCATTTTCCCAGCCATCTTGATGATTGGTGGAGAGTATTTCGAAATTCCATTTGAGTTATTTATCTTCCCCTTCTTTGGAGTTGGTTTTCTGGCGGGCTGGCCGGTCTTGTCTGGCAGAGCTCCGTACTCATTCTGGCTGGTCGCCATGGGGCTCTGGCTTGCTGGCGGGATCTGTGCCAGCATCCTGCTGCAGCTCATTCATACCTCGTAACCTAAGACTTGTTCCCTCCCACATATCAAGTCGCAAAGATCCTCCACGCCATGATTCTCTAGCCATCTCCTCAATCTCCGACGACGAAGTGGCAATATCCCTTCTCATTATCCTCCCCCAAGTGTCACAGTAAACGTCAGATCTGCATCGACGCGTCGGACTTTCACCGCGACTTTCTGCCCCGGTGTGGTTCGCTCAATTAGATAGTTCTTCAACTGGGCGGCATCGAGAATCTCCGTGTCCTCGATCGCCAGCAAGATGTCGTGCTTTTGAATACCGGCTTCTTTCGCCGGGTCGGCCACATCCATCACAGCCACGCGCCACTTGGTTCCGTCCTTCACCGAGGTCATTTGAATCCCCAATTTGGAGAACGTGAGCGGCTTGCCTGCGAGGGCCGCGTTCACAATCCGCTCGGCGAGAATCCCCGGAATGGCGAAGGTCATGCGGCTGCAATGGGCTTGTGTCTCCTCTTTCTCAGTCTGGATGATCGCATGCATGACACCGACAACCTCACCAGCGTTGTTGAAGAGCCCGCCCCCTGAATTGCCGCTGCAGGCCGAGAGGTCGGCCTGGATGAGGCGCGTGTCGACGGTTTGGAGGAAGGTGTTCGTATTTCCGAGCCGGCCGAAGGCCATGGTGGGGCCCCAACCGAGCGGATAGCCAACGGTGAAGACCTCCATCCCAGGGGCGACATCTCCGGCGGCGAACACTGTCCCTGCCCGCAGTTTGGATCGATGCTGCTCAGCAACACGGTAGATCACGACATCCATGTACGCGCTGTCTCCGACGAGGTCAGCAGGGAGTTCGTGGAGATCATCGGTGAGCATGCGCACGTGCTTCTGGATGATGGTGCCAGTCGAGGGGTCGTGTTTCTCCGCGGCGTGTCT
>CAZPWD010000174.1:0-5701 GCA_964590025.1 uncultured Nitrospira sp.
GCATCGGTGATCTCGACCTTGACGAGTTCCCCTGCTGTGGCTGATCCATCATTGATATACACGATGCCGTCGATCTCCGGAGCCAGCCCTTCATGGCGTCCCTCGAGCAGTAACCCTGTCTCTTCGGAGACCCCTTCGACCAAGACCTCCATCACAGAGCCGATACGGGCCTGGCCTCGTGCCGCCGCAATCTCTTCTTGCACAGATAAGATTTCATTCCGTCGTTCGTCCATGACCGATCGCTCGACCTTGTCATCAAGCCCGACGGCCGGCGTGTCTTCCTCGTCCGAATACAAAAACACCGCCACCCGATCAAACTCGGCATCTTCCACGTAGCCTCTCAGTTCGTCAAACGCCTGCTCCGTCTCTCCGGGAAACCCCACGATGAAGGCCGTGCGAAACGTGACGCCGGGAATGCGCGTCCGGATCCGATCGACGAGGGAGGTGATGGCAGTCCGATCACCCAGCCGGTGCATCCGCTTGAGCATCCGGTCGTTGATGTGTTGCAGCGGCATGTCGATATACTTGGTAATCTTTTCTTCTCCTGCGTAGAGATCCAACAACTCATCCGATACCTGTTGCGGGTAGAGATAGAACGGCCTGATCCAGCGCAAGTCTTTCACCTTCACCAGCTCGCGAAGCAGCGTGACGAGGCCTTGGCGCACACCAAGATCGACGCCATAATTCACCGTATCCTGGGAAATGAGGTTGACCTCTTTCACACCTTCAGCGGCGAGGCGCGTGGCTTCGGCTACGATCGATTCCACGGGGCGGCTTCGCTGCTTGCCCCGCATCAGGGGGATCGCGCAGAAGGCGCAATTTCGGTTACAGCCTTCGGCGATTTTCACATAGGCACTATGGGCCTTCCCGAGACGGAGACGCGGCGCGTCTGCGTCGTACAGATAGGGAGGCTCGCTGATCCAGAGCCGTTGTTGCCGCTTCTTCGGTGCCAGCAGATTCCGGCAAATCTCCGCGATCTTCCCGAACTCACCGGTCCCTACCACGCCGTCGAGTTCCGGCAATTGCTCGAGGAGATCTCCTTGATACCGTTGCGCCAGACAGCCTGCGGCAATCAACACCCGACAGGACCCTGCTTTTTTTAGTTTGCCGTGCTCAATGATCGTGTCAATCGACTCCTGCTTGGCCTCTTCGATGAAACCACAGGTATTGATGATGACCACCTCGGCTTTCTTCGGATCATCGGTCAAGGCAAACCCGTCCGCCACCAACATGCCCAACATGACTTCGGAATCGACCTGGTTTTTCGAACAACCCAGGTTGACAAAGCCGATGATGGTCTTCTTGCTGCTTGGGCGAGACGGGGTAATCAATCGTGATGGCATAGGAAGCAGTCTACGGGACGGGTGAAAAGTCTGTCAATCAACAGCCCCTTGTCATCGGCAATGTCGTGCGCGGCGAGCGCTGCAGCGGCTAGTTCCATGCCGTCATTCCCGGGGACCCACCGAATATTCTCATCTTCTCTCCTCCCTTGGAGGGCGAGAAGGCTAGCTCCCTGACTGCGCGCGTCCAACGAGCACAGCGTTCTATTACTTCCCATCAGGGGATGGGTCAGCTCGCGGAGCGTTTTGCCGAAGGAGCGGGGACCCTTCGAGAATTTGCCGAAGAGGAAAGCGGAAACTGACTGAGTCCGCGAAGGAATTTCCGAAGGATTCCCTTCGGCAAATTCCGAAAGGGTCGCTCCGAGAGGCACCAACACGTAGCGATCTGATCCATCCCCGCGCCTCCTTGCCCTCCTCTCGTCTCTTATGGCATCATGCCCCCCTCTTGGAGGCGCGCATGGAGCATTTGCTCGAATACGCCGGTTCCGTGCATATCTATCTTGGACCGTACCGCGGGAATCCGATTGCCTTGTATTTGAAGCGGACGGAGACCGGGTGCCAGATCGGCCCGAAGGTCTATCCGTGGAATGACGTCGTGGGGAATGGTGAGACGCCGAATAAGGCGGCCGCGGATTTCGAAGAGAAATGGAAAATGAAGGGTCTCTCGGCGGATATGTACTCCGGTCCCTCGTGGGAAGGAGGCATCAAGCCGGAGAAACCTGCTCCTCCCAAGCCGCCCGCTGCTCCCAAACCAGCGGTATCCGCTGCTGCATCAGCACCAGCGGGCCAGCCTGGCGCGCCTGCAGCCTCTCCAGCTGATCCTGCTGACGCCACACCGGCTCCTGCTCCAGCCCTGGCGGCTCAGCCTACCGACAAATCCAGCTAACTCACTCTATTTAGCAGACTGCGGAAGAACTATTGTGGCACGGTGGAAGCTCAATGGCCGTCCTTGTCGTTCGTGAAAGGTGAAACGTAAAACGTGAAACGGTTCGGAGGGAGAGCACTCGGCAATCCTACGATTCACGATTCACGTCTAACGTTTCACGGTTCCTGGGAGCGACTTTTTCAGCATCCTGCTAGGAACGTTTTGGAAGGTGGCCTTCAGAAGAAGGGCCGGCCAGTTTGCTGTGCTTCAGGCCGTATCCCATGTAGACCACAATGCCGATGGCAGTCCAGACGACGAATCGAATCCAGGTCACCCATGGGAGAAAGCTCATTAAGCCGAGACAGGCCAGCATGCCCAGAATGGGAACGACCGGCATGAACGGAAGCCGGAATGGGCGGAGCTGGTTGGGTTTCGTGTAGCGCAGGATCACAACACCGATACAGACCAGGACAAAGGCAAAGAGAGTGCCGATGTTCGTCATGTCCGCCGCATCGCCGATGGGAATCAGGGCAGCGAGTGTGGCCACGGCGATGCCGGTGAGAATGGTGGCATAGTGAGGCGTGCCATAACGCGGATGCACGGTTGACAGCCAGGGGCTCAAGAGGTGGTCGCGCGACATGGCAAAGAATACCCGGATCTGACCCAGCATCATCACGACGAGTACGCTGGTAATTCCGGCTACGGCCCCGATCGCCACAATCGCAGCTCCCCACTTGAAGCCCACCATACTCAGCGCTTCGGCCACCGGCGCATGAATGTCGATCTGTGAAGAGGGGATCAGGCCGGTCAGAACAGCGGCCACGGCAATGTAGAGGGCGGTGCAGATGCTGAGTGAGGCAATGATCCCGATCGGCAGATCCCGCTGAGGGTTCTTGGCTTCCTCGGCGGTCGTCGAGATGGCGTCGAATCCGATGTAGGCGAAGAACACGATCGCCGCTGCGGCGCCGACGCCGGCGAATCCCTGTGGCATGAAGGGCGTCCAGTTGTCGGTATTCACGGCCGGCGTCCCTACGGCAATGAAGAAGAGGATGACCGCGAGCTTCAAGCACACAATGATGCCGGTTGCGCGGGCGCTTTCTTTGATTCCAATGACGAGAATGATGGTGACGAGTAACACGATAATGGCGGCGGGGAAGTTTGCCACGCCCCCGTCAGGTCCTCCGGGTGGATGCGTAGCCCAGTGCGGTAATTCGATCCCGGCCAACCTGAGCAGATTGTTGAAATAGCCGGACCACCCGATGGCAACGGCGACACAGGCCACACCGTATTCAAGAATCAAGTTCCAGCCAGTGATCCAGGCCAGGAATTCTCCCAACGTTGCATACGAGTAGGTATAGGCAGAGCCGGCCACGGGAAGCATGGTGGAAAACTCTGCATAGCAGAGTGCCGCGAAGGCGCAGGTCAGGCCGGAGAGCACGAAGGACAGAATGATTCCGGGCCCTGCTCCGGGCCGGTGGGCATCGCCGACGATGGCGGTGCCGATCAGGACGAAGATGCCGGTGCCGATGATCGCGCCGATACCGAGCGCGGTCAGGTCCCAAGCCGTGAGGGTCTTTTTCAAACGATGATCGGGATGATCTGCGTCCGCAAGTATTTGTTCAATGGACTTGGTTCGGAAGAGTCGGCTGATCACCGTATTCCCTCAGGCCGCGGGGATGGGGTAAGGCGCTGTAGGGTCACTGAGTTTGTGCTCCATATGGGGTCAAGTATAGCAGGCCTTCTCAATAGGAGAGCCGAGCGAGACTGGCGGGATTTGCGGGACGCGCGAGACGAACGGCGGTTGATCTGGTTCATCTGGTCTGTTTTGTTCATCTGGTTAGTTTCGTTCAACCAAACAAACCAAACAGACCAAATAAACAAGAGAAACCATCCGGTTCTCGCGTTTCACGGTTGACCCTTCGACGAGCTCAGGATCCCGAGCCATGTCGAGGGGGCGCACCACGTTCTGTGGCGCGGGCGGCGCGTAAAAAGGCCTCGAACAATCGTCTGTGGAGGGGGTGCCGGTCGAAAAGGAATTCCGGGTGCCACTGGATGCCGAGAAAAAAGCGGTGGGCCGGAGATTCGATTGCCTCCACGATACCATCGGAGGACAGGGCGCTGGCGATCAATGACGGCGCGACGGCTTTGACCGACTGATGGTGGGAGCTATTCACTCGCATCGACACCGATCGTACGATGCGACGGAGTAGGCTGCCGGGTGTGACTGTGACGGTGTGACTGAGATTCGTCGAAGGAGTCCGTTGCCGATGTTGGAGCGGCGTCGAGATTTGGGATGAGATATCCTGAAACAGACTGCCGCCGCAGGCGACGTTCATCGTCTGCATGCCTCCGCAGATGGCGAGCAGCGGGACATCAGCCTGTCTCGCCAGGTGGACGATGTCCAGTTCAAAGCTCGCGCGACGCTCGCTCACGATTCCGAACGGATAGCGCTGACGTTCACCATACAATGACGGTGGAAGGTCCGGCCCGCTTCCGGTGAGGAGGAGTCCGTCGAGCTGCTGCAGGAGGCGCCGTCTCGTGGCCCGGTCTGCGAGAAGTGGAAGGACCAGCGGGATGCCGCCGAGTTCTTCGATGGCACGGATGTAGCGTGCGCGCAAAAAGTAGGTGGGCTCGCGCCCACCCCATTCCTTCCGATTACCGGCGTTGAAGTCTGGTGTGACGCCGATGATCGGTTTCATCGGCTAGCAGGCTGTGGAAAAACCATGTGGACACGCAGGAATTTCATTGGTCAGTAAGTTTGGAATAACAGGAGCACCCCACGCGGGATGCTCAAAAAGGCTGTTCAGCAAGGCCGCAGCGAGCGAAGCGGCGAGGCGTACGCTTCGGTACGTTGAGCCTCTGAGCGATGCGAGAACGACGCTGGCGGACTTTTTCAGCATCCTGCTAGCGGATGGGCTCCGGAGCAGGGGCCGGCGCCAGTGCATCATTCGAATCAGCGACCCCCAAGAAGCGGATGGGCCGATTGCCTTGCAGGTGATCGGGAGAAATGTAGTAGGTGCCGCGGAGACTGGTATCCCAAATGCTCTTCGCCGCCTGTTCGTTCCCCCCTGAAAAGGCATAGGCCAATCCGCCGACGATTCCTCCACCTATCGCAAATGCGGCCTTCAAGGGAAAATAGAAGATCGTGGAGACGGCGGCAGCGGCCTGCATGCCCGCGCTTGACGCGCTTCCGCCCTCGGTGCTCTCGCTCGACGGAGTGGCCGCGCTTTCTTGACTCCACGCCGACGGCACCATTGTGATGGTGCACAGGGCCAGGAGCAGGAAGACTGCCACCAGTTTGAAGCTGGAAGCCTCACGGGGGCGATTGGATGAAGACGAGTATGTGTTCACAGGTAATCCTCCTTCTTCGGCGGAGCGAACTGAGCAGCAGTGGTTGACTCCAGGGTGCTTACCCACGATTCAGTGGTAGTGGGGTTATAACAAATTCAACTCTGATTGCAAACCCCCTGCCGTGCTCGCGGGGAGTGTCTTAGCC
>CAZPWD010000175.1:0-5623 GCA_964590025.1 uncultured Nitrospira sp.
TGATGGCATGCGCAGGTGGGAGGGCGGCACTTGGTCAATTTGATCCCATTCAGGCTCCAGCGCCGAGAAGGCCTTGGCTTTCTTGCGTCGGTGAATCTGGGTCTCTATGCGAGGACGGTCTTGGCCTTGAGCGCCGTAGGCGGGAGGCTTGTCAGGCACCATGATGTTCCCCCTCTGTGAGAAATCATTCTCCGGATCACCATAGCATCGGGTGAATTGGCGGGTCAATGAGGGCAAGACCTCAATATTCTTGACAATGCAGGACTATTTGCTATGGTTTTGACAGCAATACTTGCCTTACATGAAGGACAACCACCATGGCTAACTATTCAATGAAATGTGTCGTCTCACTCATGGTCTGGACCTTGGCCACGCCGCTCCTTCCTCTGGCCTGGGCAACCGATGACCTCAATTCGATCCGATTCGGAGAACCGGCCTTGGCCTATTCGTCCGGCTCCATCCAGCGATCTACTCCACAAGATGGGTTTGTGAATGTGATTACCGGTGACAATCAGACCACCGGAGATCACATGATATTGGGAAGCCGGGATGTCCTGTACCTCCGACTGAAGAATTCCGGCGATGTCGCGCCTGGAGATCTTTTCACGATCTACAGACGAGCGCACAAAGTATTCCATCCCACCACTGGTCAATACCTGGGTCATTTGGTTAATCGGCTTGCTGTGGTTCAGGTGAGCCTTATTGACAAGGACCTGACCACTGTTCAGATCATGCGGGCCTACGCAGCTGTATCGCCGGGTGACCCGGTGATGAAGTTCGTGCTCCCGACTGACGAGGGAGCAGCGGTTGACCAGCCTTCCGCCGGCGATGTGGAGGGACGGATTGTGGAGCTCCAGTCCAACATGGGAATCATGAACCTTGTGGCGCAAAGGAATATCGTCTATCTGGACCGGGGACGGGACGACGGGATCAGGCCTGGGGATCGAATGGACGTGGTTCGGTCCGGAGGGAGCCTTCCTCAACGGGTTGTGGGCGAATTGAAAATCCTGTCCATGGAAGACCGAACTGCCACGGCGTTGATCACAAGATCGATCTCCCGCATTCTCAAGGGCGATCGCTTCAGGGTGAAGATTCATGCTCCTGAGGCCATGCCGATTTCTCAATCACCCCAGCAGTCTCTGAATGTCTCCCCTGCGTTGGCTTCTTCTCCAAGCAAGTTACAGGTCCAAAATGTCGCCAGCGAAACCCGAATCAGCCTCAGTAATTTGATGAAGCAGCTTCTGTTTGAATCGGGCGAGGCCACGATCAAGTCCGAGGGCTATCAGGTGCTCGATGAACTGATCGCGTATCTCAAGAGCACTGCCGGCGATCGGTTGATTCGAGTCGAGGGCCATGCGGATAACATGGAAATCGGTCCCTCACTCAAGTCGCTCTACCAGACGAACTGGGACTTGTCGAAAGCTCGGGCTGGGGGTGTCCTCCGCTACTTGACCGAGAAGGGCGGGATCGATACAGCGAAGCTGTCGTCGGTGGGCTATGGCGATACGAAGCCGATGGCCAGCAATGCGACGGAAGTGGGTCGACAGAAGAACCGTCGTGTCGACATCGTGCTCTATTCGTCCGAGTCAACCAGCGAACAGCCTGAGCCGGCGGCGAAGCCAATTGAGACCGGCAATAACGAATACAGCTTGTCCCGTGTCAGTTCAGCGGAAAGCGGCGCTCCGACCTCCGCAGAGGACCAGACGATCCCAGTGGCTCCAACTGGTTCGTCCAAGGTAGAGCCCTCATCTGCCCCTGCGGATACTACTCCGGCGAAGATTCCGGCATCAGGTGGCCAGGGCAATTCAGATCAGAACCCCGCTGCACCGGTCGCCCCTCCACAGTAAATTCATCGAGTATCGTGCGGAGGGTTGACGATTCAGCGTCAACCCTCCCCGGTTCCCCTTCAGATCGCTTCTATTCTCTCTCTCTCGTTGTTCCCCCTTTTCCTGTGCTGCTACAATGTCGCATGATTGCGACGCAGGTAGCCCCTCCACGCACAGAGCCAGAGGCCCTATTCGCAGATGTCATTGTCCCACGGCATCTGGCAGGACCGTTCACCTACACCGTGCCATTGTCGCTCCGATCCACACTGCGTATTGGACATAGGGTACTCGTGCCATTCGGACGGTCGATTCTCCAAGGAGCTGTGATCGCCCTCTCCCATGTGCTCCCTCAGGGTCTTGATCAAGCACGCCTCAAGGAGATTCGCTCGTTGCTCCCGGAGGGGGCCGCAACAGATGTGCCCTCGAACCTGTTCCAGCTCTCACGGCAGGTGGCCGAACAGTATGTCGCGCCATGGGGACAATGTCTCAGGTTGGTGTTGCCTCCGGCACCCAAGCCACGAGCGCAGGTCAGCCATTACGAACTAACGGAGCAAGGGCGGGCCGTACTCGCAGCTCGGGAACCCTGCTCAGTGAAGGCGCGGGCACTTCTCACACGTCTTAGGGAGAAACCTTCAGGAGTTCGCCGGTCGTCCCGCAGTCCTGGTCCGGGCAACTTGTTGCACGATCTCAAGTCTCGCGGATGGGTGGTGGAGGTCCAGGACCTGCCGTCGGCCTCGCCGGCGCCTCTCGTCCGATCATTTAGACAGGCGAACCTGGGCAATTTCGGCATCACCGCACCGCTCATTCCTGACCCAGCCATGTCTTGGGCGGAGCCACTGTTCGAGGCGCTAAGAGGCCAAGGACCGTCTCGGGTTCTGGTGCAGGCGTCCTGGACCGATCGATTGAGGCTGTTGCAGCAGGCCGTTCGGCTGGTGCTCGACCATAGACAGACGGTCCTCATCATCGTTGGCGAAGCAGAACGGGCCCAATGGGTTGCAGGCTTGATCCGTGATGACGAGACAGGCATCTCCCCAGTTTGTTTCCATAGCGGTCTTTCAGACCAGGTGAAAGCCGAGATGTGGGATCAGATTCATCGGCAGGTCGTTCGCGTGGTCGTGGGGACCCGGTCGGCCATCTTTCTCCCATTGACTGCAATAGGGGTGATTTGGGTCGAGGGAGAAGAAGATGCAGCGCTCAAAGAACCACAAGAACCACGCTACCATGCACGAGACGTGGCCTGGTTGAGGGCGCAGGATGAACAGACGGCGCTGGTCCTGAGTTCGTCCCACCCCTCCCTTGAGACCAAAGCGGCGGTGGAGCAACGTGGGATCGTTGTACGTAAGCTCATGCCGTCTGATGCGCGACCGAGCGTACAGGTTGTTGATTTACGCGATCATGGTCGCGGCACGGTGCTGAGCCAACCGCTCATTCGGGCCATTGAGCAAGCCATCGGTCGCCGGGCCGGTGTCCTGTTGTTTCTCAATCGGAAGGGCTATGCCGGCGCCCTCGTCTGTCGTGACTGCGGCCAGGTTCCCCGCTGTCCCGCCTGTCGCGTGGCGTTGATGTACTCTCGGCGGGCGGGTCGTCTGCTCTGTTCCTACTGCGGGGACGTTACGCCCATCCCCGAGACCTGCGTCTCCTGTTCCGGCCCTCGCATGCAGTTGATCGGGGAGGGCACAGAGCGGGTGGAAGAGGAAGCAACGCGATTGTTTCCTCGCGCGGCAGTGATTCGGCTCGATGGAGATACCATGCGGCGGCCAGCGCAGGCCAAAGCCCTCTGGCGGAGGGTCGAGCAAGGTGAGTGGGATATCATCGTCGGGACACAACTGCTGCTGCGGCGTGGGCCTCTCCCGACGATGGGCCTAGTCGGGATTGTGCAGGCGGATGCAGGACTCAGCGTACCGGATTTCCGATCCTCCGAACGTACCTATCATACGATCCTCGATGCGGTCAGTCTCGCCGATCCGGTAGGGGCTGGCGGCCAGGTTATTGTGCAGACCTATCTGTCATCTCATCATGCGATTCAGGCTGTGGCTCAGAACGACGAATCCATCTTCTTATCGGAGGAGCTGTCCCATCGGACTGCATTGGGGTATCCACCCGCGGTTTATCTAATCGCCCTTCTCGTATCGGGGACCAACGAGAAAATGGTTCGCGACGCTGCCACGGCCTGGGTGGATCGGCTCACCGCCTGCTCTTCACCGTCCGTGGCCAGACAGACGGCCACGGCCCCTTCGACGCCTCAATCGATTGGTCGGCCAGACCGTCTCACTGTTCTGGGGCCAGTCCCCTCTCCGGTGCCGAGACTCCGGGGACGGTATCGGTGGCAAATTCTCCTGAAATCGTCCGAACGGGAAGCGAGGCTCGAAGCGGTGCGGATCACCGTCAAGGAAATGGAACGGACGTATCAGCGCCGAGCCATCAAATTCGATGTCGACGTCGATCCGATCGAGATGTGGTAGGTCTTATCTGGGTCTGCGGAGGCGTCATGCTTGCGACGGAGGTGGATGGCTGTCGGTTGCATCGGTTGATGAGGCGGCGATGGGCTGGCCGGCTCGTTTGAAGAGCCCATAGGAGAGAGTGATCCAAAAGACCGCCGAGAGGAGTCCCGTCACAACGGCTGAGAGAATCGTCCCCATTTGTTCGTCGGTCGGCTCTGTCGTGGTCAAGCGGACCTGAACCATCGTGACGATGGGCCACGCAAGACTCTCCGCGCCAAGCAACAGGGTGGCCCAGGCCCAGACCAGTCCAATCGTGCGCCCCTGCCAGATTAGAAACCCTGCGACGCCTCCTGCGACGAGAAAGACTCCCCAGGGTGAGAACGAGTCCCAGGCCAGCCAGGCACCCGCCGCTACGACGAAGCTGCCAAGCAGTGCATTGATTTGGGGGCTCCACCACGTGGTGACCATACTGGGTGTTGTTTTCCGTGGACGGTGTGCGAGCTAGTGTGAGTTCCGACGGCGTGGTTGTCAATGGAGGTGCCCGTCGGCGAGCTTGCCAACCCAAGGCTCATCGCAGCTGCGAATCCGTGATCAAAGCAGAAGGGCTCATGAATTATGCGGGCTTGGACTGCTGCCTCGTCCGACAGCCTGAAAGAGCTGCACACGCTCCTCTCCGGTGAGCGGTTTCCACGCTCCGGGTACCAATCCGTCAAGCGTCACATGCATGATCCGAACACGATGCAGCGTGTCTACCCGATACCCCAAGACTTGGCACATACGCCGAATCTGTCGATTGCGTCCTTCGGTGAGGATGATGCGGAACCGTGCGGGACCGAGTCGTTCAATCCGGCAGGGGTTGGTCGGGCGCTCGAGAATGACGACCCCTTGAGCCATGCGGTCGATGAACGTCTGATCGAATGGATGATCGACCGACACCTCGTATTCCCGTTCATGCCCGTGCTCAGTTCTTAGAATCTCGTTCACGATGTCCCCGTCGTTCGTGAGAAGGATGAGGCCGGACGAGTCCTTGTCGAGTCGGCCGATCGGAAAAATCCGTTCCGGATGGCCAATCTCAGCAATGATGTTACGAGGCACATGCGACTCACTGGTCGTCGTCACACCCACCGGCTTGTAATACTTGATATAGAGCGAGGCCGTTCCCCAGGGAATCACCTGTCCATCTCGTGCGATGACGTCGTCAGGACCGACCTGATCTCCCAAGCGGGCCACCCGCTGATTGATGGTCACGCGACCGGACTCGATCAGGCGATCGGCCTCTCGCCGAGAACACATGCCGTGGTGTGTAAAAAACTTATTGATGCGAAGCTTGTCGGTCACAGCGTGGGTATGCCGTTT
>CAZPWD010000176.1:0-5563 GCA_964590025.1 uncultured Nitrospira sp.
GAGAGTCGCGGCTGGGACATCTCCGCTGCCTGCGGCATGTTGGCGATCAACGATGGGCAGAAAAGCCTTGACACTGCTGCGTGCCTTGCCTAAGATACCTTTCGCGGGGTGGAGCAGTCCGGTAGCTCGTTGGGCTCAATCCGCGGGATTAGCTTGAGCACTAAGCTCAAAGGGGACATCACTGAACAGGCAGCCATTCTTCATGCGCTGAAGCGTGGCTGGGGAGTGCTGAAACCCATCGGAGACCGGTTGTCGTATGACTTGGTGTTCGATGTGTACGGCGCTCTTGTGAAGGTCTAGGTCAAGACCGCTTGGTTCGACGAATCACGTGGCAACTATGTGGTCGATAATCGTCGAACAAAGACAAACCGGCGCGTAATGGTTCGAGAGGTCTACACACCTTCGGACTTTGATTTTGCGCTGGCGTACTTGCCGGACCGAGACCTCTTCTATGTGTTCCCTATCGAGGTGTTCATCAGCTACGCCAGTGAGATCCATCTGGTCGAAGTTGACAAGCGTCAACGAAAGCCACGGTCGGCCGCCTTCCGTGACGCGTGGGAGCTAATCCAGCAATGGGCTGCACAGAGGGAAACCTCTGTGCGACAACCTGTCAAATTCGGGGAAGCCGTTGGCGGGGTAACCCCGAGCCAAGCTCTGAGGGCTGTGAAGCTAACAGAGAAGGTGTAGAGACTTAACGGCAGGCACCCTAACGGTGGCGAACGCCAGCCGAGGGTGAAGAGAAAGTCCAGACCGTAAACTGGTTCATCCAGGCAGCGAAAGCTGCAGCGGTACGCATAACCCAAAGGTCGCAGGTTCAAATCCTGCCCCCGCAACCAGCCTTTTCAATGGGCTAGGCGATTTCGCCTAGCCCTTTTTTGTGCAACACGGCCAGCAGGCCCACAGTAGGCCCAACTCTTCAGCCATTCAGACGATTTTTGACAAGTGCTGCACCGCCTAGCTCATGAGCGGATCGAGCGCATTCGTCCCGGGCCGGAGAACGCGTCTTAGACCTGGCTGGGTCCTGCCGATGACCCATGGGCTCAAGATGGTCACATCTCGGTTCGATCAACGGCGAGCAGTTCGATAGAGGAGGCAGGGTCAAGGTTATCGAGAAAGACTACCAGGTTGGTCCCCGGCGCGGCCGCCGAAGGCACGAGAAGCGCTTCGAAACCCGCCTCGTGTGCTAATCGACCGAGCTCTTGGGTGAGACCCCAGTCCGGGGCGACGAGGTCGGTCGGCCGCAGCCCCAACCGATGGAGGACAGCGCGGTCTGTGAGATCCAAGACTCGGTTGAGTCTGACCTTGACGGAGGCGAGTACGAAGGAACTGAGCGTTCGCCCGGCGGCGGCCGCTTGAACCTCAGCCCGGCAGATAGCGGGCTGCTCGCTACAGTAGATGGCCCCAAACCGTTCTTTGGGGTTGTACCGTCCGCCGTAGCGTTGACTCCCTTCCGTGCTGAGTACTTGGTCGCGCAGATGATCAGCTATGAGTCGGTAGAACTGCCCCTGGAGTCGTCGGGCCGGGATCCCCGCCATAGCCTTCGGTTTGGGAAGATGAGTGGGCACGTGAGGATTCCAGCGGCGACGCTACGTAGGAATGCCCCACTCGATCCGCCCAAGGAGGTCAGCGACCTCCTCGAGACCACCCGGGGCCCGGAGGCGCTCGAGCGGAGTCTGGCCTCTCAGCACGGGGTTTGGGGTCCGCAGCCAGGTATCGGCCTCCTTGACCTTGAACAGCTTCCGGGCCTTCTCGCGGATCTGCATCAAGAGGCGCAGCCGGGTGAGGGCCAGTGGACTTGGGCTCGCCATACCCTCCTCCCATCGCGCAACGGTCCGAGACGACACGCCGAGGGACTGAGCCAGCGCCTCCTGCGACAGGCCAAATAGCTCACGGATGGTTAGCATCTTCTCCTTAACTGAGGTTTTCGATTTGGTAACAGCAACAGGCATTATCTCTCACCTCCCTTTCGAAGCATGCCACATGTCTAGGCATATGTCAAGCAAGGAGGAGAAACCCGTTCAGCGCCGACGCTCTCCCGCGTCCGAGTCATTCGTTCAAGTGAAGCGGTTCATCTCGGGGCACGGCAACTCGACCATGGTCGCGAGGAAACGTGACCTGCGTTGTGAAAATGGCACCGACGACGGACATGGTCCGCAGAAGGACCATCTCTACCCAAACTTGACTACCACCCCGTGTCGGAGTGAAGTTCGTCGGTGGGTTATTACCGCAGGACATAGCCCAGCGCTCGGTACCCGGCCTGCCGCCTCGCCGCCATCCGCGCCAGCACCGGAACCGCCATATCGGCATAGTCATAGACGATCACCTCGCTCTTGCCCTCGTGGCCGCGGTGCAGGCGGCCGACGTATTGCGCGAGCGTGCCCTTCCAGGAGATCGGCATGGCCAGAAACAGGGTGTCAAGACGAGGATCGTCGAAGCCCTCGCCGAGATAGCGGCCGGTCGCCAGGATAAGGCGCTCCTGGCCGTTCGAAGAGCGTAGGACGGTTTCGGCGGAGCGGCGTTCGGCGGTTGCCATGCCCCCTCGCAGCACTACCAGGTTCCGGGCGAAGCCCTCAAAGCGGGCTTGGAGGGTCTCGAGATGATCGCGCCGCTCGGTCAGGACAAGGGGGCACCGGCCTGCCGCCAACGCCGTCAGCACGTCGTCGCAGATGAGCGCGTTGCGCGCCTCGTCTTGTGCCAGGGCGGCGTAGAGTGCCGGAATCGAGAGGCGATCCGCGTCCATCCCAGGGGGCAGGCGGAAGCTCGTCTCGCGTAGGCGCACGCGATGCGCGAAACCCCGCTGTGCGGCCTGGGACTTGGGATCGACCCGGTGCCGCACCGGACCACACTGCATGAAGATGATCGGGTGGTGCCCGTCTTTCCGGGCGACCGTCGCGGACAGCCCAAGGACGTACCGGGCCTTTGACCGTCGAGCTACCAGCTCGAAGCTCGCGGCGGACAGGTGATGGCACTCGTCCACGATGAGCTGCCCATAGCCCGCGATCAGGTCCGACACTTCGCCCTTGCGCACCAGGCTCTGGATGAGCGCCACGTCGAGACGACCCGTCGGCTTGCGGCGACCGCCGCCAATGACTCCGATGTCGCGGGCCTCTACCGAGAGGAATGTCTTCAGGCGCTCGACCCACTGGGTGAGAAGCTCGCGTCGATGCACTAGGACGAGCGTACTGCACCCTCTTTGGGCGATCAGCGCGGCTGCGACCACCGTCTTGCCGAACGCGGTCGTCGCAGCCAATACCCCGAAATCATAGCGTGCCATTGCGTGGAAAGCCGCAGCCTGCTCCTCGCGCAGCGTGCCGAGGAAGCGGACGGGAAGAGGTGTGCCGGACTCCCGACGGTCTTCGACCTCGGCTTCAACCCCATGTGACCGCAGCAGCTCTCTGGTCTCATCGAGACACCCGCGGGGCAAAGCAACATGGCGCGGATGCAGCATGGCACAGGACACGATGCGCGGCTTGCCGAAGGTCGGGAACCGCATGGCCTGCGCGCGGTAAAACTCGGGGTTCTGAAACGCAGCGAGTCGGACGAGCCGCGCCACCATCGAGGGTGGCAGGTTGGAACGGTCGATGTAGAGCTCGTCCGCAAGCACCACGCCCACACGGCTTGGCAGCGGACCGGTGACCGCCGCCGGCTCGCGCCGCCGCGATGGCAGCATCCGCCATGGCTGATCGGCGTCCTCGTCCTCGACCGGCATCCTGACACCGAGCACACGGCCACGGGCTTCTGCCTGTGCGACCAGCTCGAAGACGGCGCCGGCTTTCATCTGGGGAACTGACGCGAGAAAGGCCCACTGGTCTTCGTATGGCCGAAGATCGTCATCGACGAACACGCTGTTGCCGCGTTCTCGGGCGCGCCGCTGAAGCGGCAATGCGATGAGGTTGCCGAAGCCGCCGACCGGCATGGTGTCTTGGCTGGGGAAGGACCGATCATAGGAGGCAAAGCCGATCTCCGGCCGGCGCTCCATCGTCTCGGTCAGGAGAAGGGCACCAAGCTGCCGCGCGTCCCGCGCCGGCACCGGCTCGGAGAAGAAGATCCAGACATGGCCTCCTTCGCCTGAGCGGGACCGTTCAAGGGCCGCCGGCACGCCCTTGGCACGGCAGGTTTGCATGTAGGCGAGCGCGTCGGCGGCCCAGCCCTCCTCGTCAAAGTCGGCCGCCAGGAACCAGCAGGTCTCGTCGGCGAGGAGCGGATACACGCCGGCAACGCACTCGGCGGCCCGCGGTCGCATCCGGTCCTTCCCGCGAAGGTGGTTCTCGATCACTTCGTCGGATACGGGGATGAATGCTTGGTTCGGGCACTCTCCGCACTTCACCTGCGGCTTGCCGCAGACGCCCTTCACCCATTCGTTGGCGCAGGCCGGCGCGTACCCTGATCGCCCTGTCTTGGCATTCTCCCAGCGCAGTGGGTACACGTCCTGGCGACCCGTGAACAGACGGCGGAACAGGGTGACCTTATCCGTTCCTCCCGAAGTGCTCGTCGCCTCACCGGCGTCGACGGTGGACATCGGCGCTGCCAGCGGCGGCGCGTTCAGTAGGTGCGCAAGCCGTCTTTCCAGCGAAGTCCGCTCCGCCTCAAGGTCGGCAAGTCGGTCCCGTACCCGTGCGATCTCTTGGTCGGTCTCTTGCTCTGCCATCGAGACCTCGTACGATCGTCGAAACTGGCCGCAGTCTATACCCCTGCCTACCAAGCCATAAGTCGGCGCAGGCAGTACCTCCTCAATCGCCGGCTCCGTGGAACCCCGCTGCCTCTGTCACCTTGCTCAACTCTCGATAGGCGACCAGGCGCAGCCGAGTCAAGCCGCGACCTCAATCTGCCAGGTGCCCACGAAATCCGGCAGCGGCTCATCCGGCTCAACGGTCTTGAGATGGGCGCGGATTGCCTCCTCCATGTTCACCTCGAGTGTCCGCAGATCCGGAGCCTGGGTGTAACATCCAGGTAGCTCCACAACCTCGCCCACCAGCCAGCGGCTTTCTGGATCGCGTTCTTCGACGATCGTGAACGAGCGTTTCATGGGGTCCTCCCCTTTGATGTGGTACGGCCCTCACTAGGCGATGCAGGCAGACAACGGGACGGGCACACCAAGCCCGCTCCTACGAGACCTGGTCCCACGGCGCCTCCTTCCCGAGTCGGCTCAGAGCGAGATCTCCCAAGCATGCCAGGCCATGTCCTGGGTCCTAACGTCCCTCTTGACTCCGTCATGCGACATCCTATCATAGCGCTCGATGAGAATCCAATGGCCAGGAGATGGGGCAGGATACCCGATCTGACAGCGAGAGCGGAGCCCTCAGCGGTTAGCTGGAGGCAGGAGGTCGAGGACGGTACCTGCCATCGCTGGCGAGGTGAAGGCCTGACCAAGAGAGAGAGAACCTTTACGCAACGGAGATGCCCCTTGGAAGGGATTAGTAATCAAGAAAAGTGGGGGGGCGAGGGGAATAAATTAACCTCGCCCCTTTTCATTTTTTGGTCTGGACAGCTTGTCCGGTGCGATCTGAGAACGGCACACGGGGAGAGCTGACGATATCGGTCGTTACCAAAGCATGAGTTTGGT
>CAZPWD010000177.1:0-5503 GCA_964590025.1 uncultured Nitrospira sp.
ACCCGGCCCCGACTGGAACCGAGAGCATCAGCACGACGAGATAGAGCGACCGCACAATGGAGTGGGCGAGGACTGCGCTCATTGCTATTCGAGTTCAAACAACATCTTGAAATGCTCGTCCGTGGCCTCCCAGGCCTGGGGTGCCTCGGTGGCGAGCCACTGCTGCAGAAACTGCTTTTGGCCCGGCGTGAGCACCTGTTTGATCTGGTGTGAGCGGCCTTGGAGTGGCTGCAGAAACCCGACCCGTTTCTGAAAATCCAACGTCGCCGTGCGGACATACATGTTCGTAAAGGCCGTTGGCTGTTCGTCCCCCCCATCGCCTTGAATCCAAACCGATAAAAACTTCTCTAACTGGAGCCCGGTGCTATCCATGGCGGGATCGGTATCGTGAAACAGCTCGTTTTCGGATTCTTTGAGCGGAATCGCCTCGGCGGATCTGAACATGAAGTTGCGCTTCCACATGTCATCTCTCATCCAAAGGATGGCATAGTGGCGGCGGATCGCGGACAAAGTCAAGCCACGAGCCGGCCAGTTTCGTTGCCTTGACATTGGCAAAGTCCGTTTGATAACGTGTTGAAATTGTTTAATCTCTTGGCCATGTTAGGAGTCTTCATGCAGGTCAAAATCAATGGCAAGGCAGAAGAGATTTCAGGGGGGACGGTCCTCGACCTTCTCCAGGCCAAAAAGATTGAACCGCAAATGGTTGCGGTCGAGGTTAACGACACCATGTTGGACCGGAATCATCTCGCAACCACCAGCCTATCTGACGGCGACCGGGTCGAGTTCTTGTTTTATATGGGAGGTGGCCGGTGACGATGACCATGCACAAAGACATCACCGAACTCATCGGACGGACTCCCCTCGTCCGTCTGAACCGGTTGTCCCCTACAGGCGGGGCGACGATCTATGGAAAAGTCGAGTTCTTTAATCCCGGTGGAAGCGTCAAGGATCGGATCTGCCTCAATATGATCGACGAGGCGGAACGACTGGGCGAATTAAAGCCGGGCGGCACGATCGTCGAACCGACCAGCGGAAACACCGGGATCGGACTGGCATTAGTCGCCGCGGTTCGTGGCTATAAACTGATCCTCGTGATGCCGGAGAGCATGAGCATGGAACGGGCGAGCCTCTTGTCGTCCTACGGCGCACAACTCGTCTTGACGCCGGCCTGGGAAGGCATGAAGGGTGCGATCCGCGAGTCGGAAAGCATCATCGCGCAGAATCCGTCGTACTTTATGCCGAATCAGTTTTCAAATCCGGCCAATCCGGCCATGCATAAAAAGACCACGGCGATCGAGATTCTCGAGGCGCTCGACGGAAAAATCGATGCGTTTGTGGCGGCAGTGGGCACGGGCGGCACCATTACCGGATGCGGGGAAGTGTTTAAGGAACGGAACCCCAACGTGAAAGTGATTGCGGTCGAACCGGCTGGATCGCCGGTCTTATCCGGTGGAGAGCCAGGGCCCCATAAGATTCAGGGCATCGGCGCGGGGTTCATCCCGAAAGTGTTAAACCGGGCCATTCTCGATCGTGTGATGACCGTGACTGATGACGAGGCCTATCAAACGGCCAAGCAGCTCTCGAAAAAGGAAGGCCTCTTGGTGGGAATTTCTGCCGGGGCCAACGTGTTCGCCGCGCAAAAAGTGGCCCAGGAACTTGGCCCTGGCAAGAACGTGGTCACCATCCTCTGCGATACCGGTGAACGATATATCAGCATCGAGAAGTACTTTAATATCTGACGTGAGGGGTAAGGGGTGAGGCGTAAGGGGTAACGGAAAGAACTACCGGGCGATCACGTCGCCTCACGCCTCACGTTTTACGCCTAACGGAATTTAGCGATGGAATTTACCGACGATCAAATATCCCGCTATAGTCGGCATATTCTTTTGCCTGAAGTGGGTGGCAAGGGGCAAAAGAAGATCGCCAAGGCCAAGATTCTCCTGGTCGGCGCGGGAGGCCTTGGTTCGCCGGCTGCGCTCTATCTGGCCGCAGCCGGTGTCGGTACAATCGGCCTCATCGATAGCGATGTGGTGGACCTGACCAATCTTCACCGGCAGATTCTTCACCATACGTCGGACGTGGGACGTCCCAAAGTCGTATCGGGCAAAGAAAAGATTCAGGCGTTGAACCCGGACGTCCAGGTCTCGACGTACGAAGAGCGGCTGACAGCCGGCAATGCGCTGAAGATCGTCAGCGACTACGATATCGTCATCGACGGGGTCGACAACTTCACGGCCAAGTTCTTAATCAACGACGCCTGTTTCTTTGCCGGAAAACCGTTGGTCCACGGCGGCATCCTCCGCTTCGATGGGCGCGTGACGACCATTGTGCCGAAGCAGTCCGCCTGTTATCGTTGCGTCTTCAAGACTCCGCCGCCGGCCGGGCTGGTCGCCTCCTGCCAGGAGGCGGGCGTGATCGGCGTGTTAGCCGGCATCATTGGAACGATCCAAGCGACTGAGGCCTTGAAACTCATTCTGGGTATCGGTCATCCTCTCACGAATCGGTTCCTGGATTTCGATGCACGCAAGACGCAATTCAGGGAAATCAAAGTGAAACGCAATCCCGACTGCGCGCTCTGCGGAGCGCACCCGACGATTACCGAACTGTTCGATGACGGCGATCCGTTTGCCGGCTGTGCCGTCCGGCCGTAATTATTGACGTAGCGAGGTGGAGTCGCCATGGCCATAATGAAAGCGCTAGTCTGTCGCGAGTGCGGAAAAGAATATCCAACGAAGGCGATCCATGTCTGCGAGATGTGCTTTGGCCCCCTTGAGGTGAAATACAACTACGAGGAGATCAAGAAGGGCATTTCCCGCAAGAAGATCCAGGACGGTCCACACAGTATCTGGCGCTATGCTGATCTCCTGCCGGTGGAAGGGCCGGTCTTTCTCGGCCCCCATGCCGGGATGACCCCGCTGGTGCGCGCCAAGAATCTCGGCGCCTACCTCGGATTGGACGAGCTCTACATTAAGAACGATACGGTCAATCATCCCACTCTGTCGTTTAAAGATCGCGTAGTTGCCGTTGCCATCACCAGGGCTCGTGAATTGGGATTTGAAACCATTGCCTGTGCCTCGACCGGCAATCTGGCCAATTCCGTCGCCGCCCACGCGGCCGCCGCGGGGATGCGTGCCTACGTATTCATTCCCGGTGATTTGGAAGCCGCCAAGGTCCTCGGGAATTTAATCTATAAGCCGAACGTGGTCGAGGTCGAAGGCAATTACGACGATGTCAATCGCCTCTGCAGCGAGATAGCCGGCGAACATGCCTGGGCCTTTGTGAATATCAACATTCGTCCCTACTATGCGGAAGGCTCGAAGACGCTGGCATTCGAAACCGTGGAGCAACTCGGCTGGCGTACGCCGGACCAAGTGGTCATCCCGATGGCGTCTGGCTCGCTCCTGACCAAGATCTGGAAGGGCCTCCATGAAATGAAGGCCTTGGGTCTCGTCGACGACGTGCGGACGAAGATCAACGGGGCGCAAGCCGAAGGCTGTTCCCCTATTTCCACGGCCTTCAAGGCAGGACGGGATTTTTTCAAACCGGTGAAGCCGAAGACCATCGCCAAGTCGCTGGCCATCGGCAATCCCGCCGACGGGTACTACGCCCTCAAAGCGACCGCCGAGAGCAAGGGTGCCATGGACATGGTCTCGGACGACGAAGTCGTGGAAGGGATCAAGTTATTGGGGCAAACCGAAGGGATCTTCGCAGAAACTGCCGGCGGCGTGACGATCGGCGTGCTCCAGAAGTTGGTGAAGCAAGGCACGATCAAAAAAAGCGACGTGACGGTCGCCTATATCACCGGCAATGGTTTAAAAACGCAGGAAGCCGTGATCGATGCGGTCGGCAGGCCCCACCGCATTCAGCCGAGTCTTGTCAGTTTTGAGCAAACCTTTAAGATAGGGAAACACGGTGGTGGTGACGTATGATTAAAGTTCGCATTCCAACTCCGCTCCGTCCTCTGACGAAGGGACAGGGAGTGGTCGACGCACAGGCCCACACGATCGTCGAAATGATCGATACCTTGAACGCCTCCCACCCTGGGATTAAGGATCGCCTGTGCGACGACACCGGAGAACTTCGTCGTTTCGTGAATATTTACGTCAACGAGGAAGATATTCGATTCCTCAAGGGCAAGGAAACCTCGCTCAAAGACGGCGATGAAGTCTCGATCGTGCCAGCCATTGCCGGAGGTTTATCATGCCGAACATGAAGGTTCACATTCGGTTTCCAGAAGACAAGATCAAAGAACCGGTCATCTATCAGATCGGTCACGAATTCAAGGTCGTCACGAACGTCCGGCGAGCCGACGTTCGGGAAACCACCGGGTGGATGGATCTCGAGCTGACCGGGGACAGCACGGAAATCGAACGGGCGATTGCGGGCCTTCGCAAAAAAGGCGTCATAGTCGACCCGATCGAATTGAATGTAGTGGAGTAGAAACCGTGAGGGGTAAGGGGTGAGGCGTAAGGGGTAAGAAGCATCAGGCGATCCTGTCGCCTAACGCCTAACGTTTCACGCCTTACGGAACAGAAAATGGAACTCACTGAACAACAGATTCAACGATATAGCCGTCAGATTATTCTCAGTGACGTAGGTGGCAAGGGCCAGATGAAGCTGAGCAAGGCGAAAGTCTTGATCATCGGCGCCGGGGGGCTCGGCTCGCCTGCCGGACTCTATCTCGCTGCCGCCGGTGTCGGCACCATCGGTCTGGTCGATGGCGATGTCGTCGATCTCTCGAACTTGCAGCGGCAAATCCTACACTCCACGGCCACGGTGGGCCTGCCGAAAGTGGAGTCTGGTCGCACAACCCTATCGGCGATCAACCCGGAGGTTACGATCAAGCCGTATCACCAGAACGTCGACAGCGACAATATTCTTCCAATTGTGTCCCAATATGACATCGTGCTGGACGGATCTGACAACTTTGCAACGCGCTTTCTCGTGAACGACGCCTGCTTCTTTGCAAAGAAGACGCTCATTTCTGCCAGCATGTTCCGCTTTGAAGGCCAACTGACGACGATCAAGCCCCATGCCGGCTATCCCTGCTACCGCTGCCTCTACCCGGAGCCACCACCGGCTGGACTCGTTCCGAATTGCCAAGAAGCCGGCGTCTTAGGAGCCCTCGCTGGGACTATGGGCATTCTTCAAGCGTCGGAAGCGATCAAGGAAATTCTCGGCATTGGCGAAACCCTGGCCGACCGCCTGCTAATCTATGACGCCCTGGAGATGAAATTCAGAAAAGTCCGCCGTCCCAAAGACCCGGCCTGCCGCCTCTGCGGGCCAGCACCGACGATTACCAATCTACGCAGTGACTATACCGTCTCCTGCACCATCTAGCACAGGATGCTGAAAAAGTCCGCCAGCTTCGTTCTCGCTTCGCTCAGAGGCTCAACGTACCGAAGCGTACGCCTCGCCTCTTCGCTCGCTGCGGCCTTGCTGAACGGACTTTTTGAGCATCCTGTGTGGTCCGCTCCTGTTGCCACAGATATGCGGACCAGTG
>CAZPWD010000178.1:0-3599 GCA_964590025.1 uncultured Nitrospira sp.
GACTCGTCAGGCAGCACGTTCTTCGTCTCCTCTGTCTGCGCCACCCACGCTGGACTTAACAATTCCCACCTCTCCTCCGCTGCCTTCAGAGGCCGCAAGGTCAATGCCGGACGATGATCGGTCGCCCGACTCAAGTGTTGAAGCTCCGGTTGTGACGCGGTTGGATCCTCTTGCGCTGCAGGCTACCAGGCTGAAGTGCGAAGCCGAGATCGAACAATTGTGCCCCGACTCTCCGGACGGTTCTGTCCGGACGCGCTGTTTGCAACAGCGTGCTAAACAGCTTCCGCCGCTGTGCCAAAGCCAGTTGCACGAGCGGTTTGTGAAGTGGAAGGAAGATCGAAGTCGATTGATGGCGGCGTGCGAGGAGGATGTCAAACGATTCTGCAGAGCAGTCAAACCTGGGAGCGGGCAGATCCTCGAGTGTCTCCAATCGCATGGCCAGGAGGTTTCCGACCGATGCTACCAGACCCTTCCGAAGGGCACGCTCTTCTTCAAATAGTCCTATGGGCGTTAGCGAGCGGTGCTCTTGGCTCCTGAAAGCAGACAGAACGTCAGCTTCACGCCCGCCACCTTGATCTGGTCCCCATCCTTCAGGTCCTGCTGTCCCACAACGTCCGTGCCGTTGACGAGCAGAGACTTCGTGCCCTGAGAAGGGCTGATGGAGTAGCTGTGGCCTCGTCGGGCGATCGTCGCCGCAGATTTTGGGGCAAACCAACCGGTCAACCGAATGACCGCTCCGTCTTGTGACCCAATGACATTCACCTGTTTGGTGAGTGGGTATTCCACGCGATCAGTTTTCCCAGCAACAATCAGGACCTTGGCAGTGAGCGTCGGTCCGTCGGGTATACGGTCCGTTCCTCTGAGCACCGTGGTTCGTTCCAGATCGACAAATGGGGCCGGCACCGCCGTACTGGACGTCGCAATCTCTTGGAAGACGAGCCGGTGTAGGCCGATGGTGATCACGTCCGCGTCACGAAGTTGGCGGCGCGTGATTGGCAGGCCATTGATGGCGGTGCCGTTGGTGCTGTTCAAGTCTTCGAGAAAGAAGACGGCCTGAATCTTCACAATTCGCGCATGATGCCCCGAGACGGCGGGATCTTCGATCACGAGGGTATTGTCGGCCTTCCGACCGATCGTCAATGTCTCAAGGGTCAGTTCGATATGCCGCACACCTTGCCCGTGAAGTTTGACGAGCAGTGTGGCTGGTTGTGGCAGAGTCTCAGGCATGGTGTTCCCTCCTGTGCAAGGTCCCTGTGATTCGTTACGCGACAAATTGTTTTTTCAGCCGCTCCCACAGTCCGACTTGGAGTTCATCCCGCAGGGCCACGATGACCACGGTCGTGTTATCGTCGCCGCCGGCTTCATTCGCCATGACGATGAGGCGATCGGACATGGCAGGGAGGTCTTCCGATCCACTGAGGATGTGAAGAATGTCGTTCGGGTGGACACCACGGGTAAGTCCGTCTGAGCATAACAACAGCATGTCTCCGCTCTTGACCGGAACCTCCATCAGTTCCACGTCGACGCTGCTCTCGACGCCGAGGGCTTTAGTTACGATGTTCCTGCGGGGGGAGCGTTCGGCCTCTTCTTGAGTGATAAGCCCCTTGTGGATCTGTTCGGCGACCCAGGAATGGTCTGTGGTGAGGGCTTGGATTGTCCCGTTTCGAACGAGATAGAGCCGGCTGTCTCCGACATGGGCGATGGCGAGCACCTCCTCACGAAGCAGTGCGGCGACCACGGTGGTACCCATCCCGGCATAGTCAGGCTTGCTCCATGACTCGCGATGAACGACTTCGTTCGCTGCACGAATTGCGCTGGCAAGACGGTTGGCCGGTGCAGACACTGTGGCATTGCAGGGGCCGATCAGTGGTAGGTCTGCGTGCAGGGCTGCCTCAGCCAGATGCGCCTGAATCGCCTCGACTGCGAGGGTGCTGGCAATCTCGCCGGCGTTGCCGCCGCCCATGCCGTCACAGACGACATAGAGTCCGAGCAGAGGGTCGGCCACAAAGCGATCCTCGTTATGGGGCCGTTTAAGGCCGGTATCGGATTTGGCGCTATGCAATCGTTCGAGGGCCAGACGACACCTCCTTTACGCCGCGAGACTCTGCAGACAGGCACGGAGCTCGTCCGCAAATTCTTCCGCGCGCCGATAGCGGTGAGGCAACTCTTTCTGTAACGCGCGATCCACGATCTCCTGCACCATCGGGGGAAGATCCGGCCTCAGGGTCTGAATGGCAGGATGCGGATGATGAGCGATGCTGAACAGCACGGCCGACAAGTTGTCGGCCGTAAACGGCAGCTGCCCCGTGAGGAGTTCGAACAGTACGACGCCGAGTGAAAAGATGTCCGACCGACCGTCCACTTTCTTGCCTGCGATTTGTTCCGGTGACATGTACGTCGGCGTGCCCACCACAATATTCGAATGTGACTTGCGGCTCGAGGCCATCTTCGCAATACCGAAATCCATGACTTTCACGACGCGATCCTTCGTGAGCATGATGTTAGCCGGCTTGATGTCGCGATGGATGACGCCTTGTTGATGGGCATAGTCCAGGGCGTCTGCGACGGTGGCCACAGTCAGGAGGACCTCGTTGACCGGCATCAAGTTGGGTTTCCGTGCCCACTGTTTTAGGGGGGTTCCCTCGATGAGTTCCATCGCGATGTACCCTAAATCGTCTTCTTCTCCTGCGTCATAGATAGTCACGATGTTGGGGTGGGAGAGACGCCCCGTGGATTCTGCTTCGCGAAAAAACCGTGCCTTGACCTCTTGTAGCATGTCGTCGTGGTCGATGTGATCGAGTCGCATGGTTTTGATGGCCACGAAGCGCTGGATCGTTGGATCTTTCCCCAGGTAGACAAGTCCCATTGCTCCGCGTCCGAGTTCTTTCAACACCTTGTAGCGCCCGAGCATGCCTGGTGTGTAGTCATTGATCGTTGACATGACGGCTGTACTTGTTAGTTCTGACGGAGCCTCTGCCACTTCTTCTTGTCCTGTGTCCTCATCCTCGGAAAGCGCCTGCGCCTCTTGGCGCCGTGTCTGTCTGGGGTGAGCGAAGGCTTCGCGTAGCGAACTCCGGTTAAGGACCCAGGCTGCCGTGAGCCAGAGACCGGAACCAACGAGACCGATTGCATAGCCCGAGGCGAATCGAGAAGAGCCCACCTGTTCGATCACTGGCAGGCCTACGGTCCTGAAGGTTTTGTTGGCGAAGAGTATGACGACAAGGGTTGTGAGCGGAAGGACGAGGTTGCGGACAAAGCTTGATCCGCGGCCGTTGTCTGGGATTTTCTGAGAGGCAGCGAAGGCGAAGACCCAGAGGACGGCAAGCGCGAGGAGGGTTGCAACCAATCGAATGGCGTGAGGCCCACTGAGCTGCAGATACGGGGCCGAGACAGATTGGACCAATGTCAGGCTGCTCAGCAAGGGGCCGGCCAGGAGCATAGCCAAGATGGCAAAGGTATAGGGAGCGATCCAAGTCCAGGATTTCGACATAGGAATCTTTGCGGATGTCCGTGACTGTCTCAAAGTGTAGCGGATGGGATGGGAGAGTCAACGAATTGGGGGATAATGAGCAGGGGTGCTCTCGACACCCGTGAAGCGT
>CAZPWD010000178.1:3699-5487 GCA_964590025.1 uncultured Nitrospira sp.
GAGGGCGGCTTTCTTGAGCGGCTCAAGCAGCCTCTCCGGAACTTTCAAATCACCCAGGCCCGTACCAACTTCGATGTCCGGCTTGGTGATGCCGTGGAAATCGCTTCCACCGGTCACCAGTACGTTCAGCCGCTTGGCCAGGTCGAGATACTCCGTCGTCTGTCGTTTCGTGTGGGTACTGTAGTGGACTTCGATGCCTCCGAGGCCTTCGGCTTTCAATGTCGTCAGGAGTGTGTTCAGCCCTTCTCCAGACACCTTGGCCCAGGTAGGATGGGCCAGCACGGCCACGCCGCCTGCGGCTCTGATCCAGGCAATGGCATCCGCCGGTTGGGGCAGTTCACGCGCCACGTAGGCTGGGCGCCCCTCTGCCAGATATCGGTCAAAGGCGTCTTTGGCGGACGTGACATACTTCTTGTCCATCAAGAGCCGCGCAATATGCGGTCGACCGACCGAATCCGTGCCGGCCAGAGCCCGCACTTCTTCGTAGGTCACGTCCAGCCCCAATGAGCGCAGCCGTTCGATGATCTGCGGGTTGCGGCTATGCCGACTCTCGCGCAAGGCGGCCAAGCGTTGATTCAGCTCCGGGTCTTGCCAGTGTATGCAATAGCCAAGGATATGGAGCTCACTATTGCCAAAGCAGGAGCTGATTTCCACGCCGGGAATGATTTCAATTCCCAGCTCAGCCCCGGCTGCTATGGCTTCGGGAATGCCGGACACAATGTCGTGGTCCGTAATGGCCAGCGCGGTGACCCTTGCTTTGTGGGCGAGCCGTAACACCTCATCCGGCGAGAGGCTTCCATCGGAGTGGGTCGTATGGAGATGGAGATCGATGCGACTCATGTCGACTCGTGCGGCAGGCTGCTGGGGCCCGCTTGCTGGGCGACGAGTTGCGCGGTGAAGACAGAACCGGGTCCATGGCTGCCGTCGTGTTCGCCTTCGTCGTAGGACAGCACGCGGAGATTGGACGTGAGCCGGAGCAATTCATTGTGCGCGAGGCAAAATTCCCATCGTCGCGGATGGCGATGGCGCAAGTAGTTGTCGATGGTGAAGGTTTCGTAGATCAAGACCCCGTTCGGCTTCAGCGATTCGATGAGCGCGGGAAATAGTGCGCGATGAAGATAGAAGAACACGACGATCACGTCATATTCCTGCTTCGGAAATTCCGGCCGTTCATCTACGGTTCGTTCGAGGTCCACCGTCCGGACCGTGAGATTTGGGAGGTTCCGTTGTTTCGCCGTGCCAGCGAGCTGGGCCATGGCCTGTTCATCGCGGTCTATCGCATCGACTTGAAAGCCGTGCGAGGCGAGATAGAGCGCGTTGCGTCCAGACCCAGCCGCGACGTCGAGCACCTTGCCTTTCGGTAAGCGATGGAGTTGTTGAGTCAGAAACCGAGCCGGAGTTGGTCCCGCATCCTGAATCTGGTGAGCCAGGCGTGATCGTTCGAGTTGCACGCCCACCGATCCGGTCACATGCTCCATCGGAGGCGCAAGCTTCCGCAGCCAAATCTTGGCCCGTTCGATGGGAAATTCCGCAAAGAGCATGGTGAGGAGCCGCTCCGCGAATGTTTCCAGCAGCGCGCAATCCTGCGTCGCGCCGATCTCGATAGCCCGATCTGCCACTTGCGCATAGTCGACCGTGTGGTGGATGTCATCCGAAGTCGCCGCCGGTTCAGTCTGACACTCCAGTTCCAAGTCCACCGCCAACGGTTGAGGCCGTCGTCGCTCCTCCGGAGTCACGCCGCAGCGCCCCTGAAACTCCAGCCGTTCGATGATGATCTTCCCAGTCATG
>CAZPWD010000179.1:0-5451 GCA_964590025.1 uncultured Nitrospira sp.
AGAGGGAGCTCCTCCACTTGGAGTGCTTGCTCAAGGGGCAGGTCACCTGCCTGCTCGGCATCTTCGACAACGAACGAGGATTCAGCAACAACCTCAACCTCTGGCAGGCCCTGAAGCGGGCCCGGGCTCCCAACTAGAACGTTTTCTTGGACATAGCCGCCTTCACTCATGGTTGACGTGGCTCCTTGGCGTGATCGAAATTGTGTGCAGTTGCATGCTCAACCGCCGGGCCTATCTTCCATTTCTCAGGAAAGATACGGCCCATTTCGCCCGAACCTCGCTGGGACCTCAGCTCTCAACGACTGCCGGATTGCATTGCGCTGCAGGAGCCATACTGCACTACTGAAGCCGCGCGCCCGATGGCCAGATGGCTTCATTCTTCTAGTCCCCGGGTACTGGACACAAAGTGCTATGCATGCAACGAAGTTGAAAACCAGCCACTGCTTTCCCTGCCAGCGGCCGCTTCCACCTCAAAACAAAAACGCCCCGGAATTTCTTCCGGAGCGCCGCGCCTGCCTGCTCTTCAACCGTCTTCCGCTACCACCTACACCCTGCTCCCTAACCCCTGCTCTTCGCTCCCCCTCGCGGGTTTGCAACGGTCTGTACCGCGCATTCCTTATTCAAACAAAACCGGCTGTAACGCCAACAAATCCGCCAGTCGGCTCGGCTGCAGCGCCTCAAACTCTTTCTGTCCGACTTTCACGTAATTCCACTGCGCCCCTGTTAGCTTCGTCGCATTTTCACACCACCGCAGCGCCGCAGCATCTTTCCGCAGCACGTCGACGTTTTCCTGCCCCTTCGACTCCAACAGCCAATGGCCCCCGCCATTGTCCACTGCCACAAAGTCCGGCTCGTAATTTCTCAGGTTCATCACGCCGTCCGTGTATTCAATTGCGAAGCCGAACGCCCGCGGCAGCTTCGCAAACGCCCGCACGTCGCTGGCGTTGTCCAGAAACTTGGCAAATTCCCGCTCAAAATCGTTGTCGCAGGGCACCAGGTTGAAAATGCACTTTCGACCTTCCCAGACCGGCCGCGACCACGGAAACGGCTGACAGGTGGAAAGCATACGGGCTGGTTCGAGGAGTTGCGGCGTTTGCTCCGCGATCGTCAACGAAAGCAATGCCTTCTTAAATACATCCACGCATACGTAGTGCGCTACAGGGGTGCTCATCGCCTTGACGATTGCAGGATCGCTCAAATCCACAGTGTGTCCAAAAGCCTTCTGTTCGAAAAACTCTCTAACCTTCGGGGCCAGAACCGCAAACTGCGCTGGCAGTTTCACAGCCTCGGCGATGCGGCGAGCATAGTAGCCGATGACTTCTTGCGCAGTTTGGGGCTCCGGGATGGTGTACTCCCGCTCTACTTCCTTCTTCAGCGTGATGATATCGTAGCCTTCGTAGGCGAAGGTCTTTGCCCGTGGGTCGTCCTCGCTCATCGGCAGTACGATGCTCTGAAGCCTCATCACATTCAGGCCAGCAATCTCCTCGGCAAGGCTTTTCTTCCGCACCAGAGATGGTGTGAGCACTGGCAAACCGATATCAAACTCCTTGCGATCCTCGAGGGGCAGGATGGTGACAATGCGTAGCTTGTCTTTGCCAAGTTCAAAGACATCGAGCTTAAGATCTTCGAGCTTCTCAAGTTCATCAACGAAGTCCAAAAAGGCCTTGTTTCCGATAATGTCCACGCGCTCTGTGAAGTCCACGCCCATTTCCCGGAACATTAGCCGCAGCCCACGCCCAATTGCCTGCTCGGGCAGTATCTGGGCCTTCGCGGTATAGGGCCGAAGACCGACAACGACCGTGACGTTTTGCACATCCCAGCCCTCGCGCAGCATCAACACGCTCACAATGGCATTGATTGGACTATCCTCACGGTCCACCTCGCGGACTGCTTTGCGGGCCGGATCTAGGTCTTTCTTGCTCACCTCCCCCGTATTGTCGGTGTGAATGACTTGCGTCTTGTTTCCGCCAAATTCGCCGGGGTATTGAGTGTGCAGCCAGTCAGCTACATCGTCCGCGTCTTCGGTGCTGTTCATCATGATGAAGAGTACGGGCTTTTTGCGAAGCGGCCGGAGTTGGTCACGATACTCCTTCCATCTCTCGACCGCGGCAGTCAGATAGGCCCGATAGCGGACGCTAGCGTGCTGTGATATAGCTTCCTCAATGCGAGCGATGCCTTTCATCGGGCGCTTGACAATCCCTTCGACAATTGCCTGTTTTAGAGGATAGTCCGATATCGTCCATGGAAAGATGGCGCCCTTTTGAAATTTCGGTGTCGCCGAAAAATCAAGTTGAGCGGCCATCGGAGTCTTACCATGTAGCCGACGAATGACCTTGTTCCACTCATTCTCCTCGTCGTGGGTGTGGTGGGCTTCGTCGTTGATGACCAGCAGATTCCCCGTGCGCAGCGCGATGCGATCTCCGAAATCGGTGATCTCCAGCTTCTTTGTGGGCGGCTTGGAACCCAACATCTGTGTCATCTCGTCCGGCTCGTCCTCGGCGGCACGGTCCAGGCGCTCGTAGAATTGCTGGATATTTGTCAGGAACAAGGTTCCTTCGGAATGGGCCCTTTCGGCCTCTCCGCGCATCACACAGCCAAAGTCCCGAAAGATCTCGAATTCCCTGGGAATGATCGGGTCGGCACGGAAAATCCGCTCATTGGCAAAGTCTGTTTTCAAACGCTCCAGAACGATTACGTTCGGCGCGAGAATTAAGAAAGTCTTGGCGTAGTCGCAGGCGATTTCATCTGGCTCGCGGATGGCGTTCAGGAACTGCCAGGCAACGGCCAAAGCCATCACTTTCGTCTTGCCGCTGCCGGTTGCCATCTTAATGCAGTACCGGGCGAAGTCGTCATAGGCCGGCAACCGCAAGTCGCGCAGGTCTTGGGCGTACCGCTCCAGCAGCGCCTTCCGGGTGCGCACCTTCTCGTACTCCCACACAAAGATCAGGGTCTCGATGGCCTCCTGCTGGGAGGCGTGGTACTTGAAAGGCTGTCCCGTTCGGAGTCTGTGATCTGTGTGGAACCAATAATTCAAGAGGATGCGTGTCGTGCCTGTTACGCCCTTGTACCCACCCGCCTTCCACGCCTTCACTGCCTCGCGCAGCGCCGGAACGCACGCTCCCGTGCGCAGCCGAGCCGTGATGTCCAAAAGCTCGGTCTGTGAGGGCGAAGCAGCCTGTCTTTTTTTCCGGGGCATCGGCCTTACGCCTTTGGTGTCATTCTGAGCGAAGCGAGGAATCTCTCCTTCGCCTACTTCACGTTCACTTCCATTGTCTTCGTCGTGTCGTTCCCCAGTATGTCGATCACTTTGACGACAACCGTGTACTTACCGGCGTGCGAATACAAGTAACTGACATCAAGACTTATCTTTGGTTCTTTGCGTGTCCGATAGGACTGCCACTGGTTGTGGAAGGTGTCACCCTTGTAGTCCCAATCCACCGCCCAGTAGTCTATGAGCTGGCTCCAGTGCTTGATTGCCTTGCGCGCCTCTTCGGGTATGTCATCGGTGGGAATAACGAAGTCGGTCAGCTTCAGCGAAACTTCACGCCCTTTCTGTTTCACGTCCACAGACAACGCGCCAAGCTCAAAAAACTTCACGTCACCCTGTTCGACCGCCTTCTTTTCCAGCACCTCGCGCGGAATCTTCTTAAAAGCCACGTCCACGCGCGATTCCGCCGCAACCTGTTTTGCCAGCTCGTTGACCTCAAAGGCAAACTCCCAGCCCAGGATGTCCACTCCTGCTTTCTCGGGCGCGTCCTTGCCCGTACCTATGGCCTTCCAGGTTTCACGGGCAATTGCCTTCACATCGGCTAGGGTGACCGGCGCATCTACAGCCCCGACGTGCACCATGCGCCCGCCCTTTGCGCCGTGGAGCCAGGTGTGCCCACAGATAGACTTCGCGTGGTACAGATCAAGGATGAAATTCCTATAAGCGGCCTCGCGTTCACGCTGCTCTTCGAGGCGGTCCTTACCGTTTGTGGGAAACTGAGCAACTTGCCACTCCTGCCGCTCGTACTTGCCGAGGTTCTGGACAACGAACGGTTTCAGGTTCGCGACATCTAACAGCCGCTTGCGTGTAGTGTGAATGGCGAACCGCCCCAAATCGCATCCAATCCAACGCCGGTTAAGTTGCTCTGCCGCGACAAGCGTGGTTCCAGACCCACAAAAAGCGTCGAGAACCAAATCGTTCTCATTGGACGAAGCCGCTATAATTCTGCGAAGAAGACCTAAGGGCTTTTGCGTATCGTAGCCCACGCCCTCGGTTGACCAAGAAACGATGTACTGTGTTTCTTTGTCAGTCCAAATGGACTGCGCGGGCATACCTTTCGCCTCATCCAAGTATCTCTTCAACCGGGGGAATTTGTTCCTCGTCCAAAAAATCTTGCCTGACGCATCAAGCTCATCCAATCGGTGCTTGGGGAATCTCCACGGTCTGACTATTCCGCGCCACTCGTACACCGGGTTAACACCAGAGTGTCCCACTAGGTCGCCAGACATGAAGCGCCTTCCATCGTTATCTTTGTATCGGTAGTATTGCTCAACATAGTCGTCTTCGTATGGCACGTAAGGGGTGTTGAAACAGTCGGGACGGCCACCCTTGATATAAAAAAGAATCGTCTGGTGTATGTTGCCGTAGGTCTTGTTGTTGGCATGTGCCGATGTGCTCTTCCAAATGATTTCGGAGTCGAAGCATTCAATCCCGAAAACCTCATCTAGAACGACCTTCGCGTAGTGACCTATATGCCAGTCGAGATGAACATAGATGCTTCCCCCGTCTGCAAGAAGCTCGTTCAAGAAGACACAGGTTTCGTAAAACCACTGTACATAGGATTCGACTCCGCGACCCCATGTATCCCGATATGCCTTCTGTTCGAGAATCGAAGGCAGTTTTGTGAATGCCGTCGTTTCGTCATCGGCATCGGGGTGGTTGGGGATTGTTGCGGAGAAAGAAAAATCCGCTCCCGTGTCAAATGGTGGGTCAATATAAATGAGATTTACTTTTCCTGAATATTCATCCAAAAGCGATGGTAGGACGTATTTCTTGTCGCCCCAGATGAGCCGGTTGCGCCACTCCGGCTCGCGGCCAGCCGAGAAAAGCTCCAGGCTGCGCTGGCGCTCCTGTGCGCTCTCGTTCACCGTCTCGATGGTCTGAAACGGCAGCGCAATCCGCACCGGCCCCTGTTTCTTTCCATCCTTGGATTTCCCATCCCAAATGAGTTCTGTCATAGGCTTCGACTGGCAGGGTGTATATAGCAGTAAAGAACGAGGCGGGCAACTAAGCAAAAGGCCCCGGCCTTCAGTTAGAAGACCGGGGCCAAGCCTGTCTGCTCTTCAACAACCGGATGACATCTCAGAACCCGTTCAGCCAGCCTGTGCGACTCTTGCGAATCGCTCAGGTTGAGCGCCGACCGACTCCGTCCAAGCCCGTGAGAGCTTCGACGGTGTACACCC
>CAZPWD010000180.1:0-5443 GCA_964590025.1 uncultured Nitrospira sp.
TGCTCAAACCCCGTGGCATCCTTGATCGCCATATCGGATAAGACCTTCCGGTCCAAGAGGATATTGGCCTTCTTCAGGGCGTTGATAAACCGGCCATATGTCAGTCCATGCGCCCGAACTGCCGCGTTGATGCGCGCAATCCACAACACGCGGAAATCCCGTTTCCGATTTTTCCGTCCGGTATAGGCGTATGCCTGACCCTTATCGACTGATTCTGTTGCGGTGCGGAACAGCCGGCTCTTCCCTCCATACTGTCCTTTGGCCAGTTTCAGCCGCTTCTTCCGCCGATGTCTTGTTTTTGGGCCACCTTTTGCGCGAGGCATGAGTCAGTACTCCTTTTGGTTAACGCGATACGTGCATTCTAATTTAGCTGTAGGGCAATAAGCGATCGAGTGCCTGAATCTTGGTCTTATCCACGAGAACCGTGCCGCTTAATCGGCGCTTTCGATCCTGTGTCTTGCTGGTGAGGATATGGCGTTTCCCCGCCTTTCGCCTGACCAATTTTCCAGAGCCGGTGCGGGTAAACCGCTTTTTGGCTCCACTATGCGTTTTCATTTTCCTTTTCATGATCGGTGATTCCTTTGGTTAATAGCGTTCGGGCCGACCCACTTACTTCGGGGCCACGATCATGATCAAGCTCCGCCCTTCCATGCGTGGGGCATACTCGATCGTGCCTGCCTCTCCCAACTCTGCGATGACCGTATTCATGAGTGTCCGGCCCATCTCCTGATTCGCCATCTCACGACCGCGGTACGTCAAGAGGACTTTGGTCTTGTTACCATCGGCCAGAAACCCCTTAATCTGTCGGATCTTGATCTCCAAGTCATGCTTATCTGTCCGAGGGCGCAACTTAATTTCCTTCACCTGTGTCGACTTTTGATGGCGCCGGTTCTGGTGGTCCTTTTTGCTCAGCTCGAACTTGTATTTCCCGTAGTCCATAATGCGGCACACGGGAGGCACGGACGTGGGCGCGACCTCGACAAGGTCGTAGCCATTTTCTTGGGCCTGTTTGAACGCATCCGCCGTGAGGAGAATGCCGAGCTGTTCGCTCTCTGGACCGATCACCCGAACTTCGCGCACCCTGATTTCCCGGTTAACTCGTAGTTTGGGGACGATAAGACACCTCTTATTGTGTTAGTGAATGTTGCTGCCCTGCCGCCTTGAGGTCCGCACGGAGCAGCTCGATCGCTCCCGCGACGGTCATGCTGCCGAGGTTGGCTCCGCTCCGGCCCCGTATGGCCAGAGTCCCGCTCTGCACTTCTCGGTCGCCAACCACAAACATAAATGGAACCTTCGCCTTCTCCGCTTCTCGAATTTTGAGCCCAATTTTTTCATTCCGAAGGTCTGCCTCAGCGCGGAACCCCGCAGCCTTTAGTTGGGTCACGACCTCGGCGACGTAGGGCCCCTGGTTGTCCGTGATGGACATGACCATCGCCTGAACCGGGGCGAGCCAGGTTGGGAAGGCGCCACCGAAGTGCTCAATCAGAATACCAAAGAACCGCTCGATCGATCCCATCAGAGCCCGATGGATCATGATCGGTTGGTGAACTTTGCCGTCTTCAGCAATATAGCCTAAATCGAAGCGTTCGGGATTATTGAAATCGATTTGAATGGTCGAACATTGCCAGGATCGTCCCAAGGCATCTTTGATTTTGATGTCGATCTTGGGTCCGTAGAAGACGCCTTCGCCAGGATCGATCTGGTAGGCGACTCCTCGTCCCTTCAATGCTGCTTCGAGTGCGCTCGTGGCTTGGGCCCACCGTTCTTCCGAGCCGACGGACTTTTCCGGCTTAGTCGAGAGGTACACTTCAAATTCGGTGAACCCGAAGGTTCCGAGAATAAAGAACGTGAAGTCTAGGACCTGGCTGACTTCGCTTTCAATCTGATCCGGCCGGCAGAACAGGTGCGCGTCGTCCTGTGTGAAGCCGCGAACCCGCAATAGACCGTGGAGGACGCCTGTCCGTTCATACCGGTAGACAGTTCCGAGTTCGCCATAGCGGATGGGGAGGTCTCGGTAACTGCGCAGATGCGACTTGTAGATCATGATGTGGAACGGGCAATTCATCGGCTTGAGCTGGTACTCGCTGTTTTCAACCTTCATGGGAGAGAACATGTTGTCACGGTAATAGTCGACGTGCCCGCTGGTTTTCCAGAGATCTAACCGGGCGATATGGGGGGAGTACACTAGTTCGTACCCGTTTTGTATATGCTGGTCGCGCCAAAAGTTCTCAATCAACAGGCGGATCGTCGCGCCCTTCGGATGCCAGAGCACCAGGCCGGGGCCGATGTCATCCTGGATCGAGATCAAGTCGAGTTCCTTGCCGACCTTTCGGTGGTCTCGTCGCTTAATCTCTTCTAACCGCGCGAGATGCGCGTCGAGTTCCGCCTGGGTCGGGAAGGATGTCCCATAAATCCGCTGCAGCATGGGGTTACGTTCGTCGCCGCGCCAGTACGCTCCGGCCGTGTTCAGGAGCTTGAATGCCCCGACATGACCTGTCGTCGGGAGATGCGGGCCGCGGCAGAGGTCGGTGAACTCCCCCTGGCTGTAGACTGAGATGGCCTGCCCATCTGCCAGTCCTTGAATCAACTCAACCTTGTAGGCTTCCCCGCCTTTCTGGAAAAACTTTACCGCTTCTTGCTTCGACAATTCTGCCCGTTTCACAGGAAGGGCTCGTTTGATGATGTCTTTCGCTCGCGCTTCAATTTTCTCGAGATCTTCCGGGGTAAATGGGCGCTCAAAAGCAAAGTCATAGAAGAACCCATCCTCGATGGCCGGGCCGATCGTCAGTTGTGCGGTGGGGAAGACCTCTTTGACGGCCTGCGCCATAATATGAGTACTGCTATGGCGGTAGACCTCACGGCCTTCTGCACTGTCGAACTGCAGTGGGGCCACCTCAGCATCTTCCGTCAAAGTGCTTGAGAGGTCTACGGTCTGGCCATTCACCTTCGCCGCAAGGATGTCCGGCCCAAGCGTCAGGCCGAGAGCCGACAGGGCAAACCCCACGGTCTGGCCCGCTGGAATATCCCGACTGCTGCCATTTTTGAGCGTAATTTTCATGACATGCATTAAATCGACCAAGCACTAGAAACAACAAAGGCACCCCGCCTACGAGAGGCAAGCGGATGCCCTCAACTGGGTGGTAGGCGCGGACGGTATTGAACCGTCGACCTCTACCGTGTCAAGGTAGCGCTCTCCCCCTGAGCTACGCGCCTATCAGTCCGAGGCGCATGCTAATATAGCCCTACCCAACGTGTCAAGAAACAGCCTCCTCTTCCAATTTGAAATGGGTCTGAAGGCGAATCGCATTTCCAACGAGGAATGCTTCATGATCCGCCCTGACATCACCTAACAATTTCCTGTCCGCAACTCTTGCGGCGACTGACTCGTTACACAATCTTCAACGTATCGAAGTTGACCCCTGCGGGAGCGGGCGGTGTCTTCAGTTTCATGTCTTCCAACGATTCAACGACACGATCGGCGATCACGAGATTTCGATACCATTTCCGGTTGGCAGGCACGATATACCAGGGCGCATGCTTCGTGCTGGTGGCCGAGAGTACCTCTTCAAACACCTTCATATAGTCGGCCCAGAGCTTCCGTTCTTCCAAATCCCCTTCGCTGAACTTCCAACGCTTCTCCGGATCGCGGATGCGCGCTTCCAACCGCGCTTTCTGTTCGTTTTTGGAGATGTGCAGAAAGAACTTGAGGATGGTGGTCCCGTTTTCAGCCAGCAATTCTTCAAACTCTTTGATCTGGCTTAATCGTTGGGCCTCCACTTTGGCTGAGATCATCTTGTGGACCCGCGTGATAAGCACGTCTTCGTAGTGCGATCGGTTGAAGATCCCGATCTGGCCCTTGGCCGGCATTTCGTGATGAACGCGCCAGAGAAAGTCATGGGCGAGTTCGCTATTGGAAGGGGCCTTGAAGGTCGCCACCCTGCAGCCCTGCGGATTCACACCAGACATGACGTGCTTGATCGTCCCGTCCTTGCCGCTGGTATCCATCCCCTGCAACACGATGAGCACCGCGCGGTTGCCGTTGGCATAGAGGCGTTGCTGCAACTCCCCAAGCCTGCCGATCAACTGAACCGTAACGGCCTTTGCCTTCTCTTTGCCTTGATCCGTATTCTTATACTCACCGGTCTCGTCAGGGTCACACGTATCCAAGTTGAGTTGTGAGTCCTGCTTGACGCGATACTCTTTCATGTTCGGTGCCTCCTTCGCCCCCTCGGATTCCTGTTCGAGGCGGTATTCTACTCCATTCGTTCCAGCTTGACAGCCGCGAACAACTGGCAAAGAATGCGCCGAATTATTCCACGGGAGGCGCATCATGGCGGTCAATACGGACAAGCTGAACGCATTCATGGGCAAGGCAGTCGGTGACATTGGGGCTGCGATGAGTGCCAACATGGTGCTCCTTGGCGACAAGCTCGGTCTCTACAAAGCCATGGCGAAGGCGGGCCCCGTCACACCGGCTGAACTCGCAAAGGCGACAAAGACAGCCGAACGGTATGTCCGTGAGTGGCTGGGCAATCAGGCGGCAGGTGAATACGTGACCTATGACGCCGGGACCGGTCGGTACACCCTACCTGAAGAACAGGCGATGGCACTCGCCGATGAAAGTAGTCCTTGTTTTCTCCCTGGTGCGTTTCAGGTCATCGCGGCCACATTTTCAGCCAACCCCAAGATCGAGCAGCGGTTCAAGACTGGCAAGGGCCTCGGGTGGGATCAGCACGATCACCGATTGTTTGAAGGCACGGAGAGATTCTTCCGTCCGAACTACCTGGGCAACCTCGTGGCTAATTGGATTCCGTCCCTCGACGGCGTGGAGACAAAGCTCAAGAGAGGTGCAAAAGTCGCGGATGTCGGCTGCGGGTTCGGGGCGTCCACCATCATCATGGCGAAGGCCTATCCCACATCCACCTTCATCGGCTTCGATTACCATAAGCCCTCGATCCTGACGGCACGAAAACGGGCCAAGGAGGCAGGCCTGAAGAACGTGACTTTCGCAGCAGCGACGTCCACAGACTATCCCGGCAAGGACTATGATTTCGTAGCCCATTTCGATTGTCTGCATGACATGGGCGATCCTGTCGGCGCTGCGAAGCACGTGAATAAAACGCTCGCAAAGAATGGTACTTGGATGATTGTGGAGCCGTTCGCAAATGACCGTGTGGAAGATAATCTGAATCCCGTGGGCAGAGTCTTCTACGCCGCATCGACGATGATCTGCGTACCCGCTTCCCTGGCGTACAATGGCCCGGCCCTCGGTGCCCAAGCAGGGGAGGCACGGCTGCGAGATGTGGTCATGAAAGGCGGGCTCACACGATTCCGCCGCGCGACGCAGACGCCCTTCAACCTGGTGTTGGAAGCCAGACCGTGAGACGAAAAGAATACCGCGATCCGCCTCGCCCCTGAGTGCCTGGCGGCTTGCGCTTTTTGG
>CAZPWD010000181.1:0-5388 GCA_964590025.1 uncultured Nitrospira sp.
CTCTTGTTCTTCTTGCTTGAGCTTCTCGAACGCCCGATCTGCATGGCTACGCACTTGATCCGCGGTCGGCGGTGGAGGGCCCTTCGGTCCATCGCTGGCGCAGGCCCCGACGACCGAGAACACCGCCAGACTCATCAGGCCTGTAACCATGGCTCGCTGCCATCTCTTAACAATTCCATGATAGATCAACATGCAGTCCCTCCCGCATTAAGCCCCATTGCCTCAAGGACTCACCACCGCACCTAATTTACTCCCCTCAACCACCAGAACACTACTGCTCCCGCTGCACCCTCGCCCGGTACGTGCGATACGTCATTGACTGGGTCCTGACGGCGCGGTATTGTCACCAACACACCATCTAAACTCCCTGAGGCTCCATGTCGCTGCATGACCGTCTGACAGAAGATCTGAAACTGGCCATGAAGGCCCGCGACCAATTGCGGATGGACGTGATTCGCATGATCAAGGCCGCCGTGATGAACAGGGAATTGGAGATCAAAAAGGATCTCGACGATGCCGAAATGAGCCGCGTGATGACGACCATGATCAAGCAACGCCGGGAATCGGTCGAGCAATTTGAAAAAGGTAACCGAGCAGAACTCGCCGCAAAAGAACGGCAGGAAATTACCATTCTCGAATCCTATCTCCCTCAAGCCCTCTCTCCCGAGCAGGTCTCCACCGTCGTGGACGCGGTCATTCAAGAAACCGGCGCGCGATCTCTGAAAGAGATGGGCGCGGTGATGAAAGCCGTAATGGTCCGTGTGGCCGGCCAACCAGTAGACGGCAAGCAAATCAGCGATCTCGTCCGCGCCAAGCTCAAGTAGCCCAATCGGCACCTGCTATACTGAAAGGTGATTGCATGCACCGCATGTGCGAGCGCCTGGCAGGAATCGGCATGGGCATTCTTATCGTCGACGACTCTCCAGACCAACAGGTACTCCTTCGCGCAATCCTTGGGACGGCCGGCCATACGGATCTCCTGAGCGCCGACTCGGCAAAGACTGCGTTCCCCATGCTCGACATGGACGGCCAGGAGTCGCCCATCCAGATCGACTTGATTCTGATGGACATCCTCATGCCGGAGCTGGACGGAGTCGAAGCCTGTCGTCAGATCAAGAGCCGTCCACATCTTTGCGATATTCCGATCATCATGGTCACGGCGAAAAGCGATCTCTCTAATCTCCAAGCCGCCTTTGCGGCGGGAGCGAATGATTACATCACCAAACCGGTGAACAGCGTTGAACTTCTGGCACGCGCCTCCTCCGCGCTGGCGCTGAAAAAGGAAATGGACTGCCGCAAAGCGCGTGAAGGGGAGCTCCGTCGCAGCAATGATGCGCTGCAGAAAGCGCTGAGTGATGTCAAAGTCCTCAGGGGACTCATCCCCATCTGCGCATCCTGTAAAAAGATCCGCAATGACGGAGGATTCTGGCAACAGTTGGAGGAATATATCGGCGAACATTCCGAGGCCGAATTCAGCCACGGCATCTGTCAGCCCTGCGTCAAAAAGCTTTATCCTGGAGTTTCCCAGGACTAGCTGCTACGATTTCTCAGGCACGCCACTCGTATTCACTGGAGTCAGAGCGCATGGGCATCTTAATCGTTGATGATTCGGCGGACGACCGCCTCTTGCTTCAGTCGATCCTTTCGGCTGCCGGCTACGACGATCTCCTGGTCGCTGACTCGGCCTCTGCCGCATTCCGTTTGCTTGGACTCGATGATGGGAAGCACGGCGCCGCTTCTCGAGTCGACCTGATCCTCATGGACATCGTCATGTCGGAGATGAGCGGCATCGAAGCCTGCCGCCAGATCAAGGCGGTCGAACGATTCCGTGACACGCCCATCATGATGGTCACCGTGAAGACTGATCCCGTCGATCTCCAACTGGCCTTTGCCGCAGGCGCGCTCGACTACATCGGGAAACCCATCAACAAGATCGAGCTCTTGACTCGCGTCCGGTCGGTCTTGCGGCTGGTCCACGAAATCGACCGGCGGCGAGCCCGGGAGCAGGAACTCCTTGAGGTCATGCGTCAACTCCAGGAAGCGAACCAGATGCTGCTGCGCCTGTCCAGTCTTGACGGCCTCACCGGCATTACCAACCGACGGCAATTTGACGACTTCTTGGACCAGGAATGGCGCCGTGCCGTTCGCGAATTGACGCCGCTCTCTCTGATCATGCTCGACATCGATCGTTTCAAATCCTACAACGATACCCTCGGCCATACGTCGGGCGACGAATGCCTCCGGCAGGTTGCCGCCGCTATCTCGGGAGCCGTCAACAGACCAGGAGACCTCGTCGCTCGGTACGGCGGCGACGAATTCGTGGTCGTCCTTCCCGGCACCCGTACGGACGGAGCGGCACAGGTGGCGGAATCGCTTCGGCAACGAATTGAGGCCCTCGGTATTACGCACTCCGATGGTGACTGCACCACCATCAGCGCGGGCTTCGCCAGTACGATCCCTAGCCGGAACAGCTCCCCCACGGATTTGATCAAGGCGGCGGATCAAGCGCTCTATCAAGCCAAGCAAGAAGGCCGCAATCGGGCTAAACAAGCCGGCACACTCTCTCTCGTCCCGCACTCTCAGAAGGACTAACCGCCTCCTCACCATGACCATGGCAGGGCCTCGACGAGATGTGCTGACGGTGATCGGCACAACGCTCACCGCGGCTGTCTCTGCAAACTTGCTTTCATTCCCATCCCCGGGCCCTCCACATGACGTGCATGTCATCGACAGCGAGGGAGGGTGCGGCCATGGCTAAGAAAGCGTCGCCGATTCGAGCGAATCGCACGGCCAAACGACAACCAAAGCCTTCGGCTGCCCGTCGTTCACGGACCACACAGCCATCAAAACGGCAATTACTCTCTTCCTTGCGTACAGAACCAACAGGGAAACAGGGACGTCGCACGGGAAATATTACCGAACGCAAGCACCTTGAAGACGTCGAACGCGAGCGGGCGCGCGTGTTGAAACAGCAACAGATTGCGCTGTGCGATCTGGCGAAGCACGATGCTACATATACGGGGAATCTCGAAGAGGCGTTGCGGATGATCACCGAAACGGGAAGCCGGGTGCTCGGAGTGGAACGGGCCAGCATTTGGAGATTCAACGAACAAGGGACTGCGATGGAACTGCTCAACCTCTATGAGCGGACCCCGAACCGGCACATAACCGGCTTCACTCTAGCCGCACAGGACTACCCGTCCTACTTCCAAGCCATCGCACATGAAGAGTACGCGATTGCTGCCCATGACGCTCATACGGACGTCCGGACCAGGGAATTTTCCCAATCCTATCTGACCCCACTCGGAATTGGAGCCATGCTGGATGCGCCGGTTCGCCGCAGGGGGCATGTCATCGGTGTGTTGTGTCACGAACATGTCGGTGGACCGCGATCCTGGACGACGGAAGAAGTATATTTTTCCAGTTCATTGGCCACCTTTATGACCCTCGCACTGGAAGTTCACCAACGCCGGGAGGCTGAGCAAGCCCTCGTCTTTGCCAAGGAAGCGGCGGAAATCGCCAGCCGGGCGAAGAGCGAGTTTCTGGCCAGCGTGAGCCACGAGATTCGGACGCCCATGAATGCGATTATCGGGATGGCAGATCTGCTATGGGAAACGGATCTGACCCCCGATCAACGAAAATACTTGCGCATTTTCCGCCGCGCCGGCGGAAATCTATTGAGCCTGATCAACGACATTCTCGACCTGTCGAAAGTCGAGGTCGGCCATCTGGAGCTGGAATCAACCGCCTTTGATTTGAGCGACTTGGTTGAAAAAGCCATCGAGATTCTCGCCATGCGGGCCAATGAAAAAGGCCTCGAACTCGCCTGCCACCTTTCGCCTGACGTCCCCTGCGCCGTGATCGGAGACCCCAACCGCCTACACCAGATCCTTATCAACCTCATCAGCAACGCGATCAAATTCACCGACTGCGGGTCCGTCACGGTGCGGGTCATGCAGGATCCAGAACTCCCCACGCCCGGAGCCATTCGATTTTCTGTTAGCGATACAGGGATCGGCATTCCGTCCGACAAGCTTGCTGCCATTTTTGAAAGCTTCACCCAAGCCCACGTCTCCATGACGCGTAAGTATGGGGGAACCGGTTTAGGCCTGACCATTTCAAGACAATTAGCCGAGCTCATGAACGGACGAATCTGGGTGGAGAGTACCCTCGGAGCGGGCAGCACATTTCATTGTTGCGTGCAGCTCGCTGTGCAATCCAGCCCGGCACCCACCCACGACAACGTCCAGGTCAATCTTCAAGGGGTCAGAACCCTCGTGGTTGATGACCATGCCACCAACCGCCTGATCCTTCGTGAAACCTTGGCGGCCTTGGGAGCAGAGGTGACGGATACTGTATCCGGTCGTGAGGCCGTCGCTGAATGGCGGCGAGCCGCTGATTCCGCACGACCCTACAAGCTCTTGCTTCTCGACTGTCGCATGCCGGAGATGGATGGGTTTCAGGTCGCCGAAGAGATCAGACGGGCCAGCCCTCCCCAGGGCCTGACGATTGTGATGCTGGCCTCTGACCATTGGGCCGACGATATCGCCCGCACCTACGACATGGGGCTGGGCGGTTATTTGATCAAACCCATTAGGAAATCGGATCTGCTCCAGACCATCAGCATCGCTCTCAACCGTACTAAGGGCATCCGACAAACTACTGATTCAGCGTTAGCGGCTCCCACACCTCCTATCGAAGTCAGGGCACTTCGGATCTTATTGGTAGAAGATTCTCCGGACAATCAGGTGCTGGTCCGTTCCTATTTGAAGCAGACTCCCTATCGCCTCGATATCGCGGATCACGGAGCTATCGCGTTGGAGCTATTCAAGAACGGCTTCTACGACCTAATCCTGATGGACATGCAGATGCCGGTAATGGATGGCTATGAGGCCACACAAGCGATCCGGACCTGGGAGCGGGAGCATGACCTCACCCCCACACAGGTGATTGCCTTGACCGCTCTGGCACTGAAAGAAGACGGGGTCAAGATTCTCGAGGCCGGCTGCAATGCCCATATAACCAAACCCATCAAGAAGCACACCCTCCTGGAAGTCCTCCAGGCTTGTAAAGGACGGCGTACCTCATGACCACGGGACCGAACAGAAACGCCGAGAACGTCATCACCTTGTACATCGACCCAGGCCTTGAAGAGATCGTTCCCGGATTTCTAGAGAATCGTCGACGTGACGCGCAGACACTAGAAACCGCGTTGCAAGAAAATAATCTGGCACAGATTCATATCATCGGTCATCGCATGAAGGGGGACGGAGGAGGATACGGGTTTGACGCCATCAGTATGATGGGAGCCGCCTTGGAGCAAGCGGCAGCACGAGAAGACCGGGACGCGATCCGACGACATACCGCCGAACTCATCGACTTTCTTGC
>CAZPWD010000182.1:0-5360 GCA_964590025.1 uncultured Nitrospira sp.
AAACTGGCCGCCCATGTGCTCTTGTACCCACGCACAGGCCGGACTCACCAGCTCCGCGTCCATCTGGCATCCCTGGGCCATCCAGTACTGGGAGATCAGACCTATGGAGGGAGGAAGGTCTGCACAGTAGAAGGCGTCGAGATCCCACGCGTGATGCTGCATGCGAGGACTCTAGGGTTCCATCACCCCTCTACCGGTGAGTTTCGGGAGTATACAAAGCCTTTTCCATCCGATATGGAGCAGGTGGTTCAGGCTCTCGATGGTCTCACGCCTCCTCACGGTGCTCGAAAATCTTGACAGGCCCTTCAGCTTGGCGTCAGCCATGCCGCCTTGAAGGATGAGTTCATGCAGACTGCCGATGTGTTGGACGCGATGGGTGGATTGGTTGCTCAGCTGAAGATTTATGCGGCCAAATTGCCGCCGATTGTGCATCTGTCGGCGGTGCCGACCGGTGTGAAGCCCAAGTTTGAGGCGGTCGAGGAGTATGAGGAGATCGTCTCTCGGTTCCGGAGCCAGAGCGCTGGGACTCCCTATAGAGGCCTCAACGAATTACTTGTAGAATCGCTGGAAGCCTTCGAGGTTGGTCGTTTGCTCGGCTCCGTCCAGCCGCTCCTCTCGGTGCTCGATCATCTGGAACGGATGCAGCGAGATAAAGAAATCGAAATCGGACGGATCGATGAGAAGCGCACAGGCGAGTATCGATCTGCCCTGAATAAGATTTTACCCGGCAACAAGCCGGAGCTGGACGGCGCAGGACGGGGAATGTAGCAAACCCGTCAGGCGTGAGGCGTGAAACGTCAGGCGAACCCCCTCACCCCTTACGCCTTACCCCTTACCGGTTCAATGTCCCATCTTTGGGCCGGCGGCGTTTTCGCCTTGTGATACGAGCTTGAAGCGAACCGTCGATCCGCATTGAGGACACTTTCCTCGGATGGTTTTCTCATCCACCTGTTCGTACTGGTCTTCTTTCAGCCACATCAGCTGCGCGCACCTAGGGCAGGTTCGTACTTGCGTTGTCATGATGTTCCTCGTACACTCCGCGTGATTTTGGTTGCTGTCACTGGGAGATAATCTAGTACAAGATGCCTCCAACCCTCAAGCCCGCCATCACCTTCGTTGAGAAGAAGGACCTCGACCCAGCCAAGCTCGTCCGCCTCTTCCAGCAAGCGCCTTGGGCCAAAGGACGGACCCTTGAGGACGCACGTGAGATGTTGCGCCATACCGATGTGACCGTGATGGCCTGGGACGGTGACGTGCTGATCGGATTTGGACGGGTATTAACGGACTATGTCTACCGAGCGACCATCTGGGATGTGATCGTCGATAAGGCCTACCACGGCCTGGGAGTCGGCACCGATATCGTCCAGCGCATCTTGAACCATCCCCGCCTCAAGAAGGTCGAACTCTTCTGGCTCTGCACCCGCATGCCGGGCTTTTACGAAAAGCTCGGCTTTAGTTCAAAAGAACAGACCGGAATGGTCTGGAGCCGCAGTAAGCAGACTCGACTAGAATAGCCCGGTTCACGTTTCAACCTCTTTCTCCAATCTGAAGACAGTCCAGTAGCATGAGAAGACTTCAAAGAGGTCCTCAAGCTGTCGTCGCCCGCGCAAAAGAAAGGCAGGATGTTCGAAGTGACCGGACATCCTGCCTTGTTGGGGAGGAGCATATCGTGATGGCTAGAAGAACATCTTTGCACCGAACAGGAAGCCGAAGGACGAGGCGTTCCAATCGTTCACGCGGTCCCCGTCGATCGTGGCGTGACCATCGTTACGCTTGTAGGCCATTTCTGTGTTCAGCGCGAACTGTTTGGTGAGCATGTAGTCGGCGCCCCAGCCGAGTCGCCAGGCGAAGGTGTTGCTGGGTGAAATGGTAGTTCCGCTAATCGCACTGCTTTCCCCAAAGCTGTTGACGTTTACGCCGAAGCTCATGTTCGCGTAAGGTATGACCGGGCCAAACCGAACGGGACGGACTTCAACGGTCGGGAGCACCGACACGGTATCTTGATGGCCCAAGTCCCGGAAGGGCCGTTCTCGATCTACTCCATGGCGCTCCCACTCCAGCATCATGCCGGCCAAGAGCCACTTGTTGAGGCTATACATGGCTTGAAAGTTCACGAGGGGACCGACGTCCGTTGAACTTGGAAACTCATCAGTGAGTGATTGCGTCAATGGCGCAAACCCTGCCCGCATACCGAGCACGACTTTGCCTGGCTCTATTCCGCCCTGTTCCATCTTCCATTCTTCCGCTCTTGCTTGGCTGCCTAGGACAAGCGCGCTTAGCACGATGAATCCCACCAAACCCCAACGAGCCATAACGACACCCATATAATAAATCCTCCGTGATGTAATGATGTAAATAGGCTACAGACATCCTTTCTTTCCGCACTAGCACAGCAAGTTTAGTACCACGATTTCCCTTGAATCGATTGTGGTCTGGTGAACGGAATTGCTCAATCAATAGATAAGTTTAAGCCTATCAAATTTACTGAGCGATTCGGGAGCAGTCATGGTGCCGTTCCGGTTGTGGAATAATGACTCATTGCCAACACAGTTTTGTATCTATCGCCCTACAGGGGTAAAAGCCGACACAAAAAATGGATAAGGACTCACATAGCACAACGTTACATGGAACTGAGATCAACCGAGGGCAAGGGAACGCCGCTGTTTCTTGGGAGAAAAAAGGACCGCAACAAAGAACAGCAACGTGGCGAGCAGCACAATGGCAGGACCGGAGGGGATATCCCAGTAAGAGGAGATGAGTACTCCCCCGACTGAGCAGGTGATTCCGATGAGGACCGAATACCAGGTCAGCGTCGAGAGACTATGTGTCAGTTGGTAGGCGGTGGAAGCTGGAATCAAGATCATCGCGAAGACAAGGATCGCACCGACGGTCTTGAGTGATATCACCACCGTGAGCGCGACCAGGGTCAGCAAGAGGAAAAATATGCGCCGGGCCGGCACTCCGGAGGCTTCCGCCATTTCTTGGTCGAATGCGATAAAGTACAGTTCTTTCGAGAAGAGCACAATCGCACCGATGACGACGATGCTCAATCCGGCAATCGTGCGCAGTTCCTCACTGGTCACTGCAAGTACATTTCCGAAGAGGTAGCCATAGACCTCGGCGTTATAGGTCTTCATCAGGCCGATGAAGAGGATCGCCAGGGCCATGGTGGCGGTGTAGAGAATCCCAATGGAGACATCCAGCTTCATCCGGCCTTTTTCCTCCACCCATCCCGTGATCCAGACCGTGGCGAGGCCAAAGAGAATGGCCATGAGTAGCGGCGGCCAGCCCATGAGATAACCGAGCGCGACTCCGGCAAACGCGGCATGTGCCGTGCCGGCTCCCATAAACGCCAGCCCTCGTAGCACGACGAAGACACCGATCGTCGAGCACAGGGCGCCAACCAACGCCGCAGCCAGAAGCGAGCGTTGCATGAAATCGTATGAAAGTAGCTCAAGCATAGAATATAGGCGCGAGGCGCGAAAAAGTGGTTCGTTCCTGTCCCTTCACCTTACGCCTCACCCCTAACTCCTCACGGTTCAATGATGATGGTGGTAGTCCTCGACGATGACGAGGTCTTTTTCTGTAATAACCAGGTCTTTCCCGTAGACCTGGCTGAGGATGTCCGGCTTCAGGACATCGGCAGGCGGCCCTGCGGCGTAGAGGCGGGTCTTGAGGAGCACGAGCCGGTCCACCCGCGAACGGATCATATTGATGTCATGGGTGATCAAGAGGACTGTCAAGCCTAACTCTTCGTGCAGATGCTGCACCAACTCGACGACATTATGCTGCGTCGTGATGTCCAGTCCAGTCGTCGGCTCGTCGAGCAACAACACATCTGGTTGCTGGGCCAACGCTCTGGCGATGAAGACCCGCTGCTGTTGTCCTCCAGAGAGGTGGCCCAGCGCGCTGTCTCGATGCCCCTCCATTCCCACATGAGCCAGAGCGTCCAGCGCGATCTTGCGATCCTTCCCTGATGGCCGCGCGAACAGACCTAATGTGCCGTACCGTCCCATCATGACGGTTTCCAGTACCGTGACGGGAAAGTTACGATCGACCACTCCCTTCTGAGGCAGGTAGCCGATCCTGGCCCGGTGGTGACAGCGTAGCTCATCACAGGCACAATCAAAAATTTTGAGGTGGCCCTTCAGCGGAGCCATCAAACCGAGAACCGCGCGGCAGAGAGTCGTCTTTCCGGACCCGTTGGGCCCGATAACCCCTACGAACTCGCCGGATTGAATCTCGAGCGAGATATCATCCAGTGCAACCACTCCAGGGAACCCAAAGGTGGCATGATCGAAGTGAATGATAGGAGGCGATTGACTTGCCATGTCGGTGAGAGATCCTCTCAGTCCAAGCCGCTGAAACCAATGCCTATCAGCCGCTAGGCGGCATCCAGTGCGTTGGCCAATTGGAGCACATTATAACGGAGCATGTCGAGATAGGTCTCTGTGTGTGGGAGGCCTCCCGGGAGAGTGGTGAGTACCACCACGCGCGCGCCGGTTTCCTTGGCCAACAGCTTGGGAATCTTTTGGCTCAGCTGAATTTCCGAGACCACGACCTTAATCCGTTCCTTATTGATCTTCACGATGAGGGCGTGAATCTGGAGTGCTGATGGCTCGCTTCCGGATTGCGGTTGGATCGTCCCGACGATCTGGAACCCAAAGCGCCTTGCGAAGTATGGCCAGGCAGGGTGATGGGCGATGAATCGCCGATCGGCAAGGCGTGTGATCCGAGCACTCAAGTCCCCTTGAAGGTGGTCCAGCTTCCGAAGATAGGATGCCTGATTGGTTCGGTATTCCGTTGCATGGGCCGGGTCTATCTGAATGAGCGCTTCCGTGATATGCCGCATCATCGTCGTCGCATTCTCCGGGTCCATCCATACGTGAGGATTCCCTCGGTCCTCCTCTTCGGCGGCATGAGCCGCGCCGTCCCGGTTTGGCCTGTCGCGAAGAAGCGCGATGCCTTTGGAGGTAGTGACGACCCGGAGTGATGCGCTGCCGGCATTCTTCACCAGCGAGGAGACCCAGACTTCAAGGCCGATACCGACTTCGAACAGCAGCCGGGCTTTCCTGACGGCGACGAGATCACTCGGTTTGGGGGAATAGGTATGTTCGTTTTCATAGCCGCTCAATAGGGAGGTGACCCGCACGTGGGGTCCGCCGACTTGTTCGGTCAGGTCCTTCAAGACAGGAATCGTGACCACGATATTGAGGGGCTCCGGAGGAGAGGCGGCATAAGCCAGAGGTGCGGCGAGCAAACCGTAGCTAATGAAGACTGCCCAGCGCAGGCGCACCAAGTGGAGATTCAACATGGGCGAGGACGGTAACATTGGGTCCCCATGTTGTCAACGCAACGAC